>JBGAOG010000039.1:0-26389 GCA_044221985.1 Phycisphaerales bacterium
ATTGATCGTCCCGCCCGCGCCGTTGGCCCGGAACATCGTCTCCTGCGCGAACGTCCCGCCGCCCACGTCGATGGCGTGGGTCCCGCCGTCGCGCCCGATGATCAGCCCGCCCAGCCCGGCCCCGATGGCATTGAGATCGTTGATCGAGATCTGCAGCGCCCCGGGCCCGCCGTTGACCCCGATGCTCAGCGAGTTCGTGAACGCCTGGAGCACGAGCAGCCCCCCGCCGCCCGTGACGCTCCCCGCCCCGCCCGCCAGGTCGATCCCGTCTCCCGTCAGCGTCAGCGCGTGCGCGCCGATGCCCACGCTCGAGCCCAGGCCCAGGTTCGAGCTGCCCGCGTTCAGCTCCACGCTCGCGCCCACCACCACCGGCGCCGCGATCGAGATCGGCCGGTTCTGCGTGCTGATGCCGGCGTTCAGCGTCAGCGTCCCGCTCCCGACCTGGACAAAGTCCCCGGCCCCCGTCAGGACCACCGCCCCGCCGATCGTCAGCGACCCGCTCTCGGCGATGAACAGCCCGCCCCCCGTGGACGACGCCCCGCCCGCCAGCGTGACGTCCCCGCCGTTGATGCTCCGCGTCGCGCTGCCCAGGGCCACCGCGCCGTTGAACACCACCGTCCCGTTGCCCGCGTTCACGTCGCCCGACAGGGTCGTCGGGCCGGACACGTGCAGCGACGGCAGGACCAGGTCCGTCCCGATCGACACGCCCGTCAGCCCCGACAGCGTCAGGTTGGTGTTGGCCACCTTCGCGCCCGTCGAGAGCGTTACCGCGCCCGCGTCGGACTGGAGCACGTAGAACATCCCGCCCACGTCCCCGCCCTGGAACCGCGCCAGCGCGGGGATCCCCGCGTCCGCCAGGCTCGCGTCCTGGCGCAGCGTGAACGTGCCCGGGTGCGTCGTCCCCCCCAGGTCGCGGAAGGTCGGGTTGCCCGTGAGGTCCACCAGCGCCGCGTCCCCGCCGCCGCCGACGCCATCCCCGGCGCGCAGCGAGATCGAATCCGCGCTGATCGTGCCGGCGCCCAGCACCACGTTGCCCGTCCCGTCGGCCCCGCCGCGGATGCTCGCCTGCGACGCCGCCACGCTCGCGCCCAGCGTGAATTGCCCGCCCGCGCGGGCCGTGTACTGGCCCCCGTTGCTCGCCGTCGCGCCCGCGCCCTGCGTGATCTGCCCCCCGGAGAACGCGTTGAGCGTGATCCCCCCGGCCCCCGACTGCAGCAGCCCGCCCACCGCGATGTTGCCGGCCGAGGAGTTGACCTGGATGCGCCCCGAGGCGTTGCTCGCCGTGATCCCCGCGCTGCTCGTGAACCCGTCGCCGCTGGCGCTGAACCCCGCCGCGCGCGTCGCCGTGATCGCGCCACCCACGGTCACCAGCCCCGTGGCCGTGATGTCGTAGCTCCCCACGTTCGCCGTCCCCGCCTGCGTCACGCCCGAGCCGGTGACGGCCACCGCGCCCGTGGTGGTCAGCGCGCCGAGGTCGACGCTGTCGCCCGCGTGCGTGATGGCCACGTCGCCCGTGCCCGCGTCGATCGTGAAGCCCGTCGAGGTGAACGTCCCGCCCGCGCCCGCGTTCACGCTCGCGAAGCCCGTCGCCGCCGTCACGTTCGCCCCGACGCCCACCGTGCCCGTGTGCGTCAGCGTCACGCCCGCGCCGGACTGGATCGCCGCCGTGCTCGCGAAGCTCGTCCCCGAGCTGGCGAACGCCCCGCCCACGCTCACCGCGCCGTTCACCGCCACGCTCCCGCCCTGGAGCGTCAGCCCGCCCGTCCCCGCGTTGGTGATCGTCCCGGCGATCGTCACCGAGTTGTTCCCCACCAGCGTCAGCCCCATGGCGCTGTTCCAGGAGATGTCCGCGGCCCCCGCGACGCTCAGGTCCTCGGTCGCCGCGTTGGTCGAGTTCGTCGTCGAGATCGTCAGGTTCGCCCCGCCCGTGTTGAGCTGGTCGATCACCCACGCGTCGTTGAAGACATCCAGCGAGCCGCCCGGGCCCGTGTTGGGCCCGTCCACGATGCTCACCGAGCCCGGGTCCAGCAGCAACTCGCCCGCGCCGCTCTGGCCCCCCAGGTACGCGTGCCCACCCATGGCCAGGTGCTCCTTGCCGGAGACCTCCGCCCTCCCGCCCTTGCCCGTCGCGCCCTGCGCCCGCGCCTCGATCCGACCGTCGAACCGCGTGGTCCCGTCCGACCACACCGTCACCCGCCCCGCGTCCGCGTCGCCCGTGCTGTCGGCACGCAGCACGCTTCCCGCGTCCACGCTCGTCTCCTCGCTCGCCCGCACGCCCCCGCCCACCACGATCGTCCCGCCCCCGCCGGCGCCCGACGCGTCGATCGCCGCGCCCTCCAGGGCCACGTGCCGGCCCAGGATCCGCACGTCGCCGCCCGCGCCCCGCGCGTTGGTCGCGTCGATCGTCCCGCCCACGCGCACGTCGCTGGCGCCCACGCCTTCCACACGCACCGAACTGGCGCTGATCCGCCCCGTGTTGAACATCGCCGCGCCCAGGACGTCCCCGGCCGCCATCGTCGCCCGCCCGCCCCGGGCCTCGATCGTCCCCGCGTTGGTCACGCTCGCCGGCGCGCCCGTGCCCCCCGGCGTCAGACGCACCTGCACGTTGCCGCCCCGCGGACCCACCAGCACGTCACGACCGGCCGCCATGATCACCGTCCCCTGCGGCGACACGATCGCCCCCAGGTTCGCCACCTGCCCGCCCACCAGGGCCACCAGCCCCGCCTCGATCCGACCCTCGTTCACCACCGCCCCCGTGCCCCCCGTGAACCGGTTCACGTTGCCCAGGAAGTCCCGGTCCGTCATCCGCGCGGCCCCGGCGTACAGCCCCGCCACGTCCACCACCGCGCCCTGACCGAAGTACACCCCCGCCGGGTTGATCAGGTACACCCGCCCGTTGGCGAACAGGTTGCCGTCGATCCGCGTCGGCGCAGCACTGTCGATCCGATTGAGCACCCGCGAGCCCGCGTCGGGCTGCACGAACCGCACCGTCTCGCCCCGCGCGATGTCGAACCCGCGATAGCGGATGATCGAGTTCCGCCCGGCATAGATCAGCGTCTCATTCCCGCGACGCTCGAAGCGCACGTCTCCGCGGACGACCTGCTCGCCCGTAGGCCCGCCCTGCGCCACCGCCGCCAGCGACAAGGCCGACCACGTCGCCGTCCACTCCGCCCGGGTCAGCAAGCCCCGCGCACCACGCTGACCCACCAGACGCACCTTGCCCGCCTTCGCGCCGTTCTTCATGGTCCATTCTCCTGACTCGCCCGACCCGACCCCCGATTGCCCCGACCCGCGCTGCCCCCTCGACCCACGCCTTCCGACCGGCTCAGTACAGCATCGTCAGCACGAAGTGCACGCGGCTCGAGCCCGCCTTCACGCTGTTGCCCGGCTCGTCCGTGCCCTTGAGCGCAAAGCCCAAGTCCACGCCCATGCTCACGTTGCTCCGCAGCGACAGCTCCATCCCCAGCCCCGCACCCACCAGCGTCTGCCCCTTCTCACCCGTCAACGCGTGGGCCTTGGTCGTCTGCCCCACGTCCACAAAGCCCTTCACCACCCAGTCCCAGTCCGTCGTTCCCAGCGGCTCCTGCGGGGCCCAGCGGAAGCCCTCCCCGAAAGGCCACATCGTCGTCATCTTGCGCGACCGGATCTGCCCCGGCTCGGTCACCGTGAACGCCCGCGGCACGTGGAACCGGTACTCCAGGCTCGCCACCACCGTCGAGTCCCCCGCCGACGCGCTCTCCCGATACCCGCGCACCGTGTACATCCCCCCCACCACGTCCTGCTCGTTGGCGATCAGGCGGCTCCCGAAGCTGAACTGCCCGCGCAGACGCGCCACCACCTCCTGCGCCAGGCTGTGCCCCACGCCCAGCGTCGGCGTCAGGTACATCGAGTGCTGCGCGTCGTACTTGAGCGCCACCCAGCGCGCGTCGCAGTCCAGCCGCCCCAGTCCGTCCAGCGTCCCCTGGCTCAGCGACGACAGGTTCGTCTCCAGCGACAGGCCCCCGCTCGTGCTCGAGGCCGCCGTCGCGCGCTCCACGCGCGCTCCCAGGTACGGGATCACGAACGCCCCGTTGCCGCGCGTCCCCAGCAGCGTGTCCTCCACGCGCACGCTCTCCCAGCGCAGCCCGCCCTGGGCGTCCACGAACCAGTCCCGCTGCTGGAACGCCAGCCACGTCACCTCGCCCCCGCCCTGCCACGTCTCCCCGCTGAACGTCTCCCCGGCCAGGCCCACCTGCGACGCGTCGAACTTGCTGTAACTCCCGTACAGGCGCGTCCGGATCCGGTCCGACAACAACGGGAACTCGTACGAGCCCGTCAGGGCGTGCGTTTGGTCGAACCCGCCCGTGACATAGTCCGCCCGAACCACGTCGTCGTGGGCCGTCAGCTGGTTGTGCACGAAGCCCACCCGCTCACGCCACTCGTTGGTCTGCCTCGTCCCCGTGTTGGAAACCTGCCCATACACCGACCAGGGCTTGGCCTCGTAGATCCGGTACGTCAGCTCCGCCAGCTCCGCGTTCTCCGGGCCCGCCAGCGGCGCCATGTCCGCTCGCACCTGCCGGCCCGGATGCCGGTTCAGCCGCGCCACGAACTCGTCCACCCGGTCGGCCCGCAGCAGGTCGCCCCTCTGGATCGGGCTCTGCCCCCGGATGCGCCGGTGCACCCGGTCAGGGCTGTCGTACCGCGCCGATACCTGGTCCTCCGTCGCCGACTCCGCCCCCAGGCGCGGGCCCGACGCGAAGCTCACCACCCGCCCCACCCGACCCATCCACACCACCATCCGCAGCGTTGATCGATCGCGCGTCCGAAGGTCCTTCCCCGTCTCGTCGATGTCCTCCGGGTCCGGCTGCACCATCACCCCGCGATATCCCAGCCGGTAGTACTCCTCCACCAGCCCCTGCGCCACCGCCAGCACCGCCCCGTGATCGAAGCGCGCCGACGCCCCCTCGATCACGTCCGCCACCCGCATCGTCACCGACGCCAGCCCAGGGCGGTACGCCGTGAAGTTCCCATCCTCCCCCACCCCCAGCTTCACCCGCGCCTCGCCCACGTCCGCCACCGGCGGCTGGTCCGCGTGCTCCTCGTGGTACCGCAGCTCGAACCTCGTGACCTGGTACGTCGCGCCTTCCGCGCCCGCCCCCGCCGGCGCTCGCTCGGGCTTGGCCCCGGGCTGGTTCACGTCCATCGGCGCCCCAACCCCCGGCTTGTCCGGCGGCGTCCCGGGCACACCGGGCACTCCCTGTCCCCGGGCCGCGCCCGCCGAACACGCCAGCACCAGCCCGGCCGCGGCCAGCCCCGCCCGCCCCCCGCCCCGCGTCCACGTTCCGGGGCGTCCTGATCTACCCGCGAGCCAAGGTCTGTAGGTCATCGCCGTTTCCTCTTCATGGGGCCCTCGGAGGGGGCTCCCGCCCCGCTCCGTCCAGCCGCCGGGCGCCCCCCCAGGTCCGGAGAAGCACCGCCGTGCGCGCGGCATCGCCCGTCCGCATCGCGGGCCAGGGCAGCAACCTAAGGCCCACCAGCCCGAGCGTCAAGTGCTCGGGCCTGCGCCCTCCGATAACACACCTTTCGCCCTGCCGCCTCCACCGGCCCGCCAAGTCGCCCGATTCGCTGGCCGATGCCCCTCCTGGAACCCCAGGAGGACGCCCGCCATGCGTCGGCTTCGCACCCCGGCCCTTGCCCTGACCCTGCTCACCCTGGCCGGCTGCGCCGGGCAAGACCGCCTGGTCTTCGCCCCCGTCGTCATCGAGGGGATGTACGCCGCCGACCCGCTCGCGGGTTCATTCCTTCGTGCCCAAGGGCGGGTCGCACCCAGGCTCCAACCCGCCCCGCGGCCGCGCCAGGTGCTCCTCTCCTCCCCCGGCGACGGCCCTTCGCCGGACTGATCCCTACCCCACCCCCAGGTACGCCTTGCGCACCGCATCACTGGCCGCCAGCTCCTGGGCGGACCCCTCCATCACGATCCGACCCACCTCCAGCACGTAGGCCCGATTGGCGACCTTCAGGGCCATGTGGGCGTTCTGCTCCACGAGCAGGATGGTCGTCCCCGCGGCATTGATCTCCCGGATGATCCGGAAGATCACCTGCACGATCTGGGGCGCCAGCCCCAGGCTGGGCTCGTCCATGAGCAGCAGGCGGGGACGGGCCATCATCGCCCGAGCGATGGCGAGCATCTGCTGCTCGCCCCCCGAGAGCGTGCCGGCGACCTGGGCCAGGCGCTCGCGCAGGCGGGGAAAGAGCGTCAGGGCCCGCTCGCGATCCCTCGAAGTCTCGGCGTGGTCCCGGCGCGCGTACGCGCCCAGCTCGATGTTCTCGGCGACGCTCATGTTCGGGAAGATGCCTCGCCCCTCGGGGCAGTGGGCCATGCCCAGGCGCACCATCTCGTGGGGCGCCAGGCGGTCGATGGGCCTCCCCTCGAGGGAGATGGACCCCGACGCCGCCCGGACCAGGCCCGAGATCGTCCGCAGCGTGGTGGTCTTGCCGGCCCCGTTGCCCCCGATGAGGGTGACGATCTCCCCGCACGCGACCGAGAGCGAAACCCCCTGCAGCGCGCGAATCGCGCCGTAGTTCACGGTGAGGCTGCGGATGTCAAGCATGGTCCGCCTCCGGGCGGCGTGAGCCGCGAACCGCGAACCGCGAACCGGAGAAGATGAAGAGTGCGTTCGTCAAGCGTCCCTCCCCCCGCGCTCGCCTTCGTCTTCCTGCAACTTCGCCTCAGGGCTGTTCATGAGCGCCTGAACAAGTTGAGCGCTGCGGGCTCGCAGGTCCAAGATCTCGACCGATGCCTGGCGATCGAGCACGCGGGCAGCAAGTTCGATCTGGGTTTCCAGTTCCGCCAGAGATCCCCGCGCGTCGCGCAATGGCCGCAGGAAGAGCCGGGTCGTCCCCTTTCCCCAACCTTCGGCGATGTTGTTGGGTACAGACGCTGCGGACCGCCGCATCTGAGAGATCATCCCGTATCGCTCATAATCCGGGAAACCCGCGGTCCACTTGTAGACGCACACCGCAGGGTCCATCGACCTCTGCCAGACGACCAAGTCGCGAAACGAGTTGATCGACCCCATGCGTTGCCTCCTGGAACTGCCACGAATCAACGCCGTCAGTCACGGTCCCCACCCGGTTCGCGGCTCGCGGCTCGCGGCTCGCCCTCTTCCGCCACTCCGAGATACGCCTCGATCACCTTCGGGTTCTTCTGGATCTCCTCGGGCGGGCCCTCCGCGATCGTCTGCCCGTAGTCGAGCACCGTGATGCGCTCGCAGATCTTCATCACCAGCCCCATGTCGTGCTCGATCAGCAGCACCGCCAGCCCGAAGCGATCCCGGATCGACCGGATCGACTCGGCCAGGGTGTTCTTCTCGCTGGGGTTCATCCCCGCCGCCGGCTCGTCCAGGAGCAGCACCTTGGGCTCCGTGGCCAGGGCGCGGCAGATCTCCACGCGCCGCTGGTCGCCGTAGGGAAGGTTCTTGGCCTGCTCCCGCGCCACGCGCTCGAGCCCGAAGATCGAGAGCAGTTCCATCGCCCGGGCCTGCATGGCGAGCTCCTGCGCCACGAACCAGGGCGTTCGCAGCATCGTGCGCAGCACGCTGTGCCGCCCGCGCACGTGGCACGCCAGGCGCACGTTGTCCAGCACGCTCAGCTCGCCGAACAGCCGGATGTTCTGGAACGTCCGCGAGAGCCCCGCCCGCGCGATCTCGTGGGGCCTCAGCCCGTCGAGGCGCGCGCCATCGAGGCAGATCGTCCCCGCCTGGCACTCGTACACGCCCGTCAGCAGGTTGAACGCCGTCGTCTTCCCCGCCCCGTTGGGACCGATCAGCCCATGCAGCGCGCCCGCGGGGACGCGCAGCGTCAGGTCCTGCACGGCCCTCAACCCGCCGAAGCTGATGCCGATGCCCTCGACGTCCAGGAGTGGGCGGCTCATGCCCGGC
The DNA here is from genome assembly GCA_044221985.1 of Phycisphaerales bacterium. Lineage (GTDB taxonomy): Bacteria > Planctomycetota > Phycisphaerae > Phycisphaerales > UBA1924. Next base: position 7,920 of record JBGAOG010000039.1, read on the forward strand.
CCCCCTTCGCGCCCCGTTTTCGCCAGGCCCCGAGGTCCCAGATCTCCCGCACGCCCAGCAGCCCCTGGGGCCTCAGGATCATCATGAGGATCAGCACCAGGGCGTAGACCACGAGCCGGTACTGCTGCAGGTCGCGCAGCAACTCGGGCAGCAGCACCAGGATGATCGCCGCCAGCACCGATCCGCTGATCGACCCCAGCCCGCCCAGGACCACCATGATGATGATGTCGAACGACCGCGCGAACCCCGCGTCCGTGGGCGAGGGGTTCACGCCCGTGTGCGAGTAGAGCCCCCCGGCGATCCCCCCGAAGAACGCCGCCAGCACGAACGCCCGCACCTTGTACCGCGTCAGGTCGATGCCCATCGAGCGCGCGGCGACCTCGTCCTCGCGGATCGACAGGAACGCCCGCCCGCTGCTGCTCTGCTTGACGCGATACGCCACCACGCACGTCAGCGCGACGCACAGAAAGATCCAGAAGAGCGTCGCGTACGAGGGGATCCCGAAGAAGCCGGTGGGCCCGTTGAGCGGGAAGCGGAGCATCATCGCGGGGTCGTCGCGGATCGCCGCCGCGTTGTCCACCTGCGCGCTCGTCAGTTCCAGCAGCACCCGGATGATCTCGCCAAAGCCCAGCGTCACGATCGCCAGGTAGTCCCCCCGCAATCGCAGGGACGGCAGCCCGACGAGGTAGCCGAACAGCGCCGCGACCATCGCCCCCAGCACGATCCCGCCCAGCATCAGCCCCACGCCCTGGGCGTGGAAGGCCGGGTCGTTCACCGATCCGTGCAGCAGCAGCGACCCGTAGTAGGTCGTCGCGCCCGCGACGTACCCCCCCACCGCCATGAACCCCGCGTGCCCCATGGAGAACTGCCCGGCGCACCCGTTGACGATGTTGAGCGACACCGCCGCGACGATGAACACCCCCACGCGCCGCAGGACGTTCACCCAGTAGTCGTTGAGCACCGCCGGCGCTCCGTACGAGACGGCCAGCGCCACCACGACGCACGCGATCCACGGCCCGAGCATCAGCCCGGGGCGCAGGGCCCGCTCGCGGGGCACGTCGGCGATGTGCTGGGCCAGCGTGCGCATCGCTCAGACCTTCTCCCTCACCGTCGAGCCCAGCAGCCCGCTGGGCCGCACCAGCAGCACCAGGATCAGCAGCCCGAACACGTACACGTCCTTGAGCTCCGTGCTCACGTAGCGCGAGCCGAAGAACTCGATCCCCGCGATCAGGAACCCGCCCAGCACCGCCCCGCGGATGTTGCCGATCCCGCCCACCACCGCCGCCACGAAGGCCTTCAGCCCCAGCAGCACCCAGATCCCGTGGGCCGTCTGGTTCAACCCGGGGTACTTGTTGGCGTACAGGAACGCCGCCGCCCCGGCCAGGCTCGCCCCCAGCACGAACGTGAAGCTGATGATGAAATTGACGTTCACGCCCATGAGCGAGGCGATCTCGAAGTTGAACGACACCGCCCGCATCCCCGCGCCGATCTTCGTCCGGAAGATCAGGAACTGCAGGCCCAGCATCAGCACCAGCGAGCTCCCCACGATCAGCACGTCCACCAGGTGGATCGGCACCAGCGGCGCCTGCAATAGCCGGTACCGCGCCCCCTCCACCTCCGCCGCGCTGCGCCGCGGCTGCGTCGCCAGTTCGGACCCCGGCGCGTACGTCCCCGCCTCGGACGCCACGTTCAGGCTGTCCCGCCGACGCTCCGGCCCGTCGCGCTCCACCTCCAGCCGGTACTGCCCGCCGTCGCGGATCGTGACCTCCCGGTCCAGCCTCACCACCCCGCGCCGGCTTCCGCCGGACATCGCCCCGCTCGCCACCAGCGCCTCGTTGAGCACCGCGTCGGGCAGCAGCCTGGGCATGCTCCGCGGGATGGCCCCGAACGGCACCGTCGCCAGAGGGTCGCCCGGCGCCCGCAGCGTCGCCTTCCCGTCCCGCACCTCCACGACCCGCTCGCGCTCGGCGGGCGTCAGCTCCGCGTCCGCCTTCACCACCTGCCGCTCCGGGCCGCGGGCCACGGGCGCCCCGGGAATCTGACCCACGTTCTGCAGCAGCAGGGAGACGCCGATGGCCGTGATCAGCACGTTGAGTCGCGGCGCACGGCGCAGGGGGCGGTAGGCGAACCGCTCCACCAGGAACGCCGTCGTCCCACACACCGCAATCGCCAGCAGCACGACGACCACGCCCACCCACCACGGCGCCCGGTCGGGCTCGATCCCCATCCGCGTGGCGATGACCAGCGCGCCCGTAAAGCTCGTCCAGGCCCCCAGCACGAACACGTCCGAGTGCGCGAAGTTGATGAACTTCAGCACCCCGTACACGAGCGTGTAGCCCAGCGCCACGAGCGCGTACAAGCTCCCCACCGCCACCGCCGCGATCAGGGTTTGGTAGAAATCAGCCACCGCCCGCCGCCCTCGCTCCGCCGCGAGCACCACGCCCGCGGTGGGGGCTGAGTTTAGCAGATGCCTCACCGCTTCGAACGCAACGGCACGCCGATATCGTCCGCCGAGGTCACTCCGGCTTGACCGTGCTCACGTACTTCGGCGCGGGCGGATCGCCCGCCATCTCCACCACCACGGCGCTCTTCGTGGCATCGCGCTGGGCGTTGATCGTGATCGAGCCCGTCACCCCCGGGAAGCCCTTCGTCCCCGCGATGGCGTCGCGGAGGTCCTTGCCCCCGAGGCCCTTGCCCCGTCCCATCGCGTCGAACAGGATCTTCGCGGCGTCGTACCCCAGCGCCGCCAGCCCGTCGGGCGTCGACCCGCCGAACTCCGCCCGGTACGCCTTGATGAACTCCTGCACCTTCGCGTCGGGCTGGTCCGGCGCGTAGTGGTTCGTGTAGTAGCACCCCTCGATCGCGTCCTTGCCGATCTTCGCCAGCTCCTCGCTGTCCCACCCGTCCCCGCCCAGCAGCGGGACCGTGATGCCCACCTTCCGCGCCTGCAGCGCGATGTTCCCCACGTCCGTGTAGTACCCGGGGATGTAGATCACGTCGGGCCTGGCCGAGCGGATGCTCGTCAGCTGGGCCGTAAAGTCCTGGGCCCCGCCCGTGTACGTCTGCTCCGTCGCGATCGTCCCGCCCATCTTCTTGAAATTCGTCGTGAACTCCGCCGCCAACCCCACCGCGTAGGCCTGCGCCTGGTCCACCAGCACCGCGGCCGACTTCGCCTTCAGGTTCTCCCGCGCAAACTTCGCCCCCGCGTACCCCTGGAACGGATCGATGAAGCACACCCGGAAGATCATGTCCCCGATCTGCGTCACGCGCGGATTCGTCGAGCTGGGCGTGATCATGGGCACGCCGGCCTCCTGGCAGACCGGCCCGCCCGCCAGGCTCAGCTTGCTCGCCACCTCCCCCAGCACCGCCGCCACCTTGTCGCTCTTGACCAGGCGCTCCACCGCCAGCTTCGCCTCCCCGGCGTCGCCGCGCGTGTCGTACTCCTTCAGCTCGATCAACCGCCCGTTCAGCCCGCCCTTGGCGTTGAACTCCTTGATCGCCAGCTTGATCCCATTGCTCGTCGACTGCCCGAACGTGGCCTCCGAGCCGGTCATCGACCCGTAGTGCCCGATCCGGATTGGATCGGGAGCCTTCCGCCCCAGACCCAGGATCGACCCCAGCGCCACGCCCACCGCCGCCGCCACCAATCCCCGAAGAATCACCTTCATGGTCTCTTCTCGCTTTCTTTCTGCTCTCCGAGGCGTCCGACGCCCCCGCGGGAGCTTGGTTGCGAACAGGCTACATCCTTGGCGGCCAGCCCGTCGGCCCCGCGAACTTGCCATTCCATGTTATAGGACCTCAACGGCCGGCGCTCGCTGGTCGGCTGATACGGCCTCCGCCTCGTGTGACTGGGGACTCGATCGGGTCGGGGGATCTTCGCGCCGTGCCGGCCGGGCAGCCCGTTGACAAAGCCGCGACCGTCCGGTACTCCTATTGAGGTTACCTCGTTGGATCATCGCTCGGGGAGGGCTCCAAGTGTCCAGGAAGGTCCGCGGCTTCGCCGCCGCACCGATGCCCGTACGCCCCAGGGTCGCTCTGGGCGTGCTGCTCGCGCTGGCGCCTTGCTCGGCCGCCCAGACGTACCTCACCTACTCCGAAGTCCCGTACGTCAGCACCCAATCCCCGACGGTTTTCCAGAACCTCTTCACCGGGGCGCGCTCCCACGCCGTCCGCGCCGTCATGCTCGGCGACTCGCAGGAAACCAGCCCCGGAGGCCAGGGCGTCAGGTACATGCCTCGCCTCAACTATGAGTTCTTCCGTCGTTACGCCAACGCTCCGGAGACGCCCCTCACCGGCGTGTTCGGAAGCACCGGCGGGGGCGCGCCCTGGGGCGACTGGCTCGTGCGCCTTTTCAGCGCCGCCCCCGGCCCCTCGCCCTCACGCCTGCCCCTCGCCCAGCTTCCCCCCAACAGCAGCCCCGCAACGTGCTCCACCACCAGCGGCAACAACGTCAACAACAACCAGTGGTACGGCTGCCTGGTCATGCTCCAGCATGACGCCCACGACACCGACCCCGCGGCCATGCTCCACACCGGCACGGAGTACTTCAAGCGCGGCACGGACGTGTACCTGGACGTGTACGCCGCCACCAATGCCAGCAGCGGCGAGATCGTCTGCCGCGTTACGCCGTCGCCCACGCACGCCCCGAGCTATTACCGCCCCACGACCGCCACGCTCACCTCGAACCTCGGGCTCCAGAGCCCAACCCCGGCCTTGCTTCGCCATCGTTTCGGGCCCCTCGCCTTCGCCGGGCAGCCCTACATGCAGGTCGAGCTCTACGGCTCGGACCCCGCCAGGCTCACCGACCTCATCGCCGCCCAGTTCATCGGCACCGTCGACCCCAGCGGCTGGAGCATCTCCAGCATGAGCGCGGGCGGATACACGGCCACCAGCCTCGTGACCAATCACCCCGGTTGGCTCGACCTCCTCCGGACCTTCGCGCCCAACGTCGCCTTCTTGGCCTACGGCGCCAACGACGCCGCCAACGGTCGATCGCCCCAGGCCTTCCACGACGACCTCGGAGCCATCATCGCCCAGCTCCGCGCCGCGCTCGGTCCAGGTTTCCCCGTCATCATCCTCGGCGACCCGCGACGTGACATCCAGGTCTGGAACGCCGACACCTTCGACCGCTACGCCGGCGTCGCCCACGCCCTCGCCCAGGAGCTCACCAACGTCTGCGCCGTCAACACCCGCCGGCTCACCGAAGAGCACCTCTGGGACGGCGCCCACCTCAACGTGTTCACATCCGACGGCGTCCACTACTCCCCCGCCGGCGCGGCGCTCAAGGCCGCCCTCGAGGCCCAGGCCCTCTTCGACGCCTTCGACCCCACCTGCGTCCTGCCCACCTTCGATCAGAACCCCTCCGATGCCTCCATCTGCGCCGGCGCGGCCGTCGCGTTCTCCGTCTCCGCCAGCGGTGACCCCGCCCCGACCTACCAATGGCGCCGCAACGCCCTTCCCCTGCTCGACTCTCCCGGGCGCGTCGCCGGCGCCACGTCGCCCACCCTCACCCTCTCCGCCCTCACCAACGCCGACGCCGGCGCCTACGACTGCGTCGCCTCCAACACCTGCGGCGACATGACCAGTGCCGCCGCGTCCCTCACCATCGTCCCGCGCTGCCCCGCCGACCTCGAAAACGGCACCTTGACCGGCACCCCCGACGGCGGGGTGGACATCAGCGACCTCCTCTACTTCCTCGCCCAGTACGAACTCGGCGCCGCGACCGCCGACCTCGACGACGGCTCGATGACCGGCACGCCCGACGCCGGCGTGGACATCAGCGACCTGATCTACTTCCTCGTGCACTACGAGGGCGGCTGCTGAGGGATTTCACCACAGCGTCCTACGCCGCCGGCTTGGGCGCCGCGGGCTTGGCCTCGCCCTTGCCGCCGAAGATCGCCCGATCCAGCGACAGGCAACCGCTTCCGGCCGCCGCCAGCGCCAGGGCCGAGCAGAGCAGCGTGAACTGCACCAGCAGCATCTGCCACGCCTGACCGTCGAACACGTCGTGGTTGGGCAGGAAGCCCAGGCGTGTGTTGCCCGACTGCAACGCCGGTCCCACCTGCGTCAGCCAGATGGCCCCCAGCATCACGCCGCCCAGCGCCAAAGCCCCGATCCGCGTGAGCAGCCCCACCAGCACCAGCGCCCCGCCCCCGATCTCGGCCCACGTCACCGCCCACGCCGTCCAGACCGGCCAGCTCCCGTGGGCCAAGGCCCCGGGCCAGAGCACCATCGACCCCTTCCCATCGGGCGTCGCCGCTTTCTTGAGGCTCAGCGCCAGCATGTAGACGGGCTTGACGCCCACCGGGTCGGGAAAGTCCGCCGCCGTGTACGTCCTCTCCGATACGCGCACGACCTGCATCAACTCGGGCAAGGCCGGGCCCGTGGGGTCGGGCGCGGCCGTCGCCGTCCCGCGGGGTGTGCCGCGCGATTCCCCCGGCGCGGCCCGGCTCGCTCCCGGCGCCGGCTTGGGGGCCTCGCCCTGGGGAGCCTCGGGTGTGGAACCCGCGGGCGTGCCGCCGGGCGTCACCACGCCCATGTTCGCCAAGATCGCCGCGTCCTCGCCCGTCACGTTCATCGTGGTCATCACCTTGCCCAGCCCCGCCCAGATGAACACCAGCCCAAGGCCCAGGCGCAAGAAGACCGGCGCCATGCTCGATGATGTCTGCGTGCTACCCATCGCGTTCCTTCCATTCCGGCCGGAATTGCGCCGGCCTTTTCCTGCTATCGGCCCGCGCCCTTCCGGACCGCCACTCCCGTACCATCACCCGCGGGTGTGGCGGAATTGGCAGACGCGCGGGATTTAGGTTCCCGTGCCCGCAAGGGCGTGCAGGTTCGACCCCTGTCACCCGCATTCAGCACCCCGACCTCCACCATGAACGACTGGTCCGCCATCGAAGGTTCCCCCGCCCCGCCGGGGCCCAGCTATTGCTCGGAGCGGCACGCCTGGAATTTCTCCCTGGCCTCGCGCCGGGCCACGGGCGTCACCCTCCTCATCTACGCCCGCGAGGACCTCGCCGCCCCGCTCCTCGAGCGCAAGCTCGACCCGATCCACAACCGCACCGGGCCGTGGTGGCACTGCCGCATTCCCGCCCGCGAGATCCCCAACGCCGTCTATTACGCCTACCGCGTCGAGGGCCCCGCCAAGAGCACCAGCGGTCGCCATCGCTACGCGTTTGACCCCGACAAGGTCCTCCTCGATCCCTACGCCCCGGCCGTCTTCTTCCCCCAGGGTTTCGACCGTCGGGCCGCCGTCGTGCCCGGCCCCAACGACGGGCGTGCACCGCTGGGAGTCTTGCCTCGGACGCACGGTCCGTTCGACTGGGGGCACGACCAACGCCCCAACCACGGCCCCTCGGACCTCATCATCTACGAGCTGCACGTGCGCGGCTTCACCAAGCACCCGTCCTCGGGGATTCCCGACTCCAAGCGCGGGACGTTCGCCGGGCTCATCGACAAGATCCCCTACCTCACCTCCCTGGGCATCACCGCCATCGAGCTCATGCCCGTCTTCCAGTTCGACCCCCAGGAGGGCAACTACTGGGGCTACATGCCCCTGTCCTTCTTCGCCGTCCACCGCGAATACGCGGTCGACCACGACGTCTCGGGCCCCTTCGGCGCCAAGGACGAGTTCCGCGCGATGGTCAAGGCGATGCACCGCGCCGGCATCGAGGTGCTGATCGACGCGGTGCACAACCACACCGCCGAGGGCGACCTCGACCACCCGACCTACAGCCTCAAGGGGATCGACTACGACTCGTACTACGTCGTGGGCGACAACCCCGAGGACCCCTACCGCAACTTCTCGGGCACGGGCAACTCGCTCAACGGGAACAACCCCGAAGCCCGGCGCCTGGTCATCGACTCCATGCGCTACTGGATCGACGAGATGCACGTCGACGGGTTCCGCCACGACCTGGCCAGCGTCGTGATGCGCTCCGCCGACGGGGGCTTCCGCGCCGAGCCCCACGCCGCCGTCGCCGCCATGGCGGTGCGCGAGCTCGATGCCGTGCGCCACATCGTCGAGCCCTGGGACGCCGCGGGCGGGTACCTGCTGGGCAAGTCGTTCCCCATCCCCAGCGCCTGGCAGTGGAACGGCGCCTACCGCGACACCATGCGGCGCTTCGTGCGGGGCGACACGGGGCTCGTGGGCGCCGCCATGCAGCGCCTCTACGGCAGCGACGACCTCTTCCCCGACACCGGGCCCCTCGTCTACCGCCCCGCCCAGAGCGTCAACTTCATCACCAGCCACGACGGCTTCACCCTCTACGACCTCCTCGCCTTCACCCGCAAGCACAACCACGCCAACGGGCACGACAACAAGGACGGCGCCGACGAGGATTCCTCCAACTGCGGGCACGAGGGCGACGGGCCCAACCTGCCCGCCGAGGTCCTCGCCCTGCGACGGCGCCAGGCCAAGAACTTCTGCGCCATCCTCCTCCTCTCCAACGGCACCCCCATGCTCCGCGCCGGCGACGAGTTCCTGCAAACCCAGGGCGGGAACAACAACCCCTACAACCAGGACTCCCCAACCACGTGGCTCGACTGGTCGCGCATCAATACCCACCGCGAGGTCTGGCGGTTCTTCCGGGCCATGATCGCCTTCCGCAAGGCCCACCCCTCCATCGCCCGCCCCCGATTCTGGCGCGAGGACGTCCGCTGGTTCGGGCCCGCCGGTCCCGTCGATTTCTCCCCCCAGGCTCGGGCCTTCGCCTTCCTCCTCCAGGGCGGGCGCTGCCACGACGACGACGTCTTCGCCGCTTTCAACATGGGCGACCGTCCCGTGGACTTCTCCTTCCCCGAACCAGGCCCCTGGCACCGGGCCGTGGACACCTCCCGCCCCAGCCCCGACGACATCCGAGACCCGGGTTCGGAAGATCCGGTCGAATCCACCTCGATCCCCGCCGCCCCCAAGTCCGTTGTCGTGCTGGTACGCCCACGTTCCGCGATCCGCCCGGCCAAGTCCTGACGCGGGAACGCCGGGCCACCGCTGATTGGAATCCGGAGCGGGGTCGCCCAATGGCGACTTGCGGAGTATCATCTCCTGTATTAGGCCGCCCGCGCCGGGCTCGGCCTTCAACCACAAGGCGGGTTTCATGGGCAAGCGTTCCTGGGCCGAACCGTTCAAGATCAAGATGGTCGAACACCTGAAGATGACCACCCGCGCCGAGCGCGAGCTGGCCGTCGCCGAGGCCGGGTACAACACGTTCCTGCTCAAGAGCGAGGACGTGTACATCGACCTGCTCACCGACTCGGGCACCAGCGCGATGAGCGACCGCCAGTGGGCCGGGATCATGATGGGCGACGAGGCCTACGCCGGCAGCGTCAACTTCTACCACCTCGAGGACTCGATCCGCGAGCACTACGGCTACAAGCACCTGATCCCGACGCACCAGGGGCGCGGCGCCGAGCACATCCTCAGCCGCCTGTGCATCAAGCCCGGCGACTTCGTCGCGGGCAACATGTACTTCACCACGACCAAGGCCCACCAGGAGCTGGCGGGCGGACGCTTCGTGGACGTGATCTGCGACGAGGCCCACGACCCCGACAACCTCTGGCCCTTCAAGGGCAACATCGACCTGCGCAAGCTCGAGAACCTCGTCGAGCGCGTCGGGGCGACCAAGATCGCCTACCTCTGCGTTCAGTGCAACGTCAACATGGCCGGCGGGCAGCCCATCAGCCTGGCCAACCTCCGCCAGACCCGCGCCCTGTGCCAGAAGCACGGGATCCGCGTCTTCCTCGACGCCACCCGCGCCGTCGAGAATGCCTACTTCATCCAGCGCCGCGAGCCCGGCTACGAGCACACCTCCGTCGCCGACATCCTCCGCGAGATCTGCGCCCTCTCCGACGGTTGCACCTGCTCGGCCAAGAAGGACGCCCTGGTCAACATCGGCGGCTGGCTCAGCATCAACGACGACGACCTCGCCGAGCAGGCCCGCAACATGGTCGTCCTCTTCGAGGGCCTGCACACCTACGGCGGGCTCGCCGGGCGCGACATGGAGGCCATGGCCATCGGTATCCGCGAGAGCGTCCAGGAAGACCACATGAAGGCCCGCATCGGGCAGGTCGAGTACCTCGGCAAGCTCCTCATGGACGCCGGCGTGCCCATCGTCCGACCCATCGGCGGGCACGGGATCTTCGTCAACGCCGCCAAGTTCCTTCCCCACATCCCCCGCGACCAGTTCCCCGCCCAGGCCCTCGCCGCCGCCCTGTACGTGGACAGCGGCGTGCGCGCGATGGAGCGCGGGGCGGTCTCGGCCGGACGCAACCCCGACTCCGGCGAGAACATCTTCCCCAAGCTCGAGCTCATCCGCCTCACCCTGCCCCGACGCGTCTACACGCAGGCCCACATGGACGTCACCGCCGAGAGCGTCATCGAGCTCTTCCAGAACGCCCAGCGCATCAGCGGGCTGCGCTTCACCCACGAGCCCAAGTTCCTCCGGTTCTTCCAGGCCCGCTTCGAGCCCGTCGGCGACAGGAAAATTCTGCGCGAACCAACCCGCGCCGCCGCCAACGCCTGAGACCCTCCACAGGCCAAGAATGACGGGCACGCGGGTCGCACGACGCGCCCCGCGCCGGGAGCTCCCCCTTGCCCAGCGTTGCCTACTTCACCATGGAGATCGGGGTCGATCCGTCCATCCCCACCTACAGCGGTGGTCTGGGGATGCTCGCCGGCGATTCCATCCGCTCCGCCGCCGACCTCGGGCTCCCCATGGTCGCCGTCTCTCTCGTCTCCCGGCGCGGCTATTTCCGCCAGCGGCTCGACCACGGCTGGCAGCGCGAGGAGCCCATGGACTGGCCCGTCGAGCAGTTCATGAAGCCCACCAACGCCCGTGTCACCGTCACCATGGCCGGGCGGGCCGTCCGCGTCACCGCCTGGCGCTACGACGTTCGCGGGTGCTCCGGCGCCGTCGTCCCGGTCTACTTCCTCGACACCCGCCTGCCCGAAAACCACCCCGACGATCAGGCCATCACCGACTGGCTCTACGGCGGAGACCAGCGCTACCGCCTCCGCCAGGAGGCCATCCTGGGCGTCGGCGGGGTGCGCATCCTCCGCGCCCTGGGGCTGCGGGACCTCAACCGTTTCCACATGAACGAGGGGCACGCCGCCCTGCTCGTCGCCGAGCTCCTCCAGGAGCGCATGCGCGCCCGCGACGACGACACGCACGTCACCCCCGACGACATCGCCTCCGTCCGCAAGCTCTGCGTCTTCACCACCCACACCCCCGTCCCCGCCGGGCACGACCGCTTCAGCCGCGACCTCGTCCGCGAGCTCTTCGGCCCGCGCGAGGCCTTCGAGAAGAGCGGGCTCTTCGAGCACGACGGGCAGCTCAACATGACCTACGCCGCCCTCAACCTCTCCCACTACGTCAACGGCGTCGCCCGCAAGCACGGGGAGGTCTCCCGCGAGATGTTCCCCCAGTACGCCATCGACTCGATCACCAACGGCGTGCACCTGGCCACCTGGGCCAGCCCCGAGCTCAAGGCCCTCTTCGACCGCTACATCCCCGAGTGGCGCGCCGACAACTTCGCCCTGCGACACGCCCTGGCCATCCCCGCCGCCGCCGTCTGGGAGGCCCACCAGGCCGCCAAGGAACGCCTGCTCGCCCGCGTCAAGGACCTCGTCGGCGCCTCGCTCGACCCCAACGCGTACACCCTCGGCTTCGCCCGGCGCGCCACCCCCTACAAGCGCGCCGACCTCCTCCTCTCCGATCCCGACCGCCTCGCCGCCATCTCCCGAACCGTCGGCCCGCTCCAGATCATCTACGCCGGCAAGGCCCACCCCAACGACGGCGGGGGCAAGGACCTCATCCACAAGATCCACGACGCCGCCGACGCCCTGCGCGGGCGCCTCAACCTCGTCTACCTCCCCGACTACGACTTCGACCTCTGCCGCCACATGGTCGCCGGGTGCGACACCTGGCTCAACACCCCCCAGCCCCCCCTCGAAGCCTCCGGCACCAGCGGGATGAAGGCCGCCGTCAACGGCGTCCCCCACTTCTCCATCCTCGACGGATGGTGGATCGAGGGCTGCGTCGAGGACGTCACCGGCTGGGCGGTCGACGGTCCGCCCGTCCCCGCCCTCACCGACCGGCGCACCACCGACGCTCGCAGCCTCTACGACAAGCTCGAGACCCGCATTCTCCCCACCTACTACCACGACCGCGAGGTCTGGCTCAACATCATGCGCCAGTGCATCGCCCTCAACGCGTCCCACTTCAACACCCAGCGGATGATGCAGCAGTACGTCGTCAACGCCTACTTCCGCGGCGAGCCCCCCGCCAACCGCGCATCAACCGAACACGCGCCGCGCCGCGGCCCCGGGATCTCCTGAACCGACCGCCCGTCCGGGGCGGGGCGAGGGCCGGGCTCACACGTCCTCGATGATCTCGCGGCGTTTACGCTGGTATTCGGTGATGTCGATGAGCCCCTTCTCACGCAGCTCGTCGAGGTGGGCGAGGCGCTCGGCCGGGGTCTTGGACGCGGGGGCGGACGCCAGAGGCTGGTCCGCCTCGATCACCTCGCTGGCGATCCCGCGCTTGCCGAAGATGTTGAAGGCGTTGTACGCGATGCTGGCGAGGGCGACCAACACAACGATGAGTCCCAAGGGTCCGCCAACGCGCGTGAGGTAGATGCCAACGCCGAGCACAACGACCCAGGCCACGATCGCCCACGCCGAACTCTCCGGGCTGGGGCGCACGCGATAGCGACTTGGGGGCGAGGGGTTCACGGCAGCGGGTTTCGGGGGTCTTGGGTCAGCCCTTGGCCTTGTAATAGTCGAGGTTGATCTGGACGTACTTCTTCCACTCGTCGGGGAGGTCTTCCTGCGGGAAGATGGCCTTGACGGGGCACTCGTCGACGCACAGGCCGCAATCGATGCAGGTGTCGGGGTCGATGTAGAGCATCGTGGCCTTGGCGAAGTCGGGCTCGTTCTTGGTCGGGTGGATGCAGTCCACCGGGCAGACCTCGACGCACGAGGTGTCCTTGGTTCCGATGCACGGTTCGGCGATGATGTGTGACATGGTTGGAGTGGAGGATGGGGTGCGGGCGTCGGCGTCCGGTGCCGACGAGGCCATCGTAGACGAGCGGAATCCGCAGGACCCACCTCGGATGGCGCCGGGGGGAAGGCCCTCGGTGCGCCAGCGATTCCGGCACGCCCGCTACACCCGCCGCCCGCGCTTCCGCGCGCCCCGCTCCCGGTTCCTCTCTTCCCGCAGGCGCCGGAAGAACGAGGCGAGCATGTGGCCGCACTCGTCGCCCAGGACGCCCGCGACGATCCGGGCCCGATGGTTGAGGCGAGGATCGTCGGCGATGCGATAGAGGGACCCGACCGCGCCGGCCTTGGGGTCCATCGCGCCCAGGACCACGCGCCCCAGGCGGGCGTTGACGATCAGCCCGGCGCACATGGGGCAGGGCTCGAGCGTCACCGCCAGGGTGCAGTCGTTGAGCCGCCAGTCGCCCGCGCGCGCGCAGGCGTGCCGGATCGCGATCAGCTCGGCGTGCCCCGCGGGGTCGTTGGCGCCCGCGCGCGCGTTGGCGCCCTCGCCCAGTACCTCGCCCGTCGCGGTCCGGTAGACCACGGCGCCGATGGGCACCTCGCCCGCTTCACCGGCGGCGCGGGCCAGGTCCAGGGCGCGGCGCATCATGGCCACGTCGGTCTCGCTCGGCGCCGAGGGCGTGGCGGAGCGTCGCGGGCCCCCCGAGAGCGCCCGGGCGCGACCGATCAGCAGCCAGTGGAGGCCCCGCCCCATGGCGTCACTCCTCCTCCAGGGGCGGCAGGGCCTTGCGCCCCCAGCCCGCGGCGACCTTCCTGGCCGGGAAGATCACCAACAGAATGATGCCCAGCTCGAAGAGCAGGTAGAGGGGCACCATCATGGCGACCATGGAGCCCACGTCGCCCGGGGTGAGGAGGGCGGCGAGGATGGCGCAGGCCAGCACCGCGTGCTTGCGGAACCGGCGCAGCATCGGGGGATTGACGATCCCCACCCACCCCAGCAGGAGCACGACCACCGGCGCCTGGAACCCGCCCGCGAACGCCAGTGACAAGGCCATCACGAGCCTGACGTACTCGCTGACCCGATACTCGGGGCGCACGCCCACGTCCCTGAACAAACGCGTGCCCACGACCTGTGGCTTGCCGTCGGCGTCGGGCACGCACGAGCGCAGCTCGCGCCGCTCGCGGTTGATCCAGACCTGGCCCGGCGCGGGCTCGGGCGGGTCGGCGTCCAGCACGGGGTACTGGGGGAGCACCACGCCCGCGGGCAGGGGCGCGTGCCTCGCTTCCTTGGCGCCCACCTCCGATCCGAACGTGACGAGGAACCCCAGGATCATCGGGAGCACGACGTGGAATAGGAAGAGCACCGAAGCCGCCACGAGGATGGTCGACATGGGGATGACGAGGTAGATGAAGCGCTTCTCGTGGGTGTAGAGCCCCGGGGAGACGAACTTCCAGAGCTGGTAGAGGACCCACGGCGCCCCGACCATCACCGTGATCACCAGGCAGATCAGGAAGTAGGCGTTGAGGGTCTCCAGGGGACCGGTGGCCTGCATCTGGGCCGGCAGCCCGGCGGCCTCGAGCCGCGCCAACGCGGGGCGCACCAGGAAGTCCAGCACCTGGTTGCCGATGAACAGGCTGCCCAGGAAGATCGGCACCAGCCCCAGGATCGCGTGGATCAGGCGCCGACGCAGCTCTTCGAGATGCTGCCCCAGCGACATCGAAAGGGGAACCGGGATGGGCTCGCGGTCGGGCATGAGGGCCCCGTTGGGGCGGCGGGACGATAGACGGACGAACGCAGGACAGCACGCTCCGTTCGGGTTATGAACGGATCAGCGAACTCGTCGCCCCGCACGCCGGTACCACATTTGGTCCCCGGCGCCAGGCGCGGGAGACGGGGCGGGCCCGCTCGCGCATCGCAGGGGATGGAGCAACGCGTGCCGGACGACCTATCCAGGCCGATCGGTGGTGGTTCGCCCGTCGAGGGCGACGTGGCTCCATTGGGAGAGGCGACGGAGACGATCCCGTTCCGCGAGGCGGCGGCCAGCCTGGGCGACCCCGGGGCCCTCGACGCCGTGTGGCGCGAACACCGGCGCTGGGTGGCCGGCGTGCTGCTCGCGTACAAGCCGCGCTGGGCGGATCTCGAGGACCTGCTGCAGGAAGTTGCCTCGGCGCTGGTGCGAAAGGGGCATGAAATCCGCGATCCTGGGGCCGTGCGCCCCTGGCTGCGCACGGTGGCGATCAACGCGGCGCACGCGCTGGCCCGGTCGGCCAAGTCGCGCCCGCGCGGGGCGATCGGGGGCGAAAGCGACGCGGTGCAGGAGGCTGCTCCCGGCGTGTCGGGAGATCATCGGGCGGCGCCGGAGACGCTCTCGGATCGCGAGCGGGCGCGGCGTCTGATGGAATTGGCCGCCGAGCTTCCCGACGGGTATCGCGAGCCGCTGCTGCTCAAGGCCGTGCAGGGGCTGTCGTACCGGGAAATCGGGCGGATCGTGGGTCTCCCGGAAACGACGGTGGAGACGCGGATCGCGCGCGGGCGGCGGATGCTGCGGGAATTGGCCGAGCAGGCCGAGAACTCCCTGCGTCAGAGCGGCGGACGGGCGGATGGCGGTGGCGAGTAGGCACTAACTGCGCGGCGGGGATTGGAAACCCCGACGGAGCTCCCCAACGGGCGCATCCAAAGCGAGCAGAGAGCGGCACCAATCACATGAACGAGCGGATCGACATCCTGATTTCGAAGGTCGTGGACGGGGCGGCGAACTCGGGCGACTGGGCCGAGCTCGAAAGCGCCGCGGCGGCGCAGCCGGGCATGTGGCGCGACTTGGCCCTGGCCCAGCGCGACCAGGCCTTGCTCGCCCTGGCGGTGGGGCGCGAGGTGGCGCGCGCGGATTGGATCGATGCGCCCGCGCCGTCCACGGCGTCCCCGTCCCATCGCCTGCGTCGATTCGGCGTGTGGGGCGGATGGGCGGTCGCGGCGACGCTGACGCTGGCGTACGTCGCGCCGGGGATCGGCGGGCGGACCGGCTCGATGGTGAATGAGGCGGGGCTGCTGCCCGACCTGGGCGTCCTCAAGGACAAGCTCAGCACCGACCAGGCCTGGGAGGTCTACGAGGCCGCGGGCAAGCGGGAGCAGCGCGTGCTGGGCGAGCTTCCCGAGCGTCTGCTCGTGGAGGCGACGCCCGCGCCCGACGGGCATGGCGTGCAGGTGATCTTCATCCGCCAGATCAAGGAGCGCGTCACGCTCCCGCAATTGCTCAAGGAATCTTGCGACGAGATGGGGAGGCCGACGGCGACGCCGGTGCAGGTGCGCACGTTGCTGCGGCGCGTCTCGCCCGCCGCACGCCCGGCGAATGCTCCCGGCACGCCCGCGGTCTTCCGCTGGCCCTTGGACGACACACGGGGTTGGCCGGCGCCGCGGGCGGCCGGCGCTTTGGAGGTGTTCTCATGAATTCGAGCGAAGCGGCCCGAGCGGCCACGCGTTGGCTCCTGGCCTTGTCGTCCATGGGCGTTCCGGCGCTGGCGGCCTGCCCGCCCGAGGAGTGCCCGACGCACGCTCCATCCCTGCCCGACTCGCCGAGCGCGCGGGTCCGCGTGGGCGTGCCGCTGCTGAGCCGCCTGCCCCTCATCAGCTTCGGATTCACCGGCGCGGCCCCCGACTCGCAGCAGTCCTCGACCGTGCAGATGATCCAGACCACCGGAGGGCACGCCTACAGCGTGAAGATCCAGGACGGCAAGACCTCCGCCACCATCGACGACCAGCCGGTGCCCGAGGATCGCATCCGGCGCGGCGGGAACAAGATCGACCTCCTCGACGAGAAGGGCGAGGTCGTGGCGTCGTTCGAGATGCCGGACCTTCGCCTGGGGCACGGACAGCGGGGGCTCTGGGTCGAGGACAACGCCATCCCCCTGGGCCGCCTGCGCTTCCAGCACCTGCCCAACGAGGCACTGCTGGGCGGGCAGGACGCGCCCCTGGCCATGGCCAACGTCCAGGCGCCCCCGGTGATGCTGGGCATCACCATGGGCAAGCCCGAGGAGGGCGCGGGCGTGATGGTGGACTCGGTGCTCGACGGGCTGCCCGCCGCCAAGGCCGGGATCAAGGTCGGGGACCGCATCACCAGGCTCGACGCCAAGGAGGTCGTGGGGCGGGCCGAACTTCGCAATTCCCTGATGGACTTCAAGCCCGGGCAGGAGATCACGCTGGAGGTCCAGCGCGAGGGCAAGACGCAGGAGGTCAAGGTGAAGCTGGAGGCGTTCGAGCCCAAGCGCCTGGAGCCGGCGGTGGCCCAGTGGCGCGAGCTCAACCCCTACGCCGGGGGCGAGGGGCACGACGAGGCGTGGTACCAGGACGCCCTCAAGAAGATCGCGACCGCGCAGGCGAGCCTGAAGGACTCCAAGCTCACCGACGACGCGCGCCGCCTGGCCGACCAGGCCCTGGACCAGGCCTGCAAGTCGCTCCAGGAAGCCCGGGAAAAGGCCAAGGACGCGGCGGTCCGGGCCGAGGAGATGGCCCGCGCCGGCGCCAACGACTGGCTGAGCGGACGCACGAAGCTGTTCAGCGGGCAGCGCGGCGGGGTGTACGTGGCCCCGGCGCCCGGCGCCGACGACGCGATGGACCGGCGCCTCGAGGAGCTCGACCGCAAGATGGAGCGGATTCTCGAACGCCAGGATCGCGCGGGCGAGGTGGACCTCCGGGCCCGCAACGCCGAACTGGAACAGCGAGTCCGCGAGCTGGAGCGGCGTCTCGAGGAGTTGCGGAAGAAGTCGGGCGGAAACTGACGGGTGCGCGCCGGGCGCGCATCTCAAGAGACTGACAGGAACAGTGTTGTTCCGTGGATACGACCGGATGCCACCCCCATCCGGTCGCTCCATTTTTGAGGACCCTGAGACGCGAACGCCCGCGTGGCCGCGAGCCGCCCGCCCGGGCAGCGAGCCGGACCCGCCTCAGGCGTGTTCCGCCAGGATGTGCGCGGCCGCCTCGCCCACGCCCGCCCACGCCGACCCGGGCCCCACCCGCAGGCACCTCCGGGGCGCCAGCCCGGCGTTGAGCCCGGCCTCCACGTCGCGCGGCGCGTCGCCGATCAACCACGACCCCGGCAAGTCCAGCGACAGGTCCCGTGCCGCGGCCAGGATCATCCCCGGCGCGGGCTTGCGCCACGGATGCTCGTGGGCGTATCCGGGCACGCTCCCCTTGGGATGGAACGGGCAGAAGTAGAACGCGGCGATGGGCACCGGCGCCAGCAGCGCCGCCACCCGTGCGTTGACCTCCTCCACGCGCCGCACCGTGGCCGCCCCGCGCGCCACGCACCCCTGGTTGGAGACCACCACGAGCGCGAATCCCGCACCGTGCAGGCGCCCCAGGGCGTCGCGCACGCCCGGGAGCAGGCGCACCAGCGCCGGATCGACCAGGTCCCCCGGCGCGCCCGGGGGCGCCGGCGCGGGCAGAGAGCGGCATTCCACCAGCGTGTCGTCGCGATCC
>JBGAOG010000003.1:0-72661 GCA_044221985.1 Phycisphaerales bacterium
CATCACGAAGTTTGATGCGCGGCCTGTGATCGATTCGTACCGGGAGATGGCGTATACGAGCAGGACGCTGGCGAACGCGGCGGACATCTACTCGATGATGCAGGCGGACAAGGGGTGCGCGGTGGTGCTGACGCTGGCGGGGTCGCTGGTGTCTGCAGGGCTGAAGAAGGCGTTGATCACGCTGATCGAGAACAACATGGTGGACGCGATCGTGTCCACCGGCGCGAACATCGTCGACCAGGACTTCTTCGAGGGCCTGGGCTTCAAGCACTACATCGCCCCCGGCAGCCCCGAGGCCCCGCCCGTCGACGACATGACGCTTCGCAACTGGATGATCGACCGCATCTACGACACCTACATCGACGAGGACGATCTCCGCGACTGCGACGAGGCGACCAAGAAGGTCTTTGACCAGTTCGCCCCCGGCGCGTACTCCAGCCGCGAGTTCATCGAGGCGATGGGCGCGTACCTGGCCGCCAACTTCCCCAGGAACGAGAGCATCGTCAAGACGTGCTACCAGAAGCGTGTGCCGATCTTCTGCCCGGCGTTCAGCGACTGCTCGGCGGGGTTCGGCATCGTGCTGCAGCAGACGGAGGCCATCGAGGAAGGGCGCGGGCTGGTGGCCATCGACAGCGGGAAGGACTTCCGCGAGCTGACGGACATCAAGCTGGCGTGCAAGGACACGGGGCTGCTGATGCTGGGCGGGGGCGTGCCCAAGAACTTCGCGCAGGACATCGTGGTGGCGGCCGAGCTGCTCAGCGAGCGCAAGGGCGGGAAGGCCCGCGGCGACATCGGCATGCACAAGTACGCCATCCAGATGACGGTGGCCGACTCGCGCGACGGGGCGCTGTCGGGCTCGACGCTCCGCGAGGCGTGCAGCTGGGGCAAGGTGGACGTGGTGCACGAGCAGATGGTCTTCGGGGAGCTGACCGCGTTGTTCCCGCTGCTGGCCAGCGATGCCTGGCACCGCAAGGCGTGGAAGGGCCGCAAGGGCTTCCGGTTCGCCGACCTGTTCGAGAAGGGCGACGGGATGCCGACGTTCGAGGCGAAGAAGAAGGCGGGGAGCCGGTAGTACTCGACCCTTGACTTCAGGTAGTGCGATTTCAACCCCCGCCCGATGCGGGGGTTTCTATTTGCCGCGAAAATATCGATGCGGTATGCTGGGTGGATGCTGAGCAGGCTGTTCGGAAAGCACCCGTCGTCTCCAAATCCGGATCCCGGCCCGCAGCTGTGCATGCTCGCCTTGGCATCGGGCGCGGGCTTGACTGATTCCGGCATCGTCGCCGCTTGGCAGGCCTTGTTTCCGGATGCCTCGCCACTGTGCGCCACAGGCGCCGAGAAACAAGTCTTGTCCTTTGAGTCCGAGGGCCTTTCGATCATGGTCGCCGGTATGCCGATGCCCATCCCGGAAGCCGAGATCTCTGGGGCATGTGCCAGGTCTTGGATGTGGCCCCGAGCTTCGGAGGAAATGCGCCGCCAGAAGATTCACGCCGTCGTGACCGTTCCCTCGGGAGATCGCAGCCGAGCCGGCGCAGTTCGGCAGGCCGTCGCCGTGAGCCGAGTCGCCGCGGCGATCTGTCACTCGGGGGAAGCTGTAGGCGTTTACTGGGGAAGTTCGTACCAGGTGCACAACCCGAAGATGTTTATAGAAGGCGTTCAGGTGATGACGGGCAAGGACTCACTCCCGTGCATGCTCTGGGTCGGCCTGGCGGTCAGCGCGAGTTCCCCGGAAGGGCCCTATTCGCTCAGCACGCACGGTCTTCGAAGCTTTGGGCACAAGGAACTTGAAGTGGTCGATGCTCGGTTCTCCATCGGAGTTCTTCGCACCACGGTTCTCGAGATCATCAACTACGTGCTTCATGCCGGCCCTGTCCTGAAACACGGGCAAACACTTGGTTCAGATGGGTCTACCCGTTGGAAGATCATCCACGCCGATTCACGCTTTCGCCCCGGCGAACCGGTTATTCGCCTCGGAGTCTCGTAGTCATCCGTGACGTTCTTGTTGCTAACTGCGATATGCGCATACGAGGCCAACAAGTTGCCTGTGCCGCAGCCCTGGGCCTGCTCACCAGCGTCGGCGTCGCGTGGGTCCTGGCCGTCGAACATCCTGGCGCTTGGACGTGGGGCGGCAACGACGCCTGGCCCGTCGCCGGTTCCGAGGACTGGCTGATCCGAAGCACCGGCGCGGGGTTCGGATATTCCTCACGCTCCTACTCGCTGGATCGCCCCGCGGAGGTCGATGCCGCGGCCATCCATCTCTATCCCCGCGGGCTGGCCGAGCCCGGCGCTCGCTGGCATGCCACCCGCGCCACGGGCGATGCGCCCAAGGAGGCGATCTTCGTATCCATGTCCAACGGTCAGAAGGTTGAGTCCTCCGGCCTGCCCTTCCGCTGCGTGCAGCGCATCGAGTGGACCAGCCAGGCCGGTTGCCTGATTGACACCGTCGCCCAGCGCGGCGGCATCCCCTACGGCAAGTACGGCGAATCGCTGCCGTGGCTCCCTGAGTGGGCCGGGTTGGCGGGCGATACGGCGGTGTGGGGCACGCCGTGGCTGGGGTTGTTCGTGCTCGTGGGGCGATGGAGGCGGATCCGTCGAGAGAAGCGAGGGCTCTGCCCCGCCTGCGGCTACGCCCTCGCCGGCCTGCCCGCGGGATCGGCATGCCCCGAGTGCGGCGCCGCCGCGAGGGTCCGGTGGAGAAACACCGGCACGGCGAATCCCACGAACCCGTAGGATGCGCCATCGCCCGCTGGCGGGCGGGCGCAGGATTCGGACGACCTTGCGCCGGAGGATCGCATGCAACGCCCGCTTTCCGTGGTTCGCACCGCGTTGCTGCTCGCCGCGGGGTTGCTCATCCCCGGCTGCTTCTCCATGTCGGGCGTGGCGCCGCCGCCGGGCCTGCCGCCGTACCACTTCGACGGCGCGCCGCTCGCGGCGACATTCGACCCCGCAACGCCGCCCGAGGTCGAATCGATCTGGGGCGCAAGCTTCGTGCTCGTCCACCCGCTGGTCAACGGCCAGGACGTGGGCTGGTTCATCTTCGATACGGGCGCGTCGGGATGGACGATCACGCGCAAGGCCGCCGAGCGAGCCGGGCTCGTGCCCTTCGCGTGGACGAACATCCAGGGCACCACGCCGTCGACGGTCTACGCCGGCGAGAGCGTGCGCCTGGGCCCGATGACGCTGCACGAACCTCGCCTGACCGGCATGAACATGTCCGGCTCGAGCCTGGTGTTTGGACGCGAGATCTCCGGGATCGTCGGCAAGGACGTGTGCCAGCGCGCGGTCATCGAAATCGACGCCGCGGGCAGTCGCCTCGCGCTGCACGATCCCGGCGCTTTCGCCGAGCCCCGGGGCGCGACGTGGCACGAGGTCGTGACGCAGAAACATCTCCCCCACGTGCGGTGCCGCTACGCGAACGACGGCGACGGTCTCTTCGTGCTCGACTCGGGGTGCGACGGGTGCGTGCACTTTTTCGGTCGTGCCGTCGAGGCCCACGACCTGCTGGCCGCCGGAACCACCGGACGCAAGACCCAGATCACGTTCGGCGCCCGCCAGACGATCCACACGGGAACCGTCGAGCGGTTCGCCATCGGGGAGCAGCAGTTCGGGCCCGTCGAGGCCACGTTCGCCGGCGAGGTCGATCCCGCCTCGGGCACGCTTCCCGGCACCGACGGCATGATCGGGATGCGCTTCCTGAAACGGTTCGTGGTGTACCTGGACCTGCCGCGTTCGCGCGTGGCGTTCATGCCCGGCGAGCGATGATCAGGGATCGGCCCGCTCGCCGCCCACGGGCTCGTCGCGGCGTCCCACGGGCTTGACGATCCGCTCGCACGTGTATGTCTGTCCCGTGATCGCGTCGGCGAAGGTGGCTCGTAGCAGCAGCGTGGCGTCGCGGGCGGGCAGGGCCTGGGGCAGCGGGAGCTCCACCGCGTAGTGCGTTCCGGTGATTCCCGAGCGGTAGGCGTCGCGGAGCTGGGTGGGCGTGAGGTCGGCGTGGAGGGTGAATTCCTGCTCGGGGCGCCCGCTCTCGCCGGCGGAGAGGGCGGGCATATGGCGGACCTCCACGGTCAGCGTCCCGACGGCGGGGACGAAGCGTCGGCGGCCGTCGCGGGGGACGAGGTAGATCCCGACGCTCTTGGCGGGCTTGGCCACGTCTCCGGGCAGGAAGCCCGAGAGGGAGTCGATCTCGATGCTGGCGACGCGCGGGAGGGCATCGAGGACCTGGGGGTCGAGGGCGGCCTGGCGGGCCTGGTTGGCCTCGCTCAGCTTGGCGGCGAGCTCGCGCTGCTGGGCGGAGAGAGCGTCCACCTGATTGCGCAGGTCGAGGTTCTCGGCGCGTAGGCGGTCGTTCTCCGATTCCATGGAGGACGTGCAGGCGGGGAGGGTGGTCAGGGCGAGGGCGAGGAGCGTGCGAGCGACGTGCCGCGCGATGGTGCGCGCGTGTTCGCCGGTCGTCCTGGGCTCCGCCCTGGGTGGGTTCACGATGGGGTCCCCGGGGATCAGGCCTCGTCGTCGCGCTTGGCGCGGACGCCGGCGGGCATGCGGTTCATGACGGCGTCGACCAGGCCGTACTCGAGCATTTCCTGCTCGTCGAGCCACTTGTTGCGGTCGCAGTCCCTGGCGATGCGGTCGGTGGGCTGCCCGGTGGCGGTGGCGTAGATCTGGTAGAGGCGGTCGCGGATGCGGAGCATCTCGCGGGCCTCGATCTCGATGTCGGTGGCCTGGCCCTCCATGACGCCGGAGAGGAGGGGCTGGTGCATGAGGTTTCGGGCGTTGGGGAGGGTGAAGCGTTTGCCCCTGGTCCCGCAGGCGGCGATGACGGAGCCCATGGAGGCGGCCTGGCCGACGATGTAGGTGGCCACGTCGCACTGGACGAACTTCATGGTGTCGATGATGGAGAGCCCGGCGGAGACGCTCCCGCCGGGGGAGTTGACGTAGAGGTGGATGTCGTTCTTGGCGTCCTCGTTGGCGAGGAAGAGGAGCTGGGCGACGATGAGGTTGGCGATCTCGTCGGAGACGGGCCCGCCGAGGAAGATGATGCGATCCTTGAGGAGTCGCGAGTAGATGTCGTAGGCGCGTTCACCCTTGGCGGACTTCTCGATGACGATGGGGACCAGATAGCCGGACATTCGGAAACCCTCGAAGCGGGCACTAGGCGCTGGGCCCTAGGCACTGGGACGATCGAACCTCGACGCTACTCCGCCATGGCTGCTCCGGGCGCACACGTGTTACCGCACCCCGCTCAGGCCCGCGTTCTTGGGCGGCTCGACGAGGACCTCGTCGGCGAGCCCGTACTTGACGGCCTCCTCGGCGGAGAAGTACTTGTCGCGTTCGCTGTCGCGCTGGACGTTCTCGACGCTCTGCCCGGTGCAGTGGGCGATGATGCGGTTGAGTTCCTGCTTGGCGCGGATGATCTGCTCGGCCTGGATGCGGATGTCCTCGGCCTGGCCGGTGATCCCGCCGTAGGGCTGGTGGATCATGACCTTGGCGTGGGGGAGCATGAAGCGTTTGGACTTGGCGCCGGCGGTGAGGAGCAGGGCGGCCCCGCTGTAGGCCCGCCCGAGGCAGTAGGTGCTGATGGGGCTGGAGAGGAAGCGCATGGTGTCGTAGATGGCCAGGGTGTCGTCGACCGCGCCCCCGGGGCTGTTGATGTAGAAGTTGATGTCCTTGGCCCGCCCGACGTTCTCGAGGTAGAGCATCTGCATCATGACCCGGGCGGCGGAGGCCTGGTTGATCTCCCCGACCATGAAGACGATGCGGTTTTCCAGCAGCAGCTCGTCGATGGTCATCTCGCGGGTGCGCTGGTAGGTGATCGCTGAGGCGGCCATTCGTCCTGCTCCTGGGCCCGGGCGGGGATCCGCGTCAGGCTAGTCCTTCCCAACATCAGTGTAGCCGATGGGCCCGGCGGCCCCGCGCTACAGGATTGATCGACCCGCGCGGGGGGTCCTCTGGAGCCCGAGGCGCGCGAGCGAGCCACGAGCGGCAATCGGCGTGCCGAAGTCGTGCTCGCGTCGGAGCTTGCGCTCGCCCCCGGTGGCGTGCCCGCGCGGCACCTGCCGGCGAGTGGCTGCCACGATGGCGGACCCACGGGGCTGGGTCGTGGGCGACGCAAGCTCCTAGCATCCCGCCACTTCCGAACCGAGGGGCGCGAAACACGCCCGCCCGCTCCCCCAACGAGGTCCCCGTGCCCACCGCGGTTATCAGCGACATCCACGGCAACGCGACGGCCCTGAGGACCGTCCTGGCGGACATCGACGCCCGGGGGCTCACGCGGATCATCTGCCTGGGGGACACCGTGGGCTACGGCCCCGAGCCCCTGGAGTGCGTGGACCTGGTGCGGGCCCGCTGCGCCTGGTCGCTGATGGGCAACCACGACTACGGGGTCCTGTACGAGCCCACGAACTTCAATCCGGGGGCGGAGTCGGCGGCGTTCTGGACCCGCGAGCGGTTCGAGAGCGAGCCCGACGCCGCCAAGCGCGCCGAGCGGTTCGAGTTCCTCAATCGCCTGCGGGTGCGGGTGGTCGAACCCCTGGGGGGGCAGAACGGTTCGACGGGGATCCCGCTGCTGGCGGTGCACGGTTCGCCGCGGCGGCCGATCAACGAGTATGTCTTCCCCGACGACGTGAGCAACGCGCCGGACAAGCTGGAGAGCATCTTCGACCGCGTGCAGCGCCTGTGCATCGTGGGGCACACGCACGTTCCGGGCGTCTTCACGGACGAGCCGGACTTCTATCCGCCGGCGGAGCTGGGCGAGGGCGGGTACCGGTTCATCGAGGGGGAGAAGGCGATCATCAACGTGGGGTCGGTGGGGCAGCCCCGCGACTTCGACCCCCGCGCCAGCTACGTGGTGCTGCACGACGACCGGGCGGAGTTCGTGCGCGTGGCGTACGACATCGACGACACCGCCCAGAAGATCAAGGCGATCCCGCAGCTTTCGGACTGGCTCGGGGAGCGCCTGTACAAGGGTCAGTGAGCGCGCGGGCGCGACGCCCGGGCGACACGCCAGGACACGCCGGGAGCGGCGGGACCGTGACCGCCGACGCAAGGAACGCCGATGCCCCGAGAAACGAGCACCGCCGCACGCATCCTGGTCCCCGTCGTCGCCCTGCTGGTGATGGTGGGGGTGGGGATCGCCTTCTGGAAGTCGACGTTCGCGTCCAAGCCGGGCGCGCCCGCATCGACGCCGGCGGCCCCGGCCCAGCCCGCGGCGCCGCAGCCGGGGCCAAGCCAGCCCGCGCCAACGCAGCCCGAAGCGCCCAAGTCTCCCTCGCCCGAGGCGCCCCCCCCGGCCACGGCGCCCGGGGCCTTGCCCGCGGTCAGGTATCGCGCGCTGTCGATGGCGGGCGATGGGCTGGCCACGAACCTCGCGCCGATGGGCACGCTGGAGCGTTCCAAGGACGATCGCACGCGGATGCGGGTGGAGTTCTCCTCCACGGGCGCGGGGATTCGGAGCGTTCAATTCGCGGAGTATTTCGAGTCCATCCAGCGGACGAGCCACTACGCGGCCCTGGAGGAGCTGCACCACGACGCGACGCTGGCGGATGGGAGGGTGGTGCGAAGCACGTTGACGCCGATGGCGGCGTTGTACATCAAGGTGGACGGGCAGGTGGTGATCCTGGCGGGCACGCCGGGCGAGCCGGCCTGGCGCCAGGTGTCGGCGGGCGAACCGGGGCGGTTCGAGGCGTTCGTGGTGGACGAGGGGGGCACGCGGGTCCTGCGGATCGAGCGTCGCTACGAGAAGGCGCCCGGATCGTTCACGCTCCGCATCACGCAGTCGATCCAGAACCTGGGCGCGGCGCCGCTGCGGGTGCAGTGGTGCCAGCTGGGCCCGGCGGACCTGCCCAAGGACAAGATCTCGTACATGGGGGACCGGCGCCGGCTGCACTTTGGGTATCTGATGGACGCGACGCGGGACCCGACGCGGAGCGTGGTGCTGGCCGACGCGTTCATGATCCCGCACGACGCGATCCTGGGCCCGCGGGGCGGGGGCGGGGCGTTCGCGGCCGATGCGCCCCAGTGGCCCAACGACACGTCGCGCCAGGAGAACTACTCGCTGGTGTGGGCCGGGCTCACGAACCGGTACTTCGGGGTGGCGGTGATGCCCGCGGCGGGGGCGGACAAGGCCCTGGCGTGGGTAGGGGGCGTGGGGCGCGTGGTGCTGGACAAGGGGTTCGAGGACAAGGTCGACGCGTCGGTGGCGGCGCTGCGACTGGATGGGGCGGAGAGGGCGCTGGCGGCGCGGGGGACGCTGGACGTGTCGTGCGTGGTGTTCGTGGGGCCCCTGGACGCGCACATGATGCAGAAGGACCCGGCGCTGGGCGCGATGGGGCTGGCGGGGATGGTGGTGCACAACATCGGCGGGCCGTGCGCCTTCTGCACGTTCGGGTGGATGACGGACCTGCTGCTGTGGCTGATGCGGACGCTGCACGACAACCTGGTGTTCGACTGGGGGCTGGCGATCATCCTGCTGGTGGTGGTCGTGCGCACGTGCCTGCACCCGGTGACGAAGTGGTCGCAGATCCGGATGACGCGTTTCGGCAAGCAGATGCAGGGGATCCAGCCCAAGATCAAGGTGCTGCAGGAGAAGTACGCCGGCGACAAGGCCAAGCTCCAGCAGGAGACGGCCCGCCTGTGGCGCGAGGAGGGCGTGAACCCGGCGCAGATGCTGGGGTGCCTGCCGATGTTCCTGCAGACGCCGGTGTGGTTCGCGTTGTCGGCGACGCTGTTCCTGGCGGTGGAGCTTCGTCACCAGCCGGCGTTCTTCGGGGTCTTCCAGAAGGTGCAGGGCGCGTCCTCGCCCTTCTGGTGGTTCCTGGGGGACCTGGCCGAGCCGGACCGGCTGTGGCTGTTCGCCAGGCCGTTCGTCATCCCGCTGGTGGGCTGGCAGGTGTCGAGCCTGAACATCCTGCCCTTGCTGCTGGGCGTGGTGTTCTTCATCCAGCAGAAGTACCTCCAGCCGCCGACGGCGGCGACGCTGACGCCCGAGCAGCAGACGCAGCAGAACATCGTGAAGTGGATGAGCGTGCTGATGTTCCCGCTGATGATGTACCCCGCGCCGGCGGGGCTGACGCTGTACTTCACGACCAACTCACTCCTGTCGATCGCCGAGAACCGCTACATCCGCAGCCACATCAACAAGTACGAGGCCGAGCACCAGGCCAAGGTGAAGGCCAAGAAGGGCCAGGGCGGGTTCATGCAGCGGCTGATGGCGGCGGCGGAGGCTCGGCGCCAGATGCTCGAGCAGGCCAAGAAGGGCCGCAAGTAGGGCCCGGGGCGCGGAATCCGGGTCGGGGGCGGCTCGACCGAGGGTGCCCGGGCCCGGGGCTCGGGGCCGTCGGCTAGGGTGGCGACGATGAGCGATGTTCAACTCCAGCGCGCGGGCGAGCTGGTGCGCGCGGGCCAGTTGGCCCAGGCCGAGCCGATCCTGCGGCGCCTGGCGTGCAAGCCCGGGGCCGGGGCGGGCGTGCTCATCGCGCTGGCGGAGCTGCTTCGTCGGCGGGGGCACCTCGAGCCCGCGAGGCACTTCGCGGGCCAGGCCGCCGCGCGGGCCAAGGGCGTGGAGGAGTGGCACGGTGCGGGGCGGGCGCTGGACGCTCTGGGGGACCTCGACGGGGCGATCTCGGCGTTCGCGCGAGCGCTGGAGGCCGACCCGGCGCACGCGGCGTCGCTCAACGCCCTGGGCCTGATGCTGCTCCGCCGCGACGAGGTGGAGCGCGCCATCGCCTGCTTCGAGCGTGGGGCGGCGGCCGGCCCGGACGTGCCGGTGATCCGCGCCAACCTGGCCTGGGCGCTGTCGCTGGGCTGGCGCCTGGAGGAGGCCGCGGGCCTGCTCGCGGGGGCGATGGCGCGCTGGCCGGGGGAGGTGGAGCTTCTGCGCCTGGGGGCATTCCTGAGCAACTACGCGGACCGCTCGCCCGCGGACGCCCGCGCCGCCCACGCGGCGCTGGGGTCCCGGATCGAGGAGATGGCCGCGCCCTTGCGCGAGGCCCTGGGCCCGCCCCCGCTCCCGGCGGGCCTGGCGGGGCGGGCGCTGCGGGTGGGCCTGCTCTCTCCGGACCTGCGCGAACATCCGGTGGCGTGCTTCGTCGAGCCGCTGCTGGGCGGGCGCGACGCGTCGCGGATGCACGTGACGTGCTACGCGTGCTCGTCCCATGCGGACGCGACGACCTCCCGCCTTCGCGGGCTGGCCGACGGATGGCGCGACGTGTCGGAGCTGGACGACATGGCGGCGGCCCGCGCGATCCGGGGCGATGGGATCGACGTGCTGCTCGACCTGGCCGGGCACACGGGCGGGGCGCGACCGGGGCTGGTGGCGGCCCGGGCGGTCCGGGTGCAGGGGACGTACCTGGGCTATCCCGCCACCAGCGGGATGGCGAGCGTGGACGTACGCCTGGTGGACTCGACGACGGACCCGGCGGGGAGCGAGGGGCAGTGCACGGAACGACTGGTGCGCCTCGACCCGTGCTTCCTGGCCTATGGCCCCAAGGAGGCGGCACGCCGCGTGGGGCCGCGGGGCGCCCCGGCGCCGGGCGCGCCGGTAACCTTCGGCTGCTTCGGGACGCTGCGCAAGCTCACGCCCCGATGGCTGGGCGTGTGGGCCCGCGTGCTGGCGCGGGTGGGCGGCTCGCGTCTGCGGCTCAAGAACTCGGGCGTCAAGGACGGGGCGACGGCCTCGCGGGTTCTGGCGGCCTTCGCGGCGGCGGGGGTGGACGCGTCGCGCGTCGAGATCCTCGCGCCCACGCCCGACGCCGAGGGGCACTTCCGCGCGTACCACGAGGTCGACATCGCGCTGGACACGCACCCGTACAACGGGACGACGACGACGTGCGACGCGCTGTGGATGGGCGTGCCGGTGGTGGCGATGCTGGGGGATCGCCACGTCTCGCGCGTCAGCGCGAGCCTGCTGCGGGCCGCGGGGGTGGGCGAGCTCGTGGCGCGCGACGAGGACGAGTTCGTGCGCCAAGCGGTGGACCTGGCGGGCGATGCCCCGCGACGCACGCGATACCACGCGACCCTGCGCGATGGCATGCGCCACGGTCCGCTGGGCGATGCCCCGGGCCTGGGACGGCGTGTGGAGGCGGTCCTGCGCGGGGCGTTCTGATCGGAGAGCGCCGAGGATGGCGCCCTCCGCGGGCGACGCCCTTGGGATCGGATTGCCGGACCCCTGACTTCCCCCGGCCCCCGAACAACCCCCGACTTTGCCCCTCCCGGTTTTCGGCACCGGCATGACGACGCCCGGGCGCGCGCGTAACCTTCCGCCCCAATCGTCCTGACCCACCCGCGGAACTGTCCGTGGCGGGGATCGGGCCCTCCGCATTCATCCCAAGGACTCGCCCGTGAAGATCAAGACCGACGAGATCGCCTCCGTCATCAAGCAGGAAATCGCCCAGTTCGAGGCCCAGCTGGAGGTCTCCGAGGTTGGGCGCGTGATCGAGGTCGGCGACGGGATCGCCCGCATCTACGGGCTCTCCAAGGCCATGGCCGGCGAGCTGCTGGAGTTCCAGTCCTCCGAGGGCGCGGTCATGGGCCAGGTGTTCAACCTGGAAGAGGACACGGTCGGCGCGGTCATTTACGGCGATTACAAGGCGGTGAAGGAAGGCGACATGGTCAAGTCGACCGGGCGCCTGCTGGAGGTGCCCGCGGGCGAGGCCCTGCTGGGGCGCGTGGTGGATCCGCTGGGGCGTCCGATGGACGACGCGGGCCCGATCAACGCCAGCGAGCGCCGCAAGGTGGACATCATCGCCCCGGGCATCGCCGAGCGTCAGCCGGTGACCCAGCCCCTTCAGACGGGCATCAAGGCCATCGACTCGATGATCCCCATCGGCAAGGGGCAGCGCGAGCTGATCATCGGCGACCGCAAGACGGGCAAGACGATCGTCGCCCTCGACACGATCATCAACCAGAAGCAGTACTGGGGCACGCCCGACGCCGTCGTCTGCATCTACGTCGCCGTCGGGCAGAAGGAATCCACCGTCGCCGGTGTCGTGGAGACGCTCAAGAAGCACGGCGCGATGGACTACACCATCGTGGTGTCGGCCGCCAGCTCGACGCCCGCCCCGATGCAGTACATCGCCCCCTACGCGGGGTGCACGATGGGCGAGTTCTTCATGTGGCAGGGGATGAAGCCCGGGGCCAAGCTGGCCAACGGCGCTCCCATGCCCAAGCACGCCCTGTGCATCTACGACGACCTGTCCAAGCAGGCCGTCGCGTATCGCCAGCTCTCGCTGCTGCTGCGCCGCCCGCCCGGCCGCGAGGCGTACCCCGGCGACGTGTTCTACCTCCACTCCCGTCTCCTCGAGCGCGCCACCAAGCTCAGCGACGAGAACGGCGGCGGGTCGCTGACCGCCCTCCCCGTCATCGAGACGCAGGAAGGCGACGTGTCGGCGTACATCCCCACCAACGTCATCTCCATCACCGACGGGCAGATCTACCTCGAGCCCGAGCTCTTCTTCTCCGGCGTCCGCCCCGCCATCAACGTGGGCATCTCCGTCAGCCGCGTGGGCGGCAACGCCCAGGTCAAGGCCATGAAGCAGATCGCCGGCTCGCTGCGGCTCGACCTGGCCGCGGCCCGAGAGCTGGAGGCCTTCGCCCAGCTGGGCACCGAGCTGGACAAGGCCACGCAGCGCCAGCTCGACCGCGGGCGGCGCATGGTCGAGCTGCTCAAGCAGAACCAGTACATCCCCTTCAACGTGACGGACCAGATCATCTCGATCTTCGCCGGCACCCGCGGGATCATGGACGACATCCCCGTCGCCAACGTCCGCGCCTTCGAGACCGGGCTGCTCAACTACATGAAGGGCGTGGGCAAGCCCATCCGCGACGAGCTCGAGAAGAAGCCCGACATCAAGCCCGTCGAGAAGAAGCTCGAGGAGGCCGTCAAGGCCTTCAAGAGCACGTTCAAGGCCTGAGCCAGTCCCTCATGCGCTTGTCCACTCGCGGCGTGTTGCCCCTCGCGGACCTTGGCCGCGGCGCCCGCCTGGCGGCGGCATGCGGCCTCGTGTCAGCGGTGTATCGCCCCGTGCCGAACGCTGTCTCGGGCACCCAAGTCACATATCGCATCCCATAACCGCGATGACGCCAGGAAAAGGCGTTACCGCGCGTCGAGGGGGTTGGATGCGCGGCGTCGGGCCGTGATTTCCCCGGCGTGCGGACAGGTCGCAGGGCGGTCGTGCGTTGGCCCGCGCGGTGGAGAAGAGACCGGGTTCCAAGGTCACCGATATGGGCGTGAATCTGGGAAAACGGGTTGCCGTGGCCCGGATTATGGCGCATGTTGGTGGGCATGGACGACCATGCACATTCCGGGGGCCGGGGCCGGGGCAAGAACACGTTGCGCTCCATAGGCGCGAGTTCGCTCGTGGCGTGGTGTGCATTGACGGTCACGACCCGCGCCGACATCGACCCCCTGTCCGGCATTGACTTCGTCCGCGTGGGTGCAGTCGGCAACGCGCCGTGGGCGGGGGATGGGACGCCGGGCGACCGGGCGATCGGGCGCGGCGGGGTCGGGTACGAGTATTCCATCGGCAAGTACGAGGTGACGAGCGGGCAGTGGGCGGAGTTCTTCACGGCGGTGCAGAGCTGCCCCGACGGGCCCGTGCCGTTCGTGTCCTGGCCGAGCATCACCGGCGGGACCGCGTACCCCATGTACCCCACCGGCGGGATCACGTGGCGGACGGCGGCGATCTTCACAAACTGGCTGAACAACTCCAAGGACAACCACCTCGCGTCGTTCATGAACGGCGCGTACGACGTGGGCACGTTCGGGTACCTGGGGTCCAGCGGCATCTTCACCGACCAGCTCGCGCACAACCCGGGGGCGCGGTACTGGATCCCGACGTGGGACGAGTGGCTCAAGGCGGCGCACTACGACCCCGACAAGAACGGCCCCGGCGCCGGCGGCTGGTGGAAGTACAGCACGATGAGCGACGCCGCGCCGGTGTACGGCCCGCCGGGCGTGCTGGTGAGCGGCGTGCTGGCGCAGGCCAACGCGCAGTGGACCTCCGCGAACTTCCCCGGGCAGAACCCGCTCGCCGTGCCCCTGGGCGCGTACGCGCTGAGCAATGCGTGGGGGCTGTACGACGTCGCGGGAGGGACGAGCGAGTGGGTGGAGGAGGCGACAACGCTCCGCACCGCAAGGCTGCTCGACGGAAGTGCTAGAGCCTCTAGCTATGCCGATACTGACGATCGGGTCTCTTTCTTCGGCGCTGGCGACTTCCCCAGCGCCGCTTTCCCCGACTATGGATTGCGCATCGCGTCGTCGGTGCCCGTCCCGGCAACTTCCGTAGCCGTGGGATTGGGCCTTCTCTTACTCAACGTACGGAAGAGACCCAAGATCGGAGGCTGCGATGAAGCGTGGAATCGCTGCCGTCCTCGCGCCCATGGCGCTGATGACGGCGATCGTGCAGGCACAGAGCGACATCAAGGTCGTAGTTGAGCGTCAGAGTGGCGGGAGCGCGACGTACTTTCGGCCTGCTACTACCGACTGGACGATTGGGAACTCGTTCGCGATCCCCCTCGGAAGCGTTGATGAGTTGATCACCGTCAGGATCTACGACGCGTCGCTCGATGACATTCCCGGCGTTCTCGACCAGAGCATCGGCCTCGTGACTTTCGAAGGTGCATGGTCAGGTTTGGGCGAGGTTCGCATCCTCGTCGCTGGACCATTGGACTCGTGGTCCGACCCCTCTGTTCCCCTTGTAACCCCCGGCGTCGTCAACCTCGGCTTCCTCGACGCCAACAACGTGGTCCACGGCGGGTTCGACTTCCGCGACGCCAGCGGCAACGCCAACCCCGACCTCCAGAAGCACACGCGCCTGGCCGCCTTCACGTACGACGACATCTACGGCGACATCACGGTGGGCCAGATCCAGCGCGTGCGGGCGGGGCGCCTGCCCCACGAGGCCGCGGAGGCGGGGCCTGCTTCGTCGGCGGGCTATTTGTCCTTGGCCTCGATGCCCATCCCGCTGCGGTTGGGGCCGGGGGGGTTGTTCTCGATGGCGATCGGCGGGTTCTTGGCGAGTTCTTTCATAAGGTAGTCGATGGCGGCGTCGAGCTGGGGGTCGGCGCCGGAGAGCATCTTGGCGGGGTCGTCGGTGACGTCGACGTCGGGATCGACGCCGTGCCCCTCGATGCCCCAGGTTCCGTCGAGCTTGAAGTAGGCGAACTCGGGGACGCTGACGGAGCCGTTGTCAACGAAGGGGGGCTTGCCGCCGATGCCGACGAGCCCACCCCAGGTGCGTTTGCCGATGAGGGGCCCGAGCCTGGCGAGGCGGAAGTAGGCGGGGAAGCAGTCGCCGCCGCTGCCGGCCTGCCCGTTGATGAGCATGGCCTTGGGCCCGAAGTGCCCGCCGAAGGGGGAGATTTCGGGGCGGGCGTAGCGTTTGGCCCAGGCGTTGGTGACGGGACGGTTGAGGAGCTCGATGAAGCGGTTGGGGAGCTGCCCGCCGCCGTTCCATCGCTCGTCGATGATCATGGCGGGGAGGAACCGCTGCCCGAAGAACTGGCGGAAGAGGTTGTTCTGTCCGTTGAGGCCGGTGTCGGGGACGTGGACGTAGGCGAGCCTGCCGGCGGATTTCTCGAGGACGTACTGGCGATTGTGCTCGACCCAGGCGCGGTATCGCAGGGCGGTCTCGCTGTCGATGGGGCGGACGAGGACGTGGCGTTCGGAGCCGTCGAGGGTGGGCCTGGTGTTGAGGGTGATGGTGGTGGGCTTGCCGGCCTTGGCGATGAGGGCGGCCCAGGGGTCGAGGGCGGCGTCGACGCTCACGCCGTCGACGGCGAGGAGGTAATCGCCCTCTTTGGCGTCGGCGGCGACGAGGGGGCTCCGGGCGTCGTAGTCGAAGGGTCCGCCGGAGTAGATGCGGGAGATGCGGTAGGCGTTGGCGGCCCGGTCGAGCTGGTAGTCGCAGCCGAGGAGCCCGACGGAGGTGCTGGGGGATCCCTCGATGTCGCCGGGGCCGGTGACGTAGGCGTGCCCGACGTTGAGCTCGCTGATCAACTCGGCGATGACCCAGTTCACGTCCTCGCGGGTGGCGCAGTCGTCGATCATGTCCTTGTAGTGCTGGCCGATGGCCTTCCAGTCGCAGCCGTGCATGGTCGGCTCATAGAAGAAATCGCGGTAGAGGCGCCAGGCGTCGTCGAAGATCTGCTTCCACTCGGTGCGCGGGTCGATGGAGAGCGGCATGGCCCCGGCGGTGGGGGCCTTGGTGGCCTTGCCGCCGCCGGGGGCGATCTCGAGGACGGAGACGGCGCCGTCCTTGAGGACGGCGAGCTTCTTGGCGTCGGCGGAGAGGCTGTAGCCGTTGGCGGCGAAGATGAGCTCTTCCTTGGCTTTCTTCTCGTCGTCCTTGGGCTTGGGGTCGAAGAGCCGGATCCCGCCGCCGCTGGGCTCGTCGTCGTCGGGATTCTGGAAGCGGTCGCGCCGGACGAAGACGAGCTTGCCGTCGTGGGAGACGTTGAGCGCGCCGAGGTCGCCCTTGGGGACGGGGAGGGTGATGACGCGGGCCTCGGCGCCGGCCAGGTCGATCTTGACCTCTTTCTTGGGGGCCTTCTTGGGGCCCTTCTTCTCGGGCTTCTTCTCGCCTTCGGCGTTGGCGGGCTCGTCGCTCTTGTCCTCTGCGGGCGTGGCGTCCTGGGGCTCGTCCTTCTTTTCGTCCTTCTTGGCGTCGTCGCCCTTGGCGGGCTTCTTGTCGTCCTGCTTGTACTCTTCCTCGTCGCTCCTGGGGGCGTAGGGGTTCTTGACGTCCTTGCGCAGGGGCAGGGCGACGATGGTGTCGAGCCCGGCGTAGACGAACGACCCGTCCAGCGGGCTGTAGAGCGGGCTGTCCACGCTGCGGGTGGTGATGTAGTAGAGGAAGTCGCCCGCGCGGTCGAAGGCCGGCGAGCCGCTGGGGAACATCGGGTCCGTCACCCGGGTCTTCGCGCCGGTGCGCACGTCGTAGAGCCAGATGGCGCCGTTGCGCGTCGGGTTGTCGGTCAGCGCGAGGGCGATCCAGTTGGAATCGCTGGACCACGAGAACGAGGGCATCTGGTCGTTCTCGTCGCGTACGAGGTCCTTGGTCTCGCCCGACTCGGCGTTGGTCAGCCAGAGGCGGTTGGCCATGTCCGTGAACGCGATCCACTTGCTGTCGGGTGACCAGGTCGGGTTGTACCGGAAGCCCGCGCCCAGGCTCGTGAGCTTGCGCGGCTCGGGCCTGGGCTCGGCGAGGGCCTTCTCCGCGGGCTTGGGCGGCTCGGCCTTCTCGGCGCCAGCACCCTCGTCCTTCTTGTCGTCCTGCTTGGCCTCGGGCTCCTTGGCATCGGAGGGGCGAACGTAAAGCTCGTACTCGCCGGTGGCGTCGGAGAAGTACGCGATCCAGCGCCCATCGGGGCTCCAGGCGGGGTAGCGCTCGTTGGCGCCCGGCGTGCGGGTCAGGTTGCGGACGGTGCCCTCCTTGGCGGGGGCGGACCAGATCTCGCCGCGGGCGGCCAGGGCGACGCGCTTGCCGGTGGGGGACAGGTCGTAGCCCTGGATGTTGCGCGAGGCGTCGACGGTGCGGGCGCGGATGCTGGCGCGGGCGCCGGGGATCTCGACGTTCACGGCGTGCGATTGGGCGGTCTTGAGGTTCAGCAGGCGCATCTCGGTGCCGAGTTGGAAGACGATCTCGCCCTCGGCGTTGTCGCCCGGGCCCAGGCTGGGCCAGCGCACGTCGTTGTCCGCGAAGGCGGTGACCTGGGAGTGCCTGGCGGTGGCGGTGTCGTACTTCCAGATGTTGAGGCGGTGCTCGGGCCCCTGGTCGCAGAGGTAATAGATGCTGTCGGCGTGCCACATGGGCAGGGTGTCGGTGCCTTCCCAGTCGGTGATCTGCTTCGAGGTGTTGGCCTTGAGGTCGAAGATCCAGAGGTCGGGGGCCATCCCGCCGCGGTAGCGTTTCCACGTGCGCGTGTCGATGGAGAGGGTGTTGAAGGCGACCTTGGATCCGTCGGGGGAGAAGGAGCCGAAGGCGGAGTAGGGCATGGGGAGGGGCTCGGGCATCCCGCCGGTCACCGGGACGGTGAAAAGACGGGTCTGGCGCGCGATGCCCTGGAGGGCGTTGGTGAAGAAGAGGAGTCTCTGGCCGTCGGGAGTCCAGCCCGCGAGTGACTCGGCGCCGGGGTGGTGGGTGACGCGGAAGGGCACGCCGCCGCTGACGGGCACGGTGTAGACGTCGCGGTTGCCGTCGTAGTTGCCAACGAAGGCGAGGGTCTTGCCGTCGGGGCTGAAGCGCGGGAGGGATTCGAGCCCGGGTGGGCCGGCCAGGGGCGTGGCGACTCCGCCGGCGCGGGGGACGAGCCAGAGGTCGTTGGCGTAGGAGAAGCAGATGTGGGTGGGCCCGACGGCGGGGAAGCGGAGCATCGCGGCGGCGGGGCTCGCGGGGGCGGCGGCGCCGGCCAGCGCGCTGGTGGATGCCGGGGCGGGCGCGGCGGGCTGGGCACCCTTGGGACTTGGCGCGGGCACCTGGGCGCACGCGGGCAGAGCGGCGACGAGGACGATGGCGGCCACGAGCGACGACGCGTTCAGATTGGTCATGGGGTCTCCAGGGGCGCGGCTACGGCCCCAAGCCTACTCCGGGGCTTGAAGGACTGGAGATGCACTGGAGCGAACGCTCCGCCGAGAAGCGCGGCGGGGATCAACAGACTTGTGGGTGGGCTTTGGTTTGCCAGGGGAATCCACGGCCGGGGGCGGTGGGGACCACGCTCACGACGCTGGCGACATCAATCGTGATGCCGGCGCCCTCGTAGATCTGCTGCGCCTGGATTCTGGTGTTCCCGCCGAATG
Source organism: Phycisphaerales bacterium (assembly GCA_044221985.1). Lineage (GTDB taxonomy): Bacteria > Planctomycetota > Phycisphaerae > Phycisphaerales > UBA1924. The sequence continues at coordinate 18,794 of JBGAOG010000003.1, forward strand.
CGAGGTACCGACCGGTAGCCTTCAGGGCGGTCCTGACCGCTTCTTCAAATCGCGCCATGAGCGGGCTTCCGGCAATCGTCCGGGTGGAATTCGTGCGGCGATGTCGCGGGTGGCGTGAGAGACCCTGATGGTGCGCGCCCGAGTGGCGGGATCTGTCAGCACCCGCCCTCGTATCGCCCCAGGAAGAACAGAAGATCGTTGATGTCGACGCCGGCGTCGGGGGTGCCGGTGGCGCTGCCGTCGTCCAGGTCGGCGGCGAGGGAGCCGGATTCGTACTTGGCGAGGAAGAAGAGCAGGTCGTTGATATCCACGCCGCCGTCGGGCGTGCCCAGGCCCGCGCCGTCGTCGATGTCGGCGGGGCAGAGGGCGGAGAGGGCGGCGTCGAAATCGACGATCCCGTATCCACGGATGAACAGGGGATCGGTGGCGCCGGAGGCGACGAAGTCGGAGGCGGTGTGTTCGAGCGCGTAGCGGATGTGGTCCACGGTCCACGCGGGACGAGCGCCGATGAGGCAGGCGACCCCGGCGGCCACGAGGGGGGTGCTGAGGCTGGTCCCGCTGACGATGCCGATGCCGGTGGTGGTGACGGAGGAGACGGTGCGGGTGTTGACGCCGCAGGCGAGGATCTCGGGCTTGGGGCGTCCGTCGGCGGTGGGGCCCGAGGAGCTGAAATCGGCGATCAGGCCGGCGGTGTCGACGGCGCCGCAGGTGATGACGCGTGGGGCGTCGGCGGGGGCGATGAGGGTCGCGGTGGCGGGGCTGGCATCGTGCCCGGCGTTTCCGGCGGCGGTGCAGCAGACCAGCCCGTTGCCCGTGGCGACGTTGACGGCGAGGGTGGTGACGGCGGTGGCGCCGTTGAGCTGGGCCTGGGTGTACCAGTCGATGTACCCGAGGCTGCTGGTGGCCATGTCGGCGCCGTGGGCCTCGACGAACTCGAGCCCGGCGACGTAGTAGTCCTCCTCGATGGGCGTCTCGCCGGTCACGTCCTCGGTCTTGGCCAGGACGAAGGCGGCGTCGTAGGCCCCGCCGACGAGGGTGCTGGGCCAGTAGGCGCCGATGGTGCCGAGGATCCAGGTGCCGTGGCGGTGCTGCTCGGAGTTGTCCCCGGCCTCGATGGCGGTGTTGGCATCGCCCATCACGAAATCATGCTCGGCGATGACGTTGAGCGGGTGCCCGGCCTGGTTGAAGGCGTTGTGCGAGCGTTGGAAGCCGGTGTCGAGGACCCCGATGACGACGCCCGCGCCGGTGTAGCCGCGCGCGTGCACCAAGGGGATCTTGATCTGGTGGAGCTGGTCGGAGGCGTTGCCGTAGAAATCGCGCGTGGTGGTCCCGCCGGAAGCGGACTGGTCCGTCAGTTCGTCGCACTCGAGGCCCGGGCGGCGAACGCCGCCGAGGACGGGCGTGGCGCGATCGACGAAGTCCAGGCGCGCGATCGCCGCGAGTTGCTCGGTCGTGGCCGCCACGCTCAGGGCGTTGAGCCAGCGGCTCTCCACCCGCACGCGGGCGCCGGTGGCTTCGGTGGCGGCCCGGTAGGCCGCGGCGACGGGCAAGTCGCGCTCGTCGACGAGTCCCTGGGGGAGTGGCGAGGGGTCGGTGCGCCGCAGGGAGCGCCGCCACAGGGTTCGCGCGTCCATGGCGGCCTGGCAGGCTTCGAGTGCGGCGGGGAGGCCCGCGCGCGTCACGCCCTTGTCCTTGAGGAAGATCCAGGTATGGTGGGGCAGGCCCTGGTCCGATGCCGAGGCGTGCTCAAGCCGGGTGCTTTGTGCCAGGGCCGACGAGCCCAGGGCCAGCGCGGACAACGTGGCGACGGTCGATCGAAGCAACATGCAGGGATCCCCTTGCGGCCCACGGAACCCGTCGAGCATACCGGACGAATCGCTCCGCGCCAAGGTGAGAAGGCAAGAACACGGGCGTTCTCGGACAAATGGGTGAGCCGGTGCGCACCCGGCAGGCGGCCCAGGCAAGGTCCGGCAAAGCCCGCGGCCCCCCGCCCCCGGGGGCGTTCACCGAAGGCTGTTTGGCTGGGATGGGGCTCGCGAGGAGCGGTGAGCAACCCCGCCCTCGCGGTCGGGGGCGCGCCGGCGATCGCTCACGCCACCGTGCCGTCGAGGAGCCTGACGACGCGGTCGGCGCGGGCGGCGGTTTCGGGGTCGTGGGTGACGACGACCATGGTCTGCCGGCGGTCGGCGCGGATCTGGCCGAGCATGTCGAGGATCCGGCGGCCGGTCTCGCGGTCGAGGTTGCCGGTGGGCTCGTCGGCGAGGAGGAGCGTGGGGCGGTTGATGAGGGCGCGGGCGATGGCGACGCGCTGGCGTTCGCCGCCAGAGAGCTCGGCGGGGCGGTGGCGCAGGCGTTGGGCCAGGCCGACCTGTTCGAGGAGGGAGGTCGCCTCGCGTTCAGTTTCGGCGCGCCGGGCGGGGAAGCCCAGGCCGTGGCGGATCATGGCGCCGATGACGACGTTCTGCAGCACGGAGAGCTCGGGGAGCAGGTGGTAGAACTGGAAGACGAAGCCGACGTCGCGGGAGCGGTAGGCGTCGAGGGCGGCGGCGCCGAAGGCGGTGACGTCGGCGTCGCGGAAGCGGATGGACGCCGCGGGGCCCGAGCTCGGGCTCTTGTCGGGGCGATCCAGCCCGCCCATGAGGTGCAGGAGGGTGCTCTTGCCCGAGCCGCTGGCGCCGAGGATGGCGACGAACTCGCCCTCGTCCACGGCGATGTCGACGCCGCGGAGGACGGGGACGTCGACGCGCCCGAGGCGGTAGGTCTTGTGGAGGTTGGAGACGGAGAGCAACATGGGGGGTGTGGGGTGGGGCGAAGGCCCCGCGGCTACTCGAACCTCAACGACTTGACGGGGTCCATGCGGGCGGCGCGCCAGGCGGGGATGAGGGCGCCCACCACGGCCGAGAGCACCCCGCCCGCGAAGACCATGACCGCGTGGGGCGTGTCGACCTGGTTGGGGATCGTGGTGAAGTAGTACACGCGCGGGTCCCAGATCACGACGTGCAGGGCCCGCCCGAGCCACTCGTGGATGGGGTTGATGTTGATGACGATGGCGTAGGCCAGCAGCGTTCCCAGGATGGCGCCGACGACGCCCAGGGCGCCCCCGTAGGCGGTCCACAGGCCCGCGACCCCGGCACGCCCGGCGCCCATCGCCCGCAGGATCCCGATGTCCTTGGTCTTCTCGCTGATCATCGACCAGAAGATGGACAGCACGAGGAACACGGCCGTGAGCGAGATGAGGGAGAACAGGGAGAGGACGAGGCTGGTCTCCTTCTTCACGGCGGCGATCATGGTGCGGTTCTGATCGATCCAGGTGTGCACGTCGACGCGGAACTTGTCGGGGACCATCCCGCGGCGGCGCTCCGCGAAGCGGCCGTACGCGTCCGCCACCGCGTCGCGGAGGGATTCCAGGGCCTTCTCGTCGCCCACGTCCTGCTTGCCGCGCACGAGGATCGTGGTCGCGCGCGCGGGCGACTCGCCGGCGTCGGGGGCATCCTGCACGATGCGTTCCTCGCCGGTCTTGGGGTCGATCTCGACGCGGTAGGGCCCGCCGGGCGTCTTGGCGATGCGGCCGGCGCTGTTCATCTGGAGCATCCGCTGCAGCGCGCCGAGCTCGACGAAGACGGTGGACTCGTCCACCTCGTAGAGCCCGGACTGGAACTCGTTGGCCACGGGGAAGCTCTGCGACGTGACCTGGATCACCTTCATCGAGGCGTCCATGGGCAGCACGTGGAGCGTGATGAACCCGTCGAAGAACATGAAGCGGCGTTCGCTGGTGGCGTCGGGCGCCGTGTGCGTGAACTGCCCGGGGATGTAGTACCCCGCGCCCCCGACGCGGACGTTGTGCCCCCAGACCTCGATGCCCATGACGGCGGCGGGCAGGGGCGCGGCCTGCCCGGGGTCCTGGCGCGTCAGGCTCAGCCCGTTCTGGAAGGCGCGGGCCAGGGGCTCGCGCACGTGCAGGCGCGGGTCCTCGCCCTTGGCGTCCTTGGGCAGGGGCTTGTCGAGGGCACGCCACCAGAGCAGCTCGTCGTACCTGGTCACGCGCGCGAAACTCGCGCCCTGGATCCCCCGCACGATGACGGTCTTGCTCCGCCCGTCGGGGAACGTCACCAGGCCGAAGGTCTGGATCATCGGGGCGGCGCCGGCCACCAGCGGGTCCTTCTCCAGGTCGGCGCAGAGCTCGTCGTAGTAGCCGATGCCCTGCGGGCGGCACTCGATGATCACGTCCCCCGCCAGCGTGCGCCCGCTGTTCACCAGCATGTTCAGGAACCCGCCCATCACCGACCAGACCACCAGCACCATCGCGGTGCACAGCGCGACGGCCAGGGCCGCCAGCAAGGGCATGATCTTGCTGGTCAGGTATCTCCGGATGAGCAGGATCTGGTACACGATGGGCGGAGGGTAGGGAGGCGAGGCCTCGTTCCGGGTTGGAGCGAGTGGTTTGCCCGTGTCCGCCTTGGCGCAGCAATGGCGCGAGGGGCGGGGAACGCCACGGTCATGGAGGCTGGTTGACCCCGCCACGATCGGCGTCCAGGGCGGGTCCTCCCATCAGGTCCGGCCTTCGCGCCCGCGTGCGCGACTCCATCTGGTCGAGTCGCCATTTCGCGATGTTGGCGTGGTCGCCCGAGAGCAGGACCTCCGGCACGGCGCGGCCCATCCACTCCCGCGGCTTGGTGAAGTGCGGGCAGTCCAGCAGGCGCCGGCCGTCCTCGCCCGCGGGCGAGAAGCTGTCCGAGGCGTTGGAACCCTCGTGCCCGAGCGCTCCTGGGAGCAGGCGAGCGACCGCGTCGATCAGCACCATGGCGCCAAGCTCGCCCCCGGATAGGACGTAATCGCCCAGGGAGATTTCCAGCGGCGCCAGGGCCTCGATCACGCGCTCGTCGATCCCCTCGTAGTGCCCCGCGATGATCAGCAGGCGCGCCTCGCGCGAGAGTTGTTCCACCAGCGCCTGCGTCAGCGGCACGCCCTGGGGCGTCATCAGGATCCGCCGGGGCGGACGCGCCGGCGTCGCGGAATCGGCGGCCTCCACGGCGAGCACCGCGTCCCACAGCGGCTGGCACATCATGACCATGCCGGGCCCGCCGCCGAAGGGGCGGTCGTCCGTCTTCCTGTGCTTGTCCCGCGAGTACGCGCGGACGTCGGTGGCGACCACCTCCAGCAGCCCGGCCTTGATCGCCCGCCCGGGGATGCTCACGCCCAGGGCCGCGGGAGGCTCGGCGCCGAACATCGCGGGGAAGGTGGTGAGGACGTCGATGCGCATCGGCGCGGCAAGTGTAGAAAACAAAGCCCCGGGCGCGGGGCCCGGGGCCGATGAATCACACGCGAAGGCCCATGGATCAGGCCTTCTTTTCTTCCTTCTTCTCGCCCGCGGCGGCGGCTGCGGCGGCCTTGGCGATGTTCTCCGTGACGACCTTGCGCTGACGGGCCCGCTCGGCCTCCCAGGCCTTCAGGTCCCCGATCCCGCGACGGGCCAGGAAGTCCTTCACCGTGTCGCTGGGCTGGGCCCCGTTCTTGAGCCAGTGCTGGACGCGATCCACGTTGAGCTGGACGGCCTTGGCCGGGTCCTTCACGTACGGGTCGTACCAGCCCAGCTGCTCGATCACCACGCCGTCGCGGCGCGTGCGCGAGTCGATCGCGGCGATGCGGAAGAAGGGGCGGTTGCGACGCCCGTGACGCTGCATGCGAAGCCGTACCATCAGAACTCCCTCGCCCCGGCACCGGCTGGTCCGTCCAACGCGTTTCGCGGGGCGGGGCCTTCACGGGACACTTCTTGAGTTGTCTCCCCGCGGGACCGACCATCGGGCCTGCCGGGGCCACGATGATAGTGGTGCGGCGACGCCCCGGCCAATGGCCCGCCGTCCGTGCCCAATGCGGTCCGCGTTAGGGTATCCCCCGATCCTCGGGCGAAGAGGATCCCCGGGCGAGGGGAGGTCGCCGGGACAACCTCCCTGTCGATGGGCCCGGGCAGGACGCGGTGGCCGCCAATGGCCCCGGTGGGAGTCGAACCCACACGCCCTGTTACAGGCCGCGGATTTTAAGTCCGCTGCGTCTGCCGTTCCGCCACGGGGCCTCGGGAGAGTCTACCTGACAAGCGTTACGGTCGTTGCCAGGGCCGCGTCGCCCTTCGAAGGCGATCGTGGATGGCACGCCAGAGCTGGGAATCCGCGGTCCCCGGTTCGCCGCGCGGGGGCTCTTCGATCAGGATCTCGGAGGCGCCGGCGGAGTCGGCCTCACGAAGGGCCGAGTAGAACCCGCGCGCGTAGTCCGGGGCGTTGCCGGCCAGGCGAATCAGCGTCCACGACGGCGGCACGGCGCGTTCCGCGTGGGTGAGCAGGACGACTCCGCGGTCGGCGCCCTGCCCGCGCAGGCGGTCCCAGTCCCGGGAGTTGAACACGTACGCGGGCGTCCGCGGCGCGTAGTGTCGATCGAGCAGGCCCGGGCTCTCCATCGCGGCCCGCGTCGCGAGCGCCCCGACGGAGGCGGGCGCACCTTCCGGAGGGCGAGGCTCGTCGACCGCTCGGCCGATCACGCGCCCGATCTCCGCCGCACCCAGGGTGCCGGGGCGGAGGATACGCGGATTCTCGCCAACCAGCGTCACGACCGTCGATTCCACGCCCACCCGGCATGGGCCCCCGTCGAGCACGAGCACCTCGTCGGGCCCGAAGCTCTCGCGCACGTGGGCGGCGGTGGTGGGCGAGACGCGCCCCGACGGATTGGCGCTGGGCCCGACGATCGGACCACCAAAGGCCTCGATCAGCGCCAGGGCCAGGGGATGATCGGGGCAGCGCACCCCCACGTTGGGCCCGTGCCCGGTGACGATCCCGGGCACCGCCGCGGCCTTGGGCAGGACCAGGGTCAGGGGCCCGGGCCAGAAGGCCCGCGCCAGCAGATCGGCCTCCTCGGGCCAGAATCCCACGACCCGGCGTGCCATCTCCACGCTCGACACGTGGACGATCAACGGGTTGTGGCTGGGGCGTTCCTTGAGCGCGAAGACACGGCGCACGGCGTCCTCGCTCAGGGCGTCGGCGCCCAGCCCGTAGACGGTCTCGGTGGGGAACGCCACGAGCCCGCCCGCGCGCAGGCGTTGGCTGGCCGCCTCGATATCGCCGCGCCCGTTCACGCGGGATTGTTAGGGCGATCGGGGGTCCGGGCCGCGGCGGGCGTCCTCGAGGGATGGGACCACGAAGCGGATGTTGTTGCGTTCGAGGATCGTGCCCATGGCCTGGAAGAGGTCGGTGATCGCGGCGTTGTACTCGGCCAGGGCGCGGACCTCGTCCTGCTCGGCCTGGGCGAGGGACTCCTCGCGGTTGAGCTCCAGGTCCAGGCGCTCGGGCGTCACGCCCCGGTTGATGTCCTTCTCCACCATGAGCACTCGCAGCACCTCGCTGGCGGCGATTCGGCTGGCGCGCGTCTGCTCGATGAGCTTGTAGTTCAGGGCCACGCGGTCCAGGGCCGCCTTGACCTCCTGCGTCACCACCTGCACGGTGTTGCGGTACGAGACGACCGACTGCAGGCGCTCCAGGCTGCGCTGGCGGAACTCGGCCTCGGCCTTGCGCCCACCCAGGGGCATTTCCAGCATGATCCCCACGATGAAGTCCACGTATCGCGCGTCGCCGATCTCGCGGTACGAGTCCCCGAAGCTGTCGTGCAGCTCGTTCATCCGCGCCTGCAGGCGCAGCGTCAGGTCCGGCTGGCGGGCGTTGTCGGCCACCATCCGCCGGATCGACGCGTCGTCGATCCCCAGGATCGCCTGCTGCACTTCCGGGCGGTGGAGCACGGCCTGGCGGATCGAGTCGGGCAGGCTGAAGCGCACCGGCTCGTCCACCGGGAGGTCGACCGGCAGCAGCAGCATCTCCGACCCCACGGGCAGGTCCGGGTCATTCATCAGCGCCTTGAGCCTGTCGCTGATGCTCTTGAGGTTCGTCTGCCCGCGCGTCAGGTCCGCGCGGCGCCGGGCCACGCGGGCGGTGGCGTCGGCGATCTGGGCCTGGTTGGCGTCGAACGCCGCCCGCGCCCGGAGCTGGGCCAGCGTCGCCTCCCCGCGCTCGAGCAGGCGCTGCAGGATCACCAGGTCCTCGCGGGCCTGCACCAGGTCCCAGTACGCCTTCTCGCTGTCGGCCACGATCTTCGACAGGTCGCGCTTGAACGTCTGCACGTTCGTGCGCTCGGCGTTGCGGGCCACGCGGATCTCGGCCTGACCGATCTCGCTGCCCATGCCCTTGAGCAGCGGCTGCTCGTACTGGAGGGTGAACGCTACCGTGCTGGCGGGGTTGGGGTTGATCGTCTGCCCGGGCGAGCGGTCGTCGGTGTATCCCAGCTCCTGCTGGACTGTCAGGCGCCCGCCGCCGATCAGGCTCCGGCGCAGGCCGGTGGTGCTGCTGATGGTGTTCTGGAGGTTGGCCGTGGGCCCGGAGAACGAGGTCGCGCCCGTGGAGTTGGCGACCTGCGTGCGCGGGGTGTCGGTGTTGTTCCAGGTGGTGTTCGAGAAGAGGGTCCAGTCGAAGACCGCTTCCGCCGCCGCGATCTTCGCCTCCCCGATCGGGGGGCTCAGGCGTGCGAACTGAACCGCGATGTTGTTCTGGACGGCCGTCTGGATCGCCCGTTCCAGGCTCACCGAGATGGTCCGGGTGGGCGTACCCAGCAGGTTCTCACCCAGGAGGACCTGGCGCTGGGAACGGGAGGCGGGCCCGGCCATCGCGTCCAGCTCCCGCATGATCAGGGGGTTGATCCCCAACTGAGCGACGCTGTCGTCCCGCGTCAGGACCCGGGCCTGGCCCGTCCGCTCGCCCTCGGTGATCTCCCGAAACGCCGCCTCTTCCACGACCCGCTTGAGGGCTTTCTCGGCCTGGATGGAGAGGGTGGACTCGCACGCCGCCAGGAACACCAGCGCGACCGCGCCCGCCGGCCTCAGCCGGAGCGGGCGAGAGGCCGGGGGTGGGGCGCAACTGGGCTGGGTCCTCATGGAAGGGGACAACGTAGCGGAGCCTCGGGGTGGGGTCAAAGTCTGTCGATTCGCGTCGGTTGGCCGAGCCTGGGACTCGGCTCGCCCCCATGGGGGCGCATGTTTGGCGCGTTGTGGCTATCCTAGCGCACCGGCGCCGACGCACACGTCGGTTCGCCGACTAGAGTGTATGGATCCCGCGCCCGGGGGAAAGTAAGCCAGATTCCCCGGAACGGCGCGGGTGGTTCACGCGACAATCTGTTGGGCTGAAGGAGCGGTCACGATGCAAGCAAGGAAGGCGACGGTGTTGGGTGGGTTCCTCGCGCGCGCTGCGCGCGGCACCAAGATCGCGGCGGCGGCCGCGGCGCTGCTGTCCCAGGCCCCGGCCTGGGCCCAGATGAAGCCGGTCGAGGCCTACTTCGCCGTCGTCAGCGGCGAGAAGGTCGGCATCGTGTGCATGGCCAACGACAACGCCTACTCCCTGGGCGAGGTCAAGCAGGGCGCCCTGGTCCGCATCGACGCCGAGGACGCGCGCTGGGCCCGCATCGAGTACCCGGCCAACCTCCCCGCCTGGGTCAAGGCCGACGACGCCAGGCTCGACGGCGCGCAGGTGACCCTCACCAAGGCCACCAAGCTCTTCGCGCTCAACGCCCTCAAGGGCGGGGTGGGGAGTTGGAAGGCCGTCTTCGACGTCGAGCTCCCCGTCGGCACGACGATGGCGCTGGCCGACAACGGCGTGGAGAAGCAGGCCGACGTGGTGCTGGGCTACCACGTCATCCCGCCCACCGGGGCCAAGGCCTTCGTGGACGCCAAGGGCCTGCGCCGCGCCACGCAGGCCGAGATCGAGAAGGCCGGGCAGGCTTCCATGGCCGCCGTCCCGCCCGTGGCCCCCTCGGGAGGCGGGCTGACACCCCCCGGGGCGTTGGACAACCCGGCCGAGCCCGTGGCGCCCAAGGTCGAGCCCGCGGTCGTCGCCGCCGCGCCCGACGCGGGCAACATCGGCGCGACGATCCCCGCCCAGAACGCCCCGGCCGAGCCGGCCCAGCGCCGCGTCGGCAACCTCCAGCAGCTCGAGGCCGCGTTCACCGAGGTGCGCAAGCAGCCGGTGCTGACGGCGGAGCTCGACGAGATCACCGCCGAGTTCCGGCGTGCCGTCGACGCCACGCCCGCCGACCAGCCGCGGCTCAAGCAGCAGCTCGAGGCCCGGCTCAAGTACCTCGAGCTTCAGAAGGACTACCGCGAGACGCTGCGCCGCAACGAGGATGCCGTGCGTCAGGCCGACGCGGCGAGCAAGGGCTCGCTCAGGGCGGCCATCGAGCAGATCGAGAAGACGCGGGTGTACACGATCATCGGGACGCTCCAGCCCAGCACGGTGTACGACGGGCAGCGCTTGCCGCGGATGTTCCGCATCCAGTCCGTGGGCGACTCCACGCCCCGCACCATCGGCTACCTCGCCCCCAGCCCCGAGTTCGAGCTCGAGGCCAAGGTGGGCCAGGTCGTGGGCGTGATCGGCGAAGCCAAGCTCGACCCCTCGCTCAAGCTCAACATCATCAGCCCGATGCGGGTTGACCTGCTCAAGCCCGGCGGCGAGGGCGCCCTCCTGCCCGAGACCAAGCCGGTTCCGAACGAGCCAAGCAAGTAAGCGGCTCGCCACGCCGAAGATCGCCGAGTCGACGCCACGCTCACGCCCCCAGCAGCCGCCGCGCGTTGTTGGCGTAGAGGTCCTCGATCACGTCGCGGGGGAGGGCCAGCCCGCGGAGGGCGGGGGCGGACATGTCGTCGAACTTCGACGGGTCGACCATCTTGAGGTCGGGGTCGGCGATGGGGCTCGGGCCGTCGTAGTCGGTTTCGAGGAGGGTGCGCAGGGCGAAGTAGCGGCTGGCGTAGAGCTCGGCGGCGGCGTCGGGGCTGCTGGCCAGGTCCGCCATGGGGTGCCGCGCCCCCCCGGGGGCGGCGGGGGGCGGGGGCGTGAGGTGCTCGTCGGTGGTGACGATGTCGCTGCCAAAGAGCAGGCGCGTGCGGTAGCGGAGGAAGAACGCGCGGGCGGTGTCGCGCGGGTGGCGCGAGATCTCCCGCACGATCCACTTGGTGGCGCTGGTGTCGAGGTAGAGGTTGGAGTGGCGGTCGAGCAGGCCCGAGAGGAAGCCGAGGTCCTCGGCGTAGCCGCCCATGTGGGCCGCGATCCAGGGCATGGGGAAACGGTCGAGCATGACCTCCAGCCCGCGGTAGTGCTCGCGCTTAAGCCCGAACCGGCCCGCGTCGGAATAGCGCGTGGCGAACCAGGTGTCCGGGTCGGCGACGTGGACCATCATCATCATGCCCAGGCTCTGGGCCAACTCGGCGGCGCGGACACGCCACGGCGAGTCGAACTCGATGACCTGGGCGTGGAACTCGGGGGGAATCAGCTCGCGCAGGCGCGGCGCGTTCCAGAGCTTGACGATGCGGGCGCCGAAGTCGCCCTGGAACCGGCGGATGTCGTCGAGGAACCCGGCGGTGAAGGCGTGCAGGCGATCGGGGGCGCGGAAATTCGGGAAGGCGATGAATCGGACAAAGTCGCCCAGGCGGTCGCGGGTGGGGGCGGCCTGGGGCAGGGGGCCCATCGAAAAGACGCGGGAAACGCCGAAGGCCCGGGCCATGTCGCGGTAGATCAGGCACGCCCGCTCCCCGCCGACGTGGGCGTGGATGTCCACCATGTGCGCGGGGGGGACTGGCAGTGCCCTCGTCGCGGACAGATAATCGAGGCCAAGGCGATTGGCGGGTGTGGCCCGCCCGCCCCCGGTCTTGGCGAGCGCATCGGACATGTCCGGAACTGTACGGCCCAACACGCGGACGCAAGGGAAGGTCGAGCCCGGGGGCGGCGTGACGACGCGCCCGCGCATCGCCGTGGCCCACGATTGGCTGTGCGGGCTGCGCGGGGGCGAGCTGGTGCTGGACCGGGTCCTGGAGGTTCTGGCGCGAGAGGGCGTGCAGCTGGCGGGGCTGTACACGATGTTCGCCGACGGGGCGCCGCTGACGCGGGCCATCGACGACGCGCCCAAGACGGTGTCGCGCCCCGGCAGGCTGCCCCTGGCCTCGACGCGCCTGCGCCGGTGGATGCTGCCGCTGTACCCGCGGATGGTGGAGGAACTCTCGGCGCGCCTGGCAGAGGAGCACGCGCGCCGGAAGATCGACCTGCTGATCTCCACGAGCAGCGCGGCGATCAAGGGGATGAGGGCGCCCGCCGGCGTGCCCCACCTGTGCTACATCCACGCGCCGGCGCGGTACATCTGGTCCTTGGGCGAGGAGTACGAGCGGGGCAGCCCGCTGCGCGCCGCGGGGCTGAGGCGGTATCGCGACAAGTTCAAGGCGTGGGACCTGGCGACGGCGGCGAACGTGACGCGCTTCGTGGCGAACTCCACGCACACCGCGGGCGAGGTGAAACGCTGCTACGGGCGCCAGGCCGAGGTGCTCTTCCCCCCGGTGCGCACGGACTATTTCACGCCCGCGCCGGGCCCGGGGCACCGCGGGGACGAGTGGCTCGTCGTCTGCGCGCTGGAGCCGTACAAGCGCGTGGACCTGGCGATCGCCGCGGCCGGCGCGGCCAAGGCCTCGCTGGTGGTGGTGGGGGACGGGAGCGAACGCGGGGCCCTGGAGAGGCTGGCGGGCCCGGGAGTTCGGTTCATGGGGAGGATCAGCAAGGAGCGCCTGCGGCACCTGTACCGGACGGCCCGCCTCATGGTGTTCCCGCAGGTGGAAGACTTCGGGATCAGCGCGTGCGAGGCGCTGGCGTGCGGGATGCCGGTGGTGGCGCGCCGGGCGGGCGGGGCCCTGGACATCGTGGACGACTCGTGCGGGGCGTTCTTCGAGGAGGCCGACGCGGGGTCGATCGCCCAGGCCGCGGCCCGCTGCCCGCGCGACGAGGGCGCGTGCCGCCGGCGCGCGGAGCGGTTCGCGGCGGGCGTGTTCGACGCCGGGCTGGTGGCGATCGTGCGCGAGATGATCGGATCGGCGTAGGGGGCGCGCGGGGTCAGGCGCTCATCGAGTCGGGCTGCTGGCCCTTGGGCTGGGCGGAGGGCTTGTAGACGCGGCTGGCGACGACGCGCGCGATGTACATCGCGAACTCGGTCTCGATGTCGATGTGCCGGATCACCTCGCAGTCCAGGGCCGCCGTGCAGCGCCTGAGGATCGGCGCGCCCGTGGTCAGGCGGTCGAGGGGGAAGCAGTCGAAGGGATCGCCCGGCTCGCGCGGACGTAACGGATCGCCGAACTTGCGGGTGACCAGCCGATCGCCGGGATCGACCAGGCAGATGGCGAAGCACCCGCTGTCGCGGATCAGCGGCTCGATCCAGTGCCCCTTGCGAAGGCTCACGGCCAGCAGCGGCGGATCGCCCCCGCACGGCTGCACCGACTCCACCAGCACCCCGGCTCGCTTGGCGTCGCACGTCGCGGTCATGAGATACACCCCGCGCGGCAGGAACCCGAGCGCCGGATGGCGGAGCAGAGCGTTAGGGTCTGTCATGGCGGCGTTCCCGTGAGTCATACGTCGGCCCGACGGTTCGCTCATTGCAGCTGGGAAACACAAACCAGACGAAAGCCAGTCGAAGTTCCCCAAATGCGCAGGTCCGCTGCGGTTATATGCGCGGTCAGACGGTGAGTGCCCTTGCGTCTCCCGGCGCGCAATCAACAGGATTTCCACAATCTCGCGAAAAGTGTTTGGAAAGGTTGCGAAGTGGGTCGAAGTGGGGTAATGTCTCGCCCAACGGCGGAGCCGGAGGAGTCTCGCGTGACGGATCGACGCGGCGGGCAACTGGAGGCCAGGAGCAGTGCTCTTCACGGGGCATGCCGAGTGCACGATCGACCCCAAGCAACGCCTGCAGATCCCGGCGAAGTTCCGGGCGATCTTCGAGGGCGCGGGGCAGGGGGCGTGGTACTGCGTGCCCTGGCCTGGGGGAGCGCTGAGGCTGTACCCGGAGAAGACGTTCCACCTCCTGTCGGGTTCGGGCGGGCAGAAGCTGATCCCCAACGCGGACGAGGCCCAGCTGGAGTCGGACTTCTTCGGGATCGTGGACAAGCTGGAGCCCGATTCGGCCGGTCGAGTGCTGCTCTCGAAGTGGTACCTGGCCGAGACGATGCTGGGATCGGAGGTTGTGGTGGTTGGGGCCGGGAATCGGCTGGAGATCCGGGACCGGGCCAAGTGGATGGAGTCTCGATCGGAGCGGTTCGCGAACCTGCCGGCTCTGGCGGAGCGGATGAACGCCCGCGGGAATCAGCAGTAATCCAGGTTGAACATGGCTCCCGGCGGCTGGCCGGGTGCTGAGCGCAAGGGCCGGCGTGGAGGAGACGACCGGCGGTCGGGGAGAGAGAGACGGACGGGAAAGCGAGAGACCTGGGGTCATCCGAAAGGGTGATGACAGGGTTGGGCCGGCGGGAGAGAGTGAGATCGATCCCGGCGGCCACAATGTGAGGCGGAGTCGGGCCCCACACACCGAACGGAATCGTCCTTCGGGTTGGTCGGCCTGATCGGGGCGGACGGGCAAGGACGCTCGAAAGCTACCGACGCCCACGGCCGGGGGCACCACACCGGCCTGGGGTGCAGGCGGGCTCAATCGCGAAGCCCCGACTTTCCTCGCGCGTGCTCGCCCGAACCACCACCGGGCGAGTGCATTCCCGCCCGTTCAGGGAGCCAAGGATGGCCACTTGGACGGGCATCAGGATTTCCACCACCCGGCGGCGGGGCTCCCACCACCACCACTTCGGCCCCGTCGCCACACACCCCCCGGTAGAAATGCCGGGGGGTGTGTTGCACTTTGGGGAGGCCAAAGCGCCGGGGACGCTGGTTTGCCAGATCGCGGGGCAGCGCCTAACCTCTTGACCCTTCACACCTCGGGCCCAGCCGGCCTGGGGCGAACAATCAGAACCGCAAGAACTACCGGGTCCGCGTCTGGCTTGGCCGCTGGACGCCGCGGGAAACCGCAGGGCGCTGGTGGGAGGTAGGAACCGATGGCCAAGAAGGAAGTCACTCAAATCTTCAAGATCATGGCGGTGGGAGCGCAGGCGACCCCGGCGCCACCGTTGGGCCCGGTGCTGGGCAGCAAGGGCGTGAACCCCGGGCAGTTCATCCAGAAGTTCAACGCCGCCACGCAAGCGGTGAAGGGCAAGCTGGTGGGCTGCGTGGTGACGGTGTACAGCGACAAGAGCTTCGAGCTGGAGATCAAGTCCTCGCCGGCGTCGGCGATGATCAAGGACATGATCAAGCTGGAGAAGGGCTCGGGCGTGCCCAACAAGAACAAGGTGGGCAAGCTGACCAAGGACCAGGTCAGGAAGATCGCGCAGCAGAAGATGCAGGACCTGAACTCCAACAGCGTGGAGCAGGCGATGCGCGTGATCGAGGGGACGGCCCGGTCGATGGGCGTGACGATCGAGTAAACCGCGAACCGCAACGGGCAGCAGGCACGGCAGAACCCAAGCAACCCGGCCCGGCACGAGCGGGCCGATCTCGAGGCGAATCCATGGCACGTCGCATCAGCAAGCGCCAGAAGGCGAACCTGGAACTCAAGCCCAAGGACGCGCTCCTCCCCGCCGAGGCGGTGGTGGCGCTGAAGAAGTACAAGGGCCCGAAGTTCGACCAGACGGTGAACGTCTGCATGTACCTGGGCGTGGACCCCAAGCAGGCGGACCAGAACCTGCGCGGGTCGATCAGCCTGCCCAAGGGCATCGGCAAGACCAAGCGCGTCGTGGCGTTCTGCCAGAGCGACGTGGCGCCCAAGGCCATGGCCGCCGGCGCCATCAAGGCGGGCGGGGAGGATCTGGTCAGCGAGATCGAGAAGGGCTGGATGGACTTCGACGTGGCGATCGCGTCGCCCGACATGATGCGGGTGGTGTCGAAGCTGGGCAAGGTGCTCGGTCCCAAGGGGCTGATGCCCAGCCCCAAGGCCGGGACGGTGACGCCCAACGTGCCCGACGCGGTCAAGGAATACGCCGCGGGCAAGGTGGAGTTCCGCACGGACCAGTTCGGGAACGTGCACGCGGTGATCGGGAAGATGAGTTTCGCGGCGGGCGACCTGGCGGCCAACCTGGAGCACTTCATCCACGCCATCGAGAAGGTCCGTCCGTCGACGGCCAAGGGGCAGTACATCAGGCGGATCACGGTGTCGGGGTCGATGACCCCCGGGGTGCAGGTCAAGCACGTGTCCGCGGTCGAGGCCGAGTAATCGGGATTTCCAAGTGCCTAGGGCCCGGTGCCTAGTGCCGAGTTCGCTGAGGTGAAGCATGTCGAAGGCCGTCAAAGAAATGATGATGCGGGACTACAAGGCCCGCATGGGCGACGCGAAGGATGCGATGGTGATCAGCATCCGCGGGGTCAAGGGGACCGCGACCACGAAGATCCGCAACGACCTGGCCAAGAAGCAGATCAAGGTCACGGTCGTGCGCAACGCGCTGGCCCGCAAGACGTTCGCGGGCACCGCCCTCGAGCCCCTGGCCCAGTTCCTCGAGGGTTCCTCGGCGCTGGCCTATGGCGGCTCGTCCGTCGTGGAGATGGCCCGCGAGATCGTCGCGATGGTCGAGAAGAACCCGCTGCTGGAGCTGCGGGCGGCGACGCTCGACGGGCAGATCTTCAAGGGCAAGGCGGGGATCACGGAGCTGTCGAAACTCCCGACCAGGGACGAGGCCATCGGGCAGGTGGTCGCGCTGACGGTCGGCCCGGCCAAGAAGCTGCTGGCGCAGATCGCCGGACCGGGAATCACGGTCGCCGGCGTGGTGAAGGCCATCGAGACCAAGCTGGAGAAGGGCGAGGCCATCGCGAAGGCGGGGTAAGGACAAGGACGATCGCGCCCGGCTGCTCCGGGCGCTGGTTCGAGAACAACAGGCTCCCGACTGGTCCGCCTCGGGCGGATTAAACACCGGCGATGTGCCGGAGCCACTTGGGGGACGCAGGGTGGGACAGGCCACGGGCCCGGTCCCGAGCAAGGAAAGGTTGGAAGGCACATGTCAGACACGACGTTCGACGCGAAGATCAAGGACCTGGGTGACAAGCTGGCCGGGCTGACGCTGAAAGACGCGGTGGACCTTGGCAAGTACATGAAGGAGACGTACGGCATCGAGGCCGCGGCCGGTGGCGCGGTGGTGATGGCCGGCGGTGGCGGGGCGGCGGCGGCCAATGTCGAGGAGAAGTCCAGCTTCGACGTCGTCCTCAAGGCGGTCGACGCGGCCAAGAAGATCGGGGTGATCAAGGTCGTGCGCGAGGCGACTGGCCTGGGCCTGGCCGAGGCCAAGGCGTTGGTGGATACCCCGGGCAAGACGATCAAGGCCGGGCTCGACAAGGCGGAAGCCGAGAAGCTCAAGAAGACTCTCACCGAGGCTGGCGGCACGGTCGAGTTGACGTAACGTATTTCACAACAAGCACTTGCGGCGCTGGCCGCGGTGGGCTGTGATCCTAGGAAAATCGAGCCGGGGCCCGTCTCGCAGGAGGCGGGCCCCTGCGATCGATCGTGGGTCGCGTGACGGGTCGGGATATGGGTAGAAACCCCTTTGCGAGGATTGCGCGAAGTGGGTATACTTCTCGGTTCGACGCGGGACGATGGCGGCACCAAACTGAAGCGATGGGCAACATTCGACCGAACGCCGGCGCGTGAAGCGAAGTGGCTATGGCCGTTCCATTCCGATGGCAACGGCTCATGGTGCGCGCGGTGATTCGGGCATGACCAAGGGCGAGGGATTCGATGCCTGCGACCTCCACGGCCGGGAAGAAGGTCATTCGGAATTTCTCCAAGCGAGGCGACGGGATGGCGGTGCCGGACCTGACGAAGGTCCAGCGTGACGCCTACGAGCGCTTCCTGCAGTTCGCGAAGAACCCCGACGAGCGGGACGCCTCGTTGGGGCTCGAGGCGTTGCTGCGCGAGGTGTACCCGATCAAGAGCTACGACGAGACGATGACGCTGGAGTACACGCGGTACGTGCTCGAGGAGCCGCGGTACACGCCCGACGAGTGCCGCCAGCTGCGTCTGACCTTCGGTCGTCCGTTCAAGATCGGCGTGCGCCTGAAGCGCGAGGGGCGTCCGGACATGCCCGAGGAGGACATCTACCTCGGGGAGTTCCCGATCATGATGGGGGGCGGGGAGTTCATCGTCAACGGCGCCGAGCGCGTGATCGTGAACCAGCTGCACCGCTCCCCGGGGGTGGACTTCTCGATCATCAGCAGCGAGGGCGACCGCCCGCTGCACTCCACGCGGGTGATCCCCGAGCGCGGGAGCTGGATCGAGCTGGAGGTGACGAAGAAGGACGTGCTGGCGATGCGGATCGACCAGAGCACGAAGATGGCGGCGACGACGTTCCTGCGCTGCCTGGACGAGTCGGTGGCGTCGACGGACGCGATCCTGAGCCTGTTCTACGAGGTGAGCGAGGTCGCGGCGGAGAAGGTCAAGCCGGAGCACTGGGCGGCGGCGGACATCATCAACACGGAGACGGGCGAGGTGCTCGTGCACGTGGGGCGTCAGCTGGGCGAGAACGCCGAGGCGGTGCGGGGCAGCAGCCTCAAGAAGGTGCGCGTCATCGAGAACCCCAGCGACGTGCTGATCCTCAACACCATCGCGGTGGAGGAGGAGAAGCGCGACCTGGAGAACAAGCACAGCGAGGCGTTCGCGACGGCGACGGACTACCAGCGGGCCCTGCTCCGCGTGTACACGAAGCTGCGCCCGGGGAACCCGCCCCAGGTGGAGAAGGCCCGCCAGCTGTTCCAGGAGAAGTTCTTCGACGAGAACCGCTACCGGCTGGGGCGCGTGGGGCGGTTCCGCATCAACCGCAAGTTCGACCTGAACGTCCCCGAGAACATGATGTTCCTGCGGAGCGAGGACTTCCTGCGGGTGATCCAGTACCTGCTGGACCTGCGCTCCAACCGCCCCGATCCCAAGACGGGACGCCCCGTGGCGATGGTGGACGACATCGACCACCTGGGCAACCGGCGCCTGCGCACGCTCGACGAGCTGGCGGTGGAAGAGCTGCGCAAGGGCTTCCTGAAGCTGCGGCGGACGGTGCAGGAGCGCATGAGCGTCAAGGACCCCGAGGAGCTGACCAAGATCGCGGACCTGGTCAACAGCAAGAGCATCAGCAGCGCCATCGACTTCTTCTTCGGGCGCAGCGAGCTCTCCCAGGTGGTGGACCAGACCAACCCGCTCTCGAGCCTGGTGCACGAGCGCCGCCTGTCGGCCCTGGGCCCGGGCGGGCTCAACCGCAAGCGCGCGGGCTTCGAGGTGCGCGACGTGCACATCTCGCACTACGGACGCATCTGCCCCATCGAGACGCCCGAGGGCACCAACATCGGGCTCATCGCCAGCCTGGGGATCTTCTCGAGCATCGACGAGTACGGCTTCCTGCGCACGCCCTACCGCGACGCCAAGAGCGGCAAGACCATCCACCTGCGCGCCGACGAGGAGATGAAGGCCGTGCTGGCGCCGACGGACGCGCTGGAGGAGAACGGGAAGCTGCGCAAGGGGGCGATCCTGGCCCGCGTGGACGGGGAGCTGGCGGAGGTGGAATCCACGAAGGTGGACTACATCGACATCTCGCCCAAGCAGATCGTGGGCATCTCGGCGGCGCTCATCCCGTTCCTGGAGCACGACGACGCCAACCGCGCCCTGATGGGCTCGAACATGCAGCGCCAGGCGGTCCCCCTGATCAAGGTCGATCCGGCGTGCGTGGCCACGGGGATCGAGCGCGACGTGGGCATCAACTCGGGCATGGTGGTGCGGGCCAAGAACCCGGGCGTGGTGACGTTCGTGGACAGCGAGCGGGTGATCATCGACAACGCCGACGAGTACGTCCTGCGCAAGTTCGTGGGGCTCAACGAGCGCACGTGCCTGAACCAGAAGCCCGTCGTGAAGATGGGCCAGAAGGTGGAGCGGGGCGACGTGATCGCCGACGGCGCGAGCACGCGCCTGGGCGAGCTGGCCATCGGCAAGAACATCATGGTGGCGTTCAACACGTTCGACGGGTACAACTTCGAGGACGCGATCGTCATCAACGAGCGCCTGGTGAAGGACGACGCCTTCACGAGCATCCACATCGACGCGTACGACGTGGAGATCCGCGAGACCAAGCTGGGGCGCGAGGAATTCACCCGCGACATCCCCAACGTCAGCGAGAAGATGCTGCGGAACCTGGACGAGAACGGGGTCATCCGCGTGGGGACGCACGTGGGCCCGGGCGACATCCTGGTGGGCAAGGTCAGCCCCAAGAGCAAGACGGAGCTCACGCCCGAGGAGAAGCTGCTGCACGCGATCTTCGGGCGTGCGGGCGAGGACGTGAAGAACGACTCGCTCGAGGTGCCCGCGGGCGTGGAGGGCGTGGTGATCTCCACCAACCGCTTCAGCCGGCGCCTGCACATGAACGAGGAGCAGAAGAAGCAGCTCAAGAAGGACATCGCCGCGTACGAGGCGGAGATGGACCAGAAGGCCATCGCGCTGTTCAAGCAGATGGTGGGGGCGGTCAGCGAGGCGCTGGGGACGCCCATGGTGGACCCCAACACCCGCCAGAAGGTCGGCGCGTCGGACATCCCCGAGGTCATCGTCGAGCAGATCCGCACCTTCGACATCAAGTGGGCCAAGGGCAGCAAGGAAGCCAAGGAGGGGGCGGAGCGGCTCTACCGCCAGTTCTGGCCCCGCGTCCAGGCGATCCTGGCCGAGAAGGCCCGCAAGGTCGCGCACATGAAGCGCGGCGACGAGCTGCCCACGGGCGTGCTGGAGATGGTGAAGGTCTACATCGCCACCAAGCGGGCCTTGTCCGTCGGCGACAAGATGGCCGGCCGCCACGGGAACAAGGGCGTGATCGCCCGCATCGTCCCCGAGGAGGAGATGCCGTTCATGGAGGACGGCACCCCGGTGGACGTGCTGCTCAACCCGCTGGGCGTGCCCAGCCGCATGAACGTCGGGCAGATTCTGGAGCTGCACCTGGGCTGGGCCGCCAAGGTCCTGGGATTCCAGGCCGTCACCCCCGTCTTCGACGGCGCCAAGGAGGACGAGATCCACGCGGCGGTGGCGGAGGCCAACGAGCACGTGAAGAAGAAGGGCGAGGCGTACGAGAAGGACGCCAAGTGGCCCCACTGGCGCGAGCTGATGGCCCACATGCCCCGCGGGGGCAAGATCCAGCTGTACGACGGGCGCACGGGCGAGGCGTTCAACCAGCGCACGTCGGTGGGCTACATGTACGTGCTGAAGCTCCACCACCTGGTGGACGACAAGATCCACGCCCGCTCCACCGGGCCGTACTCGCTCATCACCCAGCAGCCCCTGGGCGGCAAGGCCCGCACCGGCGGGCAGCGCTTCGGCGAGATGGAAGTGTGGGCGCTGGAGGCGTACGGCGCGGCGTACATCCTGCAGGAGCTGCTCACGGTCAAGTCCGACGACGTCGAGGGACGTACCAAGATCTACGAGAGCATGGTCAAGGGCACGAACAAGCTCGAGGCGGGCATGCCCGTGGCGTTCGACGTGCTCTGCAACGAGCTCAAGGGGCTGGGCATGAACATCAGCCTGGAGAAGAAGAAGCTGGAGGGCGGGAGCCTGCTGTAACCCCGGAGGGGCCGGGCTCTCCTGGGGGGGATTCGCCCCCGCGGGAGGCGAGCGGGTTCCTGTTGGACGAAGACCTGATCCTGGTGTGTGCCCTCGACGGGCGCAGGAGACCAGAACTATGGCCGAGACTGTCTACGACCGTGTGAACGACTATTCCGCCGTCAAGGTCACGCTGGCGTCGCCCAACGACATCCGCGCGTGGTCCTACGGCGAGGTCAAGAAGCCCGAGACCATCAACTACCGCACCTACCGCCCCGAGAAGGACGGGCTCTTCTGCGAGCGCATCTTCGGGCCCGAGCGCGACTACGAGTGCGCCTGCGGCAAGTACCGCGGGACCAAGTACAAGGGCATCATCTGCGACCGCTGCGGCGTCAAGGTGACCCACTCGCGCGTCCGGCGCAAGCGCATGGGGCACATCAACCTCGCCAGCCCCATCGTCCACATCTGGTTCTTCAAGAGCATGCCCAGCCGCCTGGGCACGCTCCTGGCCATGAAGACCAGCGACCTCGAGAAGGTCATCTACTACCAGGACTACGTCGTCACCGACCCCGGCGACACCGAGCTCAAGTTCAAGCAGATGCTCACCGAGGACGAGCACCGCACGGCGACCGACAAGTACGGCAACGCCTTCAAGGCCCACATGGGCGCCGACGCGGTCCGCGAACTGATCGACCGCCTGGACCTGGACCAGATCGCCGCCGACATCCGCAAGGAACTCAACGAGACCAAGAGCAAGCAGAAGATCAAGGACCTGGCCAAGCGGCTCAAGCTCGTGGAGCAGATCAGGAAGAGCGAGAACGACCCGGCCTGGCTGGTGATGGACGTGGTGCCGGTGATCCCCCCGGACCTGCGTCCACTGGTGCTGCTCGAGAGCGGGAACTTCGCGACCAGCGACCTCAACGACCTGTACCGGCGCATCATCAACCGCAACAACCGACTCAAGAAGCTGATGGACCTCAACGCGCCCGAGGTCATCATCCGCAACGAGAAGCGGATGCTGCAGCAGGCGGTGGACGCGCTGTTCGACAACAACCGCTGCCGGCGCCCGGTGCTGGGAAGCAGCAACCGCCCGCTCAAGAGCCTGACGGACATGATCAAGGGCAAGCAGGGGCGCTTCCGCGAGAACCTGCTGGGCAAGCGCGTGGACTACTCGGCGCGGTCGGTCATCGTCGTGGGCCCCGAGATCAAGCTCTGGCAGTGCGGGCTGCCCAAGAAGATCGCCCTGGAGCTCTACCAGCCCTTCATCATCCGCAAGCTCAAGGAGCACGGGCTGGCCGACACGATCAAGAGCGCCAAGCGCATGCTCGAGCGGCGTGATCCCGCGGTGTGGGACATCCTCGAGGAGGTCATCCACAACCATCCGGTGCTCCTGAACCGCGCGCCCACGCTGCACCGCATGGGCATCCAGGCCTTCGAGCCCGTCCTCGTCGAGGGCAACGCCATCCGCATCCACCCCCTGGTCTGCGGCGGGTTCAACGCCGACTTCGACGGCGACCAGATGGCCGTCCACCTCCCCCTCAGCGTCGAGGCCCAGGCCGAGGCCCACGTGCTGATGCTGAGCACGCACAACGTGTTCTCGCCGGCGAACGGCAAGCCGATCATCTCGCCCTCGCAGGACATCGTGATGGGCGTGTACTTCATCACGGTGGAAACGCCCGACGATCGCCCGGTCGAGCGGATCCCCCGCTTCAAGAACCGCCAGGAGGCGTTCCTGGCCTTCCAGCACGGGAAGATCAAGATCCACGAGCGCATCGTTGTGCGCCTCGACGGGTTCGAGGGCTACGTCGAGTCGCAGGGCGGTGCGGTGAAGAAGCTGCCGGCGAACCGGCGCATCGTGACGACCGCGGGACGCGTGCTGTTCACCGACGTGCTCGCGCCGGGCATGCCCTTCTACAACTGCGCCCTGGGCAAGAAGGGGTGCGCCCGGGTGATCGACGACTGCTACGCGATGTGCGGGAGGCCCGCCACGATCGACCTGCTCGACCGCCTCAAGGAGATGGGCTTCAAGCAGTCCACGGTCGCCGGGCTGTCGTTCGGGATCACGGACCTGCGCATCCCCGAGACCAAGGCGGCCAAGCTCGACGACGCGCAGAAGCGCGTGGACCGCATCGAGAAGAACTACGACCGCGGGATCATCACCGCGCGCGAGCGGTACAACCAGCTCCTGGACATCTGGGCCCACTGCCGCGAGGAGGTCCAGAAGGAGCTCCTCAAGGCCCTCAAGGGCGATCGGCGCGACGACCAGGGCAACGAGATGCCCATCGACTCCAAGCAGGGCAAGCCCTACCTCAACCCCGTCTACCTCATGAGCGACTCGGGCGCCCGCGGCAACATCAGCCAGATGCAGCAGCTCGCCGGCATGCGAGGCCTCATGGCCAAGCCCGACGGGACCATCATCGAGACCCCCATCCGCTCGAACTTCCGCGAGGGGCTGTCCATCCTCGAGTACTTCAGCTCCACCCACGGCGCCCGCAAGGGCCTGGCCGACACGGCCCTCAAGACCGCCGACTCGGGCTACCTCACGCGCAAGCTCTGTGACATCGCCCAGAGCGTGATCGTGGGCGAGGTCGACTGCGGGAGCCGGCGCGGGGTGCTCAAGCGCGCCATCTACAAGGGCGAGCAGGTCGACGTCCCCCTGCGCGACCAGATCGTCGGGCGCGTCGTTGTCAACGCCGTCACCGATCCCAAGACCGGCGCCGTGGTCATCAAGGAGAACGAGATGATCACCGTGGAGTCGGCCGCCCGGGTCGAGTCCCTGGGGATCGACTCGGTCCTCGTGCGCTCTCCCCTGACCAGCGAGAGCAAGTTCGGGTGCTCGGTGCTGGACTACGGGATGGACCTCTCCACGGGCAAGTCGGTCGAGCTGGGCATGGCGGTGGGCATCATCGCGGCCCAGTCCATCGGCGAGCCGGGCACGCAGCTGACCATGCGCACGTTCCACACGGGCGGCATCGGACAGCGCACGGCGGCGGAGAGCGAGTACCGCGCGGGCAACCCCGGCAAGCTCGAACTCCGCGACTGCAACGCCGTCCCCAGCAAGGACGACGACGGCAACGACGCCTTCGTCGTGCTCAAGCGCAACGCCGAGGTCGCGGTCGTCGACGCCAAGGGGCGCGAGCTGGAAAAGTGCAAGATCCCCTACGGCGCGTTCCTCTACGCCAAGCACGGCGACGACCTCAAGAAGGGGCACCAGATCGTCAAGTGGGACCCGCACCGCACGCCCATTCTGGCCGAGAAGGACGGCGTCGTGCAGTTCGTGGACATCGAGGTGGGCGAGACCGCCCGCGAGGAGGACGCCGGGCGCGGGCAGAAGGCGCTGGTGGTGATCGAGCACAAGGGCGACCTGCACCCGGCCATCAACATCGTCGACGCCACGGGCAACATCCTGGACTTCCACTACCTGCCCGCGCGGGCCCGACTGGAAGTCAAGGACGGGCAGGAGATCAAGGCCGGGCAGATGCTCGCCCGCCAGCCCCGCCAGGGCCAGGCGTCGCAGGACATCGTCGGCGGTCTGCCCCGGGTGACGGAGATCTTCGAGGCCCGCAAGCCCAAGGACCCGGCCGTGATGGCCGAGATCTCCGGGCGCGTCGAGATCCACTCCGACAAGCGCAAGGGCAAGATGACGATCCGGGTGATCTCCGACGCGGGGATCGAGAAGGACCACCACGTCAGCACGGACAAGCAGCTGCTGGTGCACTCGGGCGACTACGTCCAGGCCGGCGATCCGCTCACCGAGGGCCCGCTGGTCCCGCACGACATCCTGCGGATCAAGGGCGAGGAAGCCCTGTGGACGTACATGCTCGACGAGGTGCAGAACGTCTACCGCGCCCAGGGCGTGACCATCAACGACAAGCACATCGAGCTGATCCTCAGCCAGATGCTCCGCAAGGTGAAGGTCGAGAACCCCGGCGACACGGACCTGCTCCCGCAGGAGGTCGTGGACAAGTACAACTTCAAGCTCAAGAACCGCGAGATCGAGAGCTTCGTCCGCGTCACCGAGGTCGGGGGCACCGACCTCAAGGTCGGTGAGCTCGTCAGCAAGGCCGCCATCAAGGAGGCCAACGCCAAGGCCGAGGCCGCCGGTCGCGAGGGCGCCCGGGCCAAGCGGGCCCGCCCCGCCAGCGGACGCACCCTCCTGCTGGGCATCACCAAGGCCGCCCTCTCCAGCGACTCGTTCCTCTCGGGCGCCAGCTTCCAGGAGAGCACCAAGGTGCTGACCGAGGCGGCCCTGCGCGGCGCCACCGACTCGCTCGTGGGCCTCAAGGAGAACGTGCTCCTCGGTCACCTCATCCCCGCGGGCACCGGTTTCCGCCCTTACCAGGAGATCCGGGTCAAGGCCCTGGTCGAGCTCCCGCCCGAGGAGGACTTCGACGAGTCGCAGATGCTGGCCGAGGCGGCCGCGGCGGCCGAAGACCTCGGAGCCGATCGCAACGACACGCTGGCGGCGCCCCACGTCGAGATCCCCGCCCAGTCGATCCGCGATGCCATCGCGGGAGAGCAGGCCGCCGGATCGCGCGAGGCCTGAACCCGCCCCGACGCCCACGATCGATCCACGCCGCGGGGCCCGGCTCCGCGGCGTGTTCTTTTACCGCCCCGAGGCGGCCTCTTCGCATTCCCCGTCCAGGATGCGGAGGAACTCCTTCTCGTCCATCAGCGGGAGGTCGGTCCGGCCCGTCTTGAGCATCACGACGATGTACGGCACGCACAGCCCGCACGCCGTCCCGCACCCCGTCCGATCGCGAAGCTCGCGCGCGTCAAGCCCCTCACGCCCGGCCAGGGCGTAGAGCTCGTCGAACCGCAGCCCACGGCAGAAGCACGAATCGATGGTCAAGCGAGCATCCCCTCAACGCCCGGCGGCCCCGGAAATCCGCCGGCGCTCCATTATCGTGCGGAGCGTGCGCGGTGCAACCGCGCTGGGGGAAAATCCCGCGCCGATCACGCAAGTGATTGAATCGTCTTGTATGCGAAAGTGCGTAATGCCGCGAGATCGCGGCGCCGCAGCCTCGCCGCGCCGTGATTACTGGCCCTTGGAACACGCGCGCGCAGGCACCGATCATGCGTTGATCGCCCCGCGGCGTCACGCGTGTGCTTCCCTCGTGCAACACACGGCGCTCCCGCCGTCGCGGCGCAGCGTGACGTTGAAGGCCCCCCGCCGGTCCGAGAGGGGCGGCGCGCCCCGCGCGCTCGTGGCGAGATCCCCCGCGGCACCCCAGGCACGCATCCACCCCCCGCCGAGTTGGCCCGGACGCCGTTTCGCGCTGCGATCGGCGCCGGACGGGCGGTGCCCACGGAGCAGTTTCGATCGGGTCGGGAAAGAAAATGGGCGGCCGAGGTTGTTCGGCCGCCCACCAGAGTTCTGGGAGAGTCAGGAAGGGCGGTCAGGCCCGCCCCGACTCGTCAGGGTTTACCAAACGCCCTGCCACTGGACCAGGAACCCGAGCTGCCCGTCCTTGGAGGAGTCGAGCAGGTTGAGGTTCGTGCCGGGCGAAACGATGATGGCCTCGGAGGGGTTGTTGAGGTAGTAGAGGAACTCGGCGGTGACCTTGGAGGCGTTGCTGTGCTTGACGAGGTAGTAGTTCACGCCCAAGGCGAGGGTGCTGAAGTTCTCCGCGTCGACGCCGCCGCCCCAATCCTTGTCGGGCATGACGGAGTCAATGCGGGCGAAGCCCTCGAAGTTGTCCTGGAAGAAGTAACCGCCCTGGAGGCAGAAGCCCATGTCGTTGAGGGATTCGCCGCCGGAGGCCTTGTAGGAGCGATAGATGAACGCCCCGAAGGCATTCCAGCCGTCGCCGCCCCACTGCGAGTCGAGCGTGATGAACCAGGCGTCGGCGTCGGAAGTCTTGTCAACGGTGTCGGCGCCGGTGCTGCCGCCGCTCTCGAAGGCGAAGGCCGCGCCGCACAGCCCGGCCGTCTCCTGCCCGCCCCAGCTGGAGAACCGGTCGAAGCGGGAGAAGTCGTTGCCCATGGCCAGGAACTCGACGCGGGCGCCGACCGCGAAGTCGAACTCCCCGCTGCTGTTGAAGTCGGTGTTCAGCGAGCCCAGCCCGTCGTGCACGCCGGCCCAGTAGCGCCACTGGTCCTGGGCGCCGACGATGGCGATGCCCTGGCTGCGGCCCTGGCTGAACACGGAGTTCATCACGGAACGCTCGGCGGTGAGCTGGTTCTCGTCACCCACGAGCTCCTCGCGGAGCCCGGGGCCCTTGAACTGCCCGGCCACGAACGTCATCCCGTTGCCCATGTTGTACCCGAAGTAGGCGTCCCGCAGCTCGAAGCCCCCGGCGAGCGGGTCATCCGCGAAGTCGCCCGAGACCTTGAACGAGAAGTTCGGGTCGCCCACCGTGCCGCCCGTCCACAGGCGGATCTTGCGGACCTGGAACCCGTGCGTCAGGTTCTCCGCGCCGCCCTCGCCCAGCACGGGGTCCGTGCTGGCGCTGCGGCGGATGTTCATGTTGTACCGCAGCTGCCCGAACCCGCCGAACTCGAGCCGGTTCGCCCCGCCGTCGCCGAGGAAGAAGTGGCCCGAGTAGCCGGACGTGTCGCCGGCCATGGACGTGCGGTTGGCCGCGTCGTCCAGAACGGCCGAGGGAGTCTCGGCGAGCGCTGCCTGCGCCAGCCCGAGCATTCCACCAGCCACGAACGTCAATGCAATCTTCCGATTCAGCATCGCCTGACTCTCCTTGCTGTGCCGACGCGCCCTTGGCGTTCTGCTCGGGGCTCGCCGACCGGTTTCTCGCCGTCCGGGACTCTGAAACCCGCGACGACTTTGAGGATCCCTGACTGACCCGGGGACCTCCCCCGGAGCCTGGAAGCCGCGAATCCGGCCTCCTGGATTGCCGCGGGCCTGTGTTTGCCCCCTTTCAGGCCGCACAGACCGCAGCAACGCTTCTATCTCGACCATTTCACTACGGAATCTCGAAGTTCCTTCAAGAGATGTAGGGTGCCCACTATATATCTCGCTGGCAAGTCGTCAAAGCGCAGAATACGCGCTTCTCATGACACCAAAAACAGGGGTTTTCGCTGGCTAATACCGCGAATTCCCACACTCACGCCAGCATACCGCACCGTCATCACCGATGCACCTCCGCGGCCAATCGACGTAAGTGCTGTCCAGAAGCCGCGTTACGGTGTGCATATCTCTGCTGCGTGGACCGGGGCAAAGTCCCGCATCGGTGGTGCCCACGTGTTGAGGCATCGATACGCTGGCGGCCCGGGCCCGCGCTGAATCGCGTCCCGGCCGGTGAGGACCCGATGCGAGTTTTTATGGCCCTGCTGGCCGCCGTGACCGGTTTCGCGTTGTCGTTCCAGGCGGGCGCCAACGCCCGCATGGGCGAGCACACGCCCACGCCATTCCATGCGGCGTTCCTCAACTTCGTCGTGGGCGGCGTGGTGCTCCTGGTGGCGTCGCTGCTGATGGCGCCCAACGCCGGGCTTTCCCTCTCCCGCGCCGTGCAGGCGCCATGGTGGACCTGGCTGGCGGGCGTGCTGGGTGCGGCGTTCGTGGCCATGACGGTGAAGGCCGCGCCCGCCCTGGGCGTGGTGCTCATGCTCACGTGCGCGATCGCGGGCCAGATGCTCGGGTCGCTCGTGATCGATCAATTCGGGATCATGGGGTTGCCTGTGCGCCCGGCGACCCCGGGGCGCCTGGCCGGGCTCGCGCTGGTGTTCGTTGGTGCGCTGCTGGTGCTGCGCGAGCGATGAACGTCGTGTCCGCCGCCGCGATCGGGTAGCATGGAGGGGAGTACCTCCGGGGTGATTTTCCATGGGAGACGATGGCATGAAGCGCGTGATTGCGGCGGCTCTGGTCTTTGTGGCCGGTGGGTGCGCGGCGAGCGGGGGCTCGGGCGGCTCCGGGCGCGGCGTGGCGATGGTCGCGTCGGGCGATCCCGCGCCGGCCGAGGCGGCCCTGGGCGTGCTGCGCGGGCTCAAGGGCGAGTGGGAGATGGTGGACGAGAAGGGTCAGCGCCAGCCGGGCGTGGTCTTCGCGCCCACGGCGGCTGGGCACGTGGTCCGCGAGATCATGTTCCCCGGGCAGGCCCACGAGATGACCAATGCGTACCACTGCGACGGGGGGACGCTGGTGATGACGCACTACTGCGCCGTGGG
Source organism: Phycisphaerales bacterium (assembly GCA_044221985.1). GTDB lineage: Bacteria > Planctomycetota > Phycisphaerae > Phycisphaerales > UBA1924. Next base: position 48,377 of record JBGAOG010000003.1, read on the forward strand.
CAACCAGCCTCGCATGCGGGCCCAGCCCCCCCGGGACGGGCGGACCTTCGAGTTCCGCTTCGACAGCGTGACGAACCTGCACGCGCCGGACGGAACGTACATGGGCTCGATGACCCTGGTGCTGGTGGACCCCGACACGATCCGCGAGGAGTGGGGGCACTTCCAGGGCGGCAAGCCCGGCGCGCCCACGGTCTTCACGCTCAAGCGCAAGCAGCCCTGACGCTCAGGGCTTCTTGCACGTCGAGAGCCTGATGGGGAGGTAGGCCGGGCAGAACCCGACCACCGCGGTCAGCAGCATCACCGCGCCCACGGCGGCCGCCGCGATCCCCAGGGGCGTGCCCTTCTGGGCGTCGAGCGCGGTAAAGGCCGCGGCCAGGGCCCCCAGGCCGATCAGCGCGCGAACAACCCGATCAATCCCGCCGACGTTTTTGCAGAGCATGCGCAGGCCTCCTGGGCGCCGCCCGTGGAGGGCGCGGCACGCCCTTGGGAGTGGGGGGGGCGCCCCGGGGTTCCCGCGGATGGGATCAGGCCAAGAAAAGAGCGCTCGTGGCCGAAGGCCGGCGAGCGCTCGGGGGAGTGGGGACCGTGGTGGAGGGGCTTAGCAGCCGCCCTCGTAGTGGGCCAGGAAGAAGAGCAGGTCGTCGATGGTGACGGCCCCGTCGGGGTGCCCGGCGCCGCTGCCGTCGTCGAGGTCGGCGGCAACGTCGCCCAACTCGTACCTGGCGAGGAAGAAGAGCAGGTCGTCGATGGTGACGGCCCCGTCGGGGAGTCCGGTCCCGCTGCCGTCGTCGAGGTCGGCGGGGCAGCACGACCCCAGGCTCAGGGCGCAGGCCGCGCTGGTGACGCCGCCGCAGATTCCGGTGATGACGCAGTCGTACGAGCCGACGTCGTCCGACACGATGCCCGTCAGGGTGAGGGTCGAGGTGTCGACGCCCGCGATGTGCCCCGGGAGGTTGCTCAACGGCGCCGCGTTGCGGCGCCACTGGAACGTGAGCGACCCGTACTGGCTCGCCGGGGTGCACGTGAGCGTCGCCGAGGGACTGCTCGAGCAGACGCCCAGGGTCGCCGGCGGGCCGGCGGCGATCCACGGGATACCGTCGTTGCTCCATCGGGCCAGGTAGACGGAGTTGATCGAGTCGGCGGTGGTGAAGCTCCCGGCGACGAGGAGCTCCGAGTCCATGCCCTGGAGGGCGTAGGCCGTTCCGCCCACGCCGAAGCCCTGCGAGAGCCAGAACCCGTCGTACCACGTGGCGACCTTGTTGGCGAAGAAGGTGCCCCCGCCGGCGGAGGTGAACGCACCGCCGGCGATGAGGCGTCCGCGGTAGACGGTCAGGGCGTTGACGACGTTGTCGAAGCCCCCGCCCAGATCATGCCAGGCGCTGCCGTCCCACGAGGCGATGTAATTCACCGTGGCGCCGTCGGCGGTGGTGAAGTTTCCGCCCGCGATGAGCTGCCCGTTGTACAGCGCCAGCGCGTTGACCTGGTTGTTCAGCCCCCCGCCCAGCGGTTGCCAGGACGTTCCGTTCCAGCGGGCGATGTTGCTGGCGGCGCTGCCCCCGGCCTGCGTGAAGGCCCCGCCCACCACCAGCTCGTTGTTGTAGACGCACATCGCGGTGGCGTTTCCGTTCACGCCCGCGCCCAGGGCGCTCCACGCCGAACCGTCCCAGCGCGCCACGTGGCTCGCGGTCACCCCACCCGCGGCCGTGAACAACCCGCCCGCGTACAGGCCGCCGTTGTACGACGCGAGGGTGTAGACGGCCAAGGCCATGCCCGTCCCCAGGGGGTTCCAGGCGCTCCCGTCCCATCGCGCGACGCGGTTGGCGGGCACGCCCCCGGCGGTCGTGAACTGCCCCGCCGCGTACAGCTCGTTGTTGTGCACCGCCACCGTCGAGGTCAGCGCGTTCATCCCCGTCCCGAACGGACGCCACGCCGACCCGTCCCACGAGCCGATCCGGTTGCAGGTCTGATCCTGATCGGTGGCCTGGAACGCGCCGACGGCCACGGCTTTTCCGTTGAAGATCGTGAACTCGGAGATCTGGTCATTGAACCCGCTGCCCAGCGCGCCCCAGGCCGTGCCCGACCACGTGGCGATCCTCGCCACCGTGATGTCCCCGGCCCGATTGAACGTGCCCCCGATGATGAGTTCTCCGGCGTGGGCCAGCAGCGTGTACACGACCGTCGATCCGGTCGAGTTCGCGATCCCCGTCGACACGGCGCTCCACGCCGATCCGTCCCATTGCGCCAGCCCCGCGAGCGTTACCCCGCCCGCCGCCGTGAAGTTCCCCCCGATCAGCAGGCGCCCGCCGAACGAGCCGAGGGAATAGGCCAATCCGTTGGCGCCGGTGCCCAGGGGGAGCCACGCGGCCCCGTCCCAGCGGGCGACGCGGTTGACCGTGACGCCGCCACTGGTGATGAAGCCCCCCGCGGCATACAAGCTCCCGCCATGGACGATCAGGGCGTTCACATCCCCGCCCACGAAGCCCGGGCCGGGCTGGCTCCAGGCCGATCCGTTCCAGGTGGCGATCTTGGCGGCCGGGGAGCCGCCGGCGGTCGAGAACTGTCCGCCGACGAACAGCGCGCCGTTGTGCGAGGCCAGCGAGTAGACCGAGCCCGTGCCGATGCCCGTGCCCAGCTCGCGCCAGGTCGAGCCGTTCCAGGCGGCCACGCGATTCACCGGATTGTCGTCCACCGACGTGAACGACCCGCCGGCGACGAGCTCGCCGTTGTGGACGGTCAGGGCGAGCACCGCCCCGTTGAACCCGGTCCCGCCTCCCACCAGCTGCCAGCTCCCGCCCACCAGGCGCGCGATGCGCCCATAGCTCCCGGCGCCGCCCCCGTCCGCCGCCGTGAAACTCCCCCCGACGTACAGGTCGCCGTTGTAGACCGCCAGGGCGGAAACCCCGCCCGTCGGCCCCGTGTTGCCCAAGGTCTTCCAGCGCGTGCCATCCCACAGGGCCACGTTGTTGAGCGTCTGATCTCCCGCCGTGTGGAAACTCCCCCCGACGACGAGCTGGGGCGGCAGAGGCCCGGACCCATCGGGATCCCACGCCGCCGAGGCGTACACCGGACCGTCCAGCCCCGGCATCCCCTGCCCGGGCAGCCATCCACCCGTACAGGTCTGCGCGCCGGCGCCGGGCGCGGCCAGCGCCACGACGGCGGCCACCAGGACGAGGAGTGAGCGGGCCGACGAAACGAAGCGGTGGGTAGTGGTCATATTCATGGTGCGCACCCCGACTCGATTGGGTTCCCGGGAAAGGGGCGGCATGGACTCTCGCCCGCGCCGCCCCGCGGTCTGATCGGGGCCAGGCTCAGCAGCCGGCCTCGTAGTGGGCCAGGAAGAACAGAAGGTCGTTGATGTCCACGCCGGCGTCGGGGACGCCGTTGCCCCCTCCATCGTCCACGTCCGCGGCGATGTCGCCCGCCTCGTACATGGCCAGGAAGTAGAGCAGGTCGTTGATATCGACCCCGCCGTCGGGGGTTCCGGTGCCCGAGCCGTCGTCCAGGTCGGCCGGGCAGCTGATGGTCAGGCTGTCGTAGACCTCCAGGATCTGCCCGTTGGCCCCGCCCGGCGCGCCGATGCTCCAGCTATACACGCTCAGGTTCGTGTAGGTCCAGGTCCCCACGGCCTGGGTGATGTCCAGCGAGCCCAGCGAGGGGGTCCCGCTCCCGTTATACGAGACGTAGAAGCCCGTCGTGGCGCCCGTCATCCCGATGGACACGGGGACGCCCGTGGGGGCGCCGGGATTGGTGACGTTCGACACATGGAAGGAATCGGCTCCCGGCCAGCCGTTCACGAGCGTGAAGTACGGATGGACCGTGGCGCCCGTGCCCAGCGGGACGGGCACGCCCCCGACCTTCATGTCGAACGTGGCGTCGTTGGGGATGGGGAACGAGCGGACGTTGGGGTTATTGGGGCTGGGCGACACGAACGAGTCGGTGAAGTTGGTGCTGTCCACCGTGAACTTCCACACGATGGGTGCGCCGACCGGCACGCCGTACAGCGTGCTGTTGATGTTGTGGATCCCGTTGGTCTCCACGTGCCCGCGCAGGGTGACTCGGATGGGCGTGGCCTGGGCCGTGCTGAGGCCCGCGACGGCGGCCAGCGCCAGGATGATCGGACGTGAGTTCATGGTCGTGCCTTTCTCATTGGATCGGTTCGATGCGGGGTCGGGATTCGTCCCGTCCGGCGGGCAACGTGGCTCGCGCAACCTCCTCCGGGGATGCGCGAGGGCCGGGCCTCATGGCGCCTTCGCCACCCTCCGCCTGCGGCGAGGCACGCCAAAGGGCCTTCGTCAATCCGCGCGGCGGCGTCTTTCGGCCGCCCGCGCGGGGAGGTGTCCAACTCAGGCGCGCCTGCGGCGCGAGGCGATCAGCCCGCCCAGGCCCAGCAGCGCCAGGCTGCCCGGCGTGGGCACGTGGGTCACGAACACGCCCGACGTTCCGTCCGCGAAGGCGAGGGAGAACGACAGGTCGCCCAGGTCATTGAACGACCGAACGCGCCCGTCCTGCCCGCCCGACGAGACGACGCCGTTGACGGCCGAGACCACGCGATCGTCGCCGGGCCCGACATGGAAGAGCTCGCCCTTCTGGGCGATGCAGTACACCGTGCCGTCGACGTCCATCGCCCACAGAGCGCTGTTGTTCCCGATCGCCCCGTTGACCAACCCGGCCGCGCCCAGGTTGCTGTTGGCGATCCCGCTCCACGCGATCTGCCCCAGCGAATTGCAGGCCATCGACGAGGGCATGGACGAGAGCTTGCAGAACTCGCCCGAACCCAGCGGGGTGAACATCGGGATGGCGTCGCCCGCGCGGAGCAGCTTGGTCAGGTTCCCGCCAGCCTCGAGCCGGAACACGCCGCTGTCGTTTGTGTTGAGCGTGATGCCCGCGCCGTTCAGGCCCGAGGCGCTGAAGATGAGCTGGTCGGAGGCGGTGAGCAGCGTGGTGCCGGTCATCGCGCCCCAATTCACGCCGGTGAACTCGCCGAGCGCGGCGCCCGTGCTCGAGTAGACCTGGGGCATGGCCTGCCCGATGTTGGCGTACATGCGCAGCCCGCCCCCGGCGCCCGCCGCGTCCGTGAACAGGGCGCCGGTGCTCGTCTGGGTCGCGCCGTTGCGGAGCGTGGCGGTGTAGGCCACGTGACCGAGGTCGTTGAAGCCGATGATGGAGCTGGTGGGCAAGGTGCGGTACACGTTGGTCCCGCCCGTGCCGCCCAGCGCATCCGGGGCGACCGTGCCCTGGCGGGCGATGATCCCGAAGCTCCCGCCCCGGTTGCTGATGATCGAGTTGGCGTTGCCCGCCGTGCTGGAGGTCGCGACGGCCGTCCCTCCGATCGTGCCCTGGAGCGTGTTGACGACGACGTACTCACCCGCGCCGTTGAAGGACATCGTGCCCGCGGAGAACGACCCGCCGATCTTGAGCGCCGGGTCGATGGCGGTCACGGCCGAGGGCTGGTCCGCGGCGCGCAGGGCGAGCGTCACGTTGGGATTGGCGCCCCCGGCGTTGGAGCCCGTGCCGATGTAGACGCAGGTCTGGTTCGCGTTGGGACTGGTGAAGGTCACGGCCGGGGTGCCCGAGCCCGTGGTCAGCGTGCCCAGGTACGCCGTCTGGCCCGCCTGGTTGAACAAGGGCGTGCCCGTCGCTACGGCGCTGGCGGCGTACGTGGCGCCGCCGGTGCCCGGGGCGAGGTCGCCCGCGAGGGCCACGCGGCTCATGCCACCGCCGATGTTGGAGAACAAGCCCGCCTGGCTGCCCAGGCGAAACGCGAACTGCCCCGCGTTGTTGATCGAAGGCGAATTGATCGCGACGGTGCCCGTGGGGTAGGTCCCGCCGCCGGGCTGGGCCTGCCCGCCCAGGGCCTGCACCGAGTTCGTGTTCGCGAGCAGGTTGCCGTCGCTGACCCACATGCCCTGCACGCTGGTCGCGGCGACCGTCGCCGCGGCGCGGAACGCGACGTGACCCGCGAAGTTGATCGAGGGCTGCCCGTCGAGCGTCACAAACTCCGTCACGAGCCCGGTGCCCGGGCCGTACTGCACGTCGGCGCCCGCCAGCGGGCCCGACAACGCCACGGTGCGGAACGTGGGGACATAGGCGCTCGCGGCGGAACCGGCGAGCAGGACAGTGGCCAAGGCCACACCAAGTTGCCCCGTAACGGGGCGCGCGCGCATCGACATGTCTGACTCTCCTCGTATGGGCCGCCCCACAGGGGCGGGTCTCTCTCGTCTGCTGCCCATTCTCCAGAGAAATTGGCATGGAGTCAATAGGCAATGCGCATGTTCATCGATATTCCCATCGCCGCCGCCGGGAACATGCCAAAGCACCCATCGCCTTGCTGAGCCAGCTTCTCCGCACCACCCCGCTACAAGCCGTCTCGGTTCGTTATTTGTTTGGTTTTGGCTACCAAATGAGACGCCCGCGGCCTGAAGGCCAGCGGGCGCTCGGGAGGGGTCTGAATTGAACGACGAGGTCCGACTTTAGCAACCCGCCTCGTAGTGTGCCAGGAAAAAAAGCAAATCATTGATATCCACACCCGCATCGGGGGTGCCCGTGCCGCTGCCGTCGTCGAGGTCGACCGCGATCGAGCCGGCTTCATATTGCGCCAGGAAGTACAGCAGGTCATTGATGTCGACGCCGCCGTCGGGGTAGCCCGCGACGGAGCCGTCGTCGAGGTCGGCATCGCAGGTCGGTCCCAGCGTGCCCATGACGTTGATGTTCTGAGCCTGGATATCGGCGCTGCCCGCGGCTCCGTCGGCCCAGCCGGCGATGATCATGCCCGACCTGCTTGTCAGTGCCGCGCCAAGGCGGCCCTTGGTGTTGGGCGTCGTCGAGACGCCCAGCGTGGTCGGCGTCCAAACGAAACCGCCCGCGGCATCCATGCGCGTGGCGTTGATGACCATCGGCGAGTTGGCGCCCTGGTACTGGATCCACGTGAAGATCGTCGAGTGGTCGGGCCCGCGCGCCGCGTTGATGAACGACGCGGCGTGGAAGGACCCGAAGGGCACGATCTCGATCCCCGCGCCCGAGTTCCAGAGCAGGTTGCCCGCGGCGTCGACGCGCTGGGCCGCCATGCCCCACAGGCTCTGCGCGGGATTGCTGCGCTCATAACCGATCGTGTACGCATCCCCCGCAACGTCATAGGCGACGCTCGCGCCGGATCGGTACTCGGTCGCGGAGGTGGTGGTCGAGAGGGGCAGCCCGTCGGCCACGAATCGAGGCGTCCCGTCGCTCAGCACGTGCTGCAGGCGGGCCTGGCGGTTGGCGTTGCCGACGTCGTACCAGGCCACGATGGCGCCGCCGTTGTGATCGGAGATCATCGGCGGGAAGTACCCGTTCTGGATGGTCCGCCCGGGCGTGCCCGAGAGGTAGGTCATGATCTCGATGGGGGCGCCGGCGTTCCACGCCTGGGCGTTGGTGGAGTCCCACTTCTGCAGGCGCAGCCCCTTGATCGAACTGGTCGCGCTGGTGGTCGAACCACGCACCCAGAGCGAGATCACCTCCCCGCTCCCGGAGCCCCCCAGCAGGTCGCAGATGGCCTGGTAGTGCCCGGCGTCGGCGTATGTCCACGCCGCTCCCAGCGTGCCGTCGGAGTTGATGCGCTGGAAGTTGAGGATGTTGGAGAGGCCCCAGCAGCAGACGTACGTGCCGTCGCTCAGGGCGGCGATCTGCGGTCCCACGGCCCCGGTGCTGCCGGGCATCATCACGCCCGCCGCGCCCCACGCCAGCGTGCCGTTGGGCAGGACCTTCTGCACGTAGATGGACGAGTTGTCCATGGCCACGATCGCGTTGCCCGTGGCGTCCACGTCCATGTCGAACACGAACGTGGCGGTGTTGGTGCGGTTGTCGAGCTGGATGCCCATCCCGGAGAACGCAACCACGCCCTTGGCCGTCACGCGCTGGATCACGTGCTTGTACCCGGCGCCCGCCGAGTTGTCCGCGAAGGCGATCCAGGCGCCGCCGTCGAGCGTTGGGCGCACCAGCGGAACACCCTGGTCTCCGGCGCCGCCGGCAACCGTCAGATTGGAGGCGCCGTCAGGTGACCACTGGCCCCAAGCGTGCGATGCGCCCACCGCGCACACCGCCAAGCCGACGACACCGCGCAAGAGCGGCTTGTTCACGGGTACCTCCCTGGCCCTTTTCGCAAGGGCTCACTCGGACCATCAGCCGCGCGAGGTCTCGGTGCGCGGTCAATATCGTGAGTGTTCTGAGAACAATGTACTTGCTCTGAGAGCAGCTGTCAAGCACAATGGTGCGGGTTGGAGGATCCTTGGAATCTACCCCTAAGGTGGGCCCTGTGGACAAGCCGCTCGTCGAGATTCCCCGGCTCGTTACCGCGCCGCCCCGCGCCGGAGGTACATCGATCCGGGCGCTGAACGAAGCGGAGGCATCGGCGGCGGCCCAGATCTCACGCCGACTCCACGCCGAAATCGGGGGTGTGGTGGCGCTGTTGCCGCCGCAGGAGCGAGGGGCCAGCGCCATGGCGCGGGGGTTGGGGATCGACCGGGCGACTTGCCAGCGGATCGTGTCGGCCCTGGCAGCCCCCGAGGCGGGGCCCGGCACGCTGGTGCGGTTGCCCGGCGTGCTGGGGTTGAGGCAATTCCTGGAGTCCATGGGCAAGCTCGGGGTCCTGGGCGCGGAGCAGCGTGAATCGGCGTTGGCGGCGGTGCGTCGATTCGAGGAGTTCCTGGACGAGGTCGCGGGGAGTCAGCGTCGCCTGCGCGAGCGCCTGAACGCGGGCGAAGTGGCGCGCGAGGGCTCCTGGGGCGCGAGCGTGGGCGGCGACGATCCGGCGGTGCGGGCCGCGCTGGCCGAGGCCGCCGCACGGGCCACGGGGCGATGGACCGAGACGACGCTGACCTTGCGGATCGTGCGCGCCCTGCCCGGCGATCCGCGCCAGACGGAGGAGGCGTCGATCCGGGGGCTGATCGGGCACACGGCCCGGGCCCAGGCGGTGCCCCTGGTGCTCGGGCACGCGACGTCGCACGCCGAGGGAGGGTTGGGCGAGTCGGTGTACGCGACGCTGGACCGCAAGCCGGCCAGCGGCTCGACGCCCTCCTCCCTGATGCCCGAGTTCTGCACCAGCCCGTTGCCCGGCGTGGTCTCTCGCAACGCGGGGAGCAGGATCGTCCACATGATCGACGCGTCCCCGGGCGCCGTCGCGCGGGCGATGGACATCGTGATCGCGAACCGGGAGGTGAAGCCCGAGGCGCACCCGGCCACGCTGCGCCCCGCGGTGGGGGAGCTGTGGACGCTCATGACGTTTCCGTCGCGCCACCTGGTGTTCGACGCGTACCTGCATCGCGACCTGGCCCGCAAGTGCCTTCCCTCCCTCGAGACGCACCTGTGGAATCCGGACGTGGGGCGTCAGGGCGCGACGCGCTGGTCCACGCGTTTCCCGGGCGGGCCGGCGCTGCGCCTGCTGGGCCCGGGCCTGGGCGGGGCGGGGACGAGCGCTTACCCGCGCATGGGTGAGCTGACCGCCCGCCTCTTCGCCCAGATGGGCTGGGAACCGGGAGAGTTCGTGGGCTATCGCTGCGAGGTGGACTTCCCGCTCTGGAGGGCGGGGTACTGCATGGTGTTCGACTTCAGCGGCAACGAGATGTAAAGCCCCGGCCTGGCTCCGGCGAGTCGATCCGCGGTTTGCGTCGGCGGGCCCGGGGAGCGCAGGATCGACCCACTCTATCGAGCGAGCGGCAACGCGAGTGGTTCGTATCCGTTCGGGCGGTGGGCGTTCGCCTTCCGGCGCATGCCACGGCTTCGATGGTCCGACGCAGAGCGCCCGCGATTCTGTCAGGCGCCACGCCGCGCGTTGCTACTTCCCTGATGGAGGGGTGACCGCCGGTTGTTGCCCAGACCCTGAGGATTCCGGGGCTGGAGGATCGGCATGCTTACTTCTACGCAGCGCAGCGTTCTTGTGTCCCCCGTGGCGGCCCTGGCGCTGGCGGCGGGCCTGGTTGGAAGTCGCAACGCGTTCGCCCAGTCGCGAACCTGGTTCGGCGGCAATGGAGCGTGGGGCGTCCCCGCGAACTGGTCGCCCGCCGATGTTCCCGACACGGTCGGCGAGAGCGCCATCCTGGGTGGGTCCTCGGCCTACACGGTCAATTCCGGCGCCACCTTCGGCTTCGGAGCGCTCTCGCTCACCAACCCCCTCTGCCTGCTCAACATCGACGCCTCCACCGGCATCGGCCTTTCCGCGGACTCCACGAACAACGGCGTCATCACCGTGAATCCCACGGGCGTCAACGCGGCCTGCCACCTGGATATCAACGCGCCCGCCGTCGCCATCACCGGAACCGGCTCCATCGTCCTCAACGCCAACGCCGCCAACCTGGGCTCGGCCTACCTCTTCTACAACAGCGCCGCCAACGTGCTCACCCTGGGAACCGGCCAGACGTTGCGCGGCTCGGGCAACGTGTACCCCAACGTCGTCAACAACGGGACCATCCAGGCCGACCAGAACGCCAAGACCCTCCAGCTGTTCAGCGCGAATAAGGCCAACAACAACGTCGTTCAGGCGATCAACGGTGGAAGCCTCAGTATTTCGGGCATCACCCTGACGCAGGGCGGCGCCGGGTCCGTGCTGGCCGACGGCGGCTCGGTCCTCCTCAGCGGCATGACCCTCACCGGGGGCGCCCTGGGCGTGAGCAACGGCGGGTCGGCCACCGTCACGGGCTCCAGCACGTTCAATGGCGTCACCCTCACCGGGCCCCTGTCCATCAACGCCGGCGCCGTCCTGGCCCTCGGCGGCGGCGGGCTGACGAGCAACGGGACGATCACCGTCAACCCCACCGGCGTCAACGCCAGCACCCGCCTCGACCTCAACGCGCCGGCCATGACGCTCAACGGCACCGGCAGCGTTGTTCTCAACGCCAACGCCGCCAGCCTGGACTCCGCCTGCCTGTTCTACAGCAGCGCCTCCAACGTCCTCACCGTGCCGTCCACCCAGACCATCCGCGGCACGGGGAACATCTACACGGCGCTCGTGAACGACGGCATCGTCCAGGCCGACCAGGCCGGCAAGGTCCTCCAGTTGTTCGGCTCCAGCAAGACCAACAACAACGTCGTGCGTGCCATCAACGGCGGGATCATGAACATCGCGGGCATCGCGCTCACGCAGGGCGGCTCGGGCCTCGTCGTGGCCGACGCCGGCACCGTGAACTTGAGCTCGGTCAACCTCAGCGGCGGCACGCTGACCAACACCAACGGCGGGGCCCTCGCCGTGACCGCCTCCAGCGCGTTCAACAACCTCGCCCTCAACGGGTCCCTGAGCGTCAACGCCGGGAACACGCTGACCCTGGCCGGTTCGTTCACCAGCAACGGCACCATCACCGTCAATCCCACCGGCGCCAACGCCTCCACGCACCTGGACATCTACTCCTCGGCGCTCACCCTCGCGGGCACGGGCACCGTCGTCCTCAACGCCCATCCCGCGAACATCGATTCGGCGTACATCTACTACAACAGCGGGAGCAACGTGCTCACCATCCCCTCCACCCAGACGATCCGGGGCACGGGCGACATCTACGCCAGCTTCGTGAACAATGGGACCATCCAGGCCGACGTGAGCGGGCGCGTCCTGCAGGTGAATGGCGGCACCAAGACCAACAACGCCCTGATCCAGGCCGTCGGCGGGGGCATCCTGAACCTCTCCGGCCTCGGCATCACCCAGGGCGCTTCGGGCACGCTCCTGGCCAATGCCGGGACCATGAACCTCAGCGCCGTCACGCTCACCGGCGGCGCTCTGACCCTGAGCAATGGCGGATCCGCCACCGTGACCGCGAGCAGCACCCTGAGCGGGGTGACGCTCGCCGGGCCCCTCGCCCTGAACGCCGGGCTCACGCTGACCCTCACCGGCGGGTTCACCAACCACGGCACGCTCACCGTCAACGCCGCCGGCACCAACGTCAGCACTTCCATGAGCATCAACTCCCCGGCGCTCACGATCGGCGGTACGGGCACCATCATCCTCAACGCCAACCCGGCCAACCCGGATTCCGCGTACATCTACTACAGCAGCGGTTCCAACGTCCTGACGCTCGCCCCGGGGCAGACGCTCGCCGGGCGCGGCCGCGTCTATCCCAACACCCAACTCCAGGGCACGCTCTCGCCCGGGACGGGCCCGGGCGAGACCGCCACGATCTCCCTCGCCGGCCCCATGGTCATGCACGCCTCGGGCGTGCTGGACATCGAGATCGGCGGCACCGCGGTGGGGCAGTACGACCGCGTCGTCTCCACCTCGAACTTCACGCTCGACGGGCTGGTGCGCGTCCGCCTGGTCAACGGGTTCTCCAACCCGCCCCAGGGCACGCACTTCGACGTCGTGACCGCGACCACCGTCCTGGGTTCCTGCGTGCTCACCGACATGCCCAAGGGCTGGAGCCTCTTCACGCTGCCCGGCATCGTTCGCGTGGAGTTCACGAACTGCCCGGCGGACCTGGACTGCGGCAACGGCGTGGGCACGCCCGACAGCGGCGTGGACATCAACGACCTGCTGTACTTCATCGCCAAGTACGAGGCGGGGGAGCTGGCCGCCGACCTCGACGATGGGAGCGCCACCGGCACGCCCGACGGTGGCGTGGACATCAACGACCTGCTGTACTTCCTGGAGCATTACGCGGCCGGTTGCTGACCTTGGTCGCTCGGGAGCGTCCGAGCACATCCTGCCTCGGCGGTGAGTTCTCCCGCTCTGCTCCCGCCGCCGGCGATCCCCGTGACCGCCGGCGGCCTGCTTTCGTCCAGACGCGCCCCCCGGGCGTCAACACCCGCCCTCGTAGTGCGCGAGGAAAAAGAGCAGGTCGTCGATCGTCACCGCCCCGTCGGGGTTGGCCGGTTCGGCGCCGTCGTCGTCCAGGTCGGCGGCGGCATCCCCGGCCTCGTAGGCGGCCAGGAAGAAGAGCAGGTCGTCGATGGTCACGGCCCCGTCGGCGTTCCCGGCCCCGTTGCCATCGTCCAGGTCCGCCGGGCACAGGCAATGCCAGCGGCCGAGGAAGGGCGACGCGATGGTGCCGTCCACAACGTTGAACGTCCCGCCGGCGAGCAGATCGACCCCCGCCACGCGCGCCAGCGCGTTGACCTGGTTGTCCACGCCCAGCCCCAGCGCCAGCCATTGCGTGCCCGTCCAGCGGGCCATGCGGCTGGCGGCGGTTCCCCCCGCGGTCGTGAAGACGCCCCCGGCCAGGATGTCCGAGCCGAGCACCGCCAGGGCGTAGACGTTGCTGTTCATCCCGGCGGGATCCAGCGGCGTCCACGCGGTTCCGTTCCACTGCGCGATGCGATTGGCGACCATCCCGCCGGCGACCGTGAACAGCCCGCCGGCGATGATGGTGTCGTCGGGCAGGACGGCCAGCGCGCGGACGCTGTTGTTGGTGCCCGAGCCCAGCGGAGCCCAGGACGTGCCGTTCCAGCGGGCGATGCCGACCGCGGCGTTCCCGCCGGCGGTGGTGAAGTCACCCGCGACGATGATGTCGCCGTTGGAGGTGGTGGCCAGGGCGCGGACGGTGCTGTTCAGCCCGGTGCCCAGGGCCGTCCAGACGGACCCGTTCCAGCGGGCGATGCGAACGGCCGAGACCCCGCCCGCGGAGGTGAACGTGCCGCCCGCGACCAGGTCCCCATTGGGCAGGGCGAGCAGCGCGAGGACGGAGTTGTTCATGCCCGAGCCCAGCAGTGACCAGGCGGCGCCGTTCCAGCGGGCGATGCGGTTGGCGCCCACGAGCCCGCCCGCCGTCGTGAAGTCCCCGCCGACGACCAGGTCGTGGTTGGGCATCACGGCGACGGCGTGGGCCGCGGCGTTGACGCCCCCGGCGAGGTTGGACCATGCGGTCCCGTCGAACGCCGCCACACGTCCCGCGACCAGCCCCCCGGCGGAGGTGAACGACCCGGCGATGGCGTATCCGGTCGCGCCCAGCGCGACGATGGCTTCCACCGCGGCCTCCGTGCCGCTGCCCAGGAGCTGGAACGCCGAGCCGTTCCACGCGGCCACGTGCTGGGCGCTGGTCAGCCCCGCGGTCGTGAACGCGCCGCCGGCCACGAACTGGTTCGCGCTGGAATTGAGCAGCGCGTACACGGCGTTGTTGGTCCCGGTCGAGACCGCGGACCAGGCCGATCCGTTCCAGCGGGCCACGCCCACCGCCGCAGACCCGCCCGCCAGCGAGAACTCACCCCCGGCGATGATGTCCCCGTTGGAGAGGCGCATGAGGGACCAGATGGCGTCGTTGGTCCCGGTGCCCATGGCGGCCCAGGTGGAGCCGTTCCAGCGCGCGGCGCCGACGGCGCTGATGCCGCCCGCCGTGGTGAAGAACCCGCCCGCGATGATGTCCCCCGCGGCGTTGGTCTCGATGGCGGCAACCGTGTTGTTCATGCCCGTCCCGAACGCCGACCAGGCCGTCCCGTTCCAGCGCGCGATGCGCAGGGCGCTGAGCCCGCCCGCCTGCGTGAACTCGCCGCCCACGATCAGGTCCCCATTGGGAAGCTCCTTGACGATGTAGGCGGCGTCATTGGTCCCGCTGCCCAGCGCCGACCAGCTCGAGCCATTGAACCGGGCGATGCCCGAGGCGGTGACGCCCGCGACGTTGCTGAAGAACCCGGCGGCGACGAGGTCGCCGTTGCCCAGGAATCGCACGCACATGACCGTGCTGTTGGCGCCGCTGCCGTAGGCGGACCACGCACCGGCGCTGTACTTGGCCAGGCGCACGGCCGGCACGCCCCCGGCCTGCGTGAACTGCCCGCCGGCGACGAGCGTCCCGTCGGGATGCGCCGCCAGGCTGCGCACGAGCCCGTTGGCGCCCAGGCCGATGGGCGACCAGCGCGTGCCGTCCCACGCCGCGATGTTGCTGGCGAGGGCGTTGCCCGCGATCGTGAACTGCCCGCCCGCGACGAGCACGGGCGGTAACGGGCCCGGGCCGTCGGGGTCCCAGGACGTCAGCGCGTACACCGTCCCGTTGATCCCCGGCAGGCCGTCGCCGATGAGCCAATGCGGCGTGCACTGGGCCCGGGCCGGTGACGCCAGGGCCAGCACCGACGCAACGCCCGCGACCAGGCGGCGGGACAGCGTGCTCCGCCATGCGCGCGCCGCGACGACGGATGAAAGGCAATTCCAAAGCAACGAATTCAGCATGGGAAGCCCCCCGGCCTCTGTGCTCGCCGACGGGACGACCGTCCCTATCCGCGGGCACTGTTCCCTCAACATACCAAGCGGACGCCCCGCGTCCAGAGGAATAGTTCAAACTCGGGCGTCAACCTCCCTTTGTGCGCCAGCGTCACCTCGAAGGCGAGATTGCGATGCGGAAGAAGGAACTGACTGACCGCGATTGATAAGTCATGTCCCCAGAGCAACTTACATCGCGTCGGGTGCGTCGCGGAGCACAACACCTGTTTGAGGAGTCGCTCGAGATACCGGATATCAACCCAGCCTTGGCGGCAAGCGCGACACCTTGGCGCCGAAACCCCAGGGCCCTGGCACGGGACGAGCCGTCCGCAGGCTGTACGCACGTTCCACGAGGTCGGGTAGCGAAGTCGGGATCGCTCCCTCCTCCGCATGGCCCAATCCCCACACCCTCTCCTCCGCGGATTCCGTGGTGAATATCCCTCTTACTTGAGCAACCGCTCAAGGTAGTGGATATCCACGCCGCCCTGCCTGAACGCGCGGTCTTCCATGAGGCGGCGGTGGAGCGGAATGGTCGTCTTGATGGGCTCGACGCGGAACTCGTTGAGCGCGCGGGCCATGCGGTCCATGCACTGGGCGCGGTCGTCCGCCCAGCAGATGAGCTTGCCGATCATGCTGTCGTAGTTGGGGGGCACGGTGTAGCCGGTGACTACGTGCGTGTCGAGGCGGACGCCCAGGCCGCCGGGGGGCTCGAAGAGGTTGATCCGCCCAGCGCTGGGGCGGAAGTTGTGCTCGGGGTCCTCGGCGTTGATGCGGCACTCCATGGCGTGCCCGCGGGCGACGATGTCCCCCTGGCGGAAGGGCATGCGCTCGCCCGCCGCCACGCGGATCGTCGTCTTGACGATGTCGATGCCGGTGATCATCTCCGTCACCGGGTGCTCGACCTGCACGCGGGTGTTGACCTCGAGCATGTAGAAGTTCTGCTTCTCGTCCATCAGGAACTCGACGGTGGCGGCCCCGTGGTAGTTGGCGGCCTTGATGAGGCGTGCGGCGGCCTCGCAGGCGGCCTCGCGCTTCTTCTTGTCGATGTGCGGGCCGGGGGCTTCTTCGATCACCTTCTGGTGGCGGCGCTGGAGGGAGCAGTCGCGCTCGAAGAGATGGACGCTGTGCCCGTGCTTGTCGCCCAGGACCTGGACCTCGACGTGCCGGGCGTGCTCGAGGAACTTCTCGATGAACACGGCGCCGTTGCCGAAGGCGGCGAGCGCTTCCTGCTGGGCCGCCTTGATCGCGGAGCGCAGCGTGGCCTCGTTGCGGCAGACGCGCATGCCGCGCCCGCCGCCGCCCGCCGCCGCCTTGATGATGAGCGGGTAGCCGATCTTGTTGGCGACCTTGACGGCCTCTTCCTCGTCCTCGATGGCGCCGTCGGAGCCGGGGAAGATGGGGACCTTGGCCTCCTTGGCGGTCTTCTTGCAGGCGACCTTGTCGCCGAGCTTGGCCATCGCTTCGGGGCTGGGCCCGATGAACTCGATCTTGCAGTCGCGGCAGGCCTGGGAGAAGTCGGCGCGCTCGGAGAGGAAGCCGTAGCCGGGGTGGATGGCGTCGACGTCGGCGATCTCGGCGGCGGCGATGATGCGGGAGATGTCGATGTAGGACTGGCGCGCGGGTCCGGGGCCGATGCAGATGGCGCGGTCGGCGAGGCGGAGGTAGGGGGCGTCCTTGTCGGCGGTGCTGTAGACGCACACCGTCTCGATGCCCATCTCCTGGCAGGCGCGCATGATGCGGAGGGCGATCTCGCCTCGGTTGGCAATGAGGATGCGTTTGAACATGGGGTTCTCAGAGAGAGACGGAGTTCCGGAGAGACGAAGAGACGAAGTTCGGGAGGGGGAAGAGACGGAGTGACGGAGATCGGGAGGGCAGATGAGGCACGAGGGGCGATGTATCTAGGCGCTTCTGGGTTCCATCGTCGGGGAGAGGCTGTTGATGAGGCCCTGGAGGACGCGGTCGGTTTCGTCGATGAGGCTGCGGGGCACCTGATCGGGCGAGAGCATGTCGAGCTCCGTGCTGAGGCGAAGTTGGGTGTCGAGCTCGAAAAGCGAGCCGCGAGCAACACGGAGGAACCGGACCATGTCCGTTGTGGACTGGCGCCCGAATCCCTCGGCGATGTTCGAGGGGATGGAGACGGCGGCCCGGCGAATCTGCTGGACCAGGCCGAATCGTTCGGCATCAGGAAGCTGACGCGTCAGCAGATACACGGCTTTGGCAAGCGCCATCGCCCTCTGCCACGCGACGAGATCCTGAAACCGTTTCACGCCAGCCACGATCCGTCCCTCTTGGCCTTGCACTTCGTCTCTTCGTCTCTCCGGAACTTCGTCTCTCTTTTCGCCTACGCCGGACGCACCAGGAACAGCTTCTGCCCGAACTCGACGGCCTCGCCGTTCTTGACCAGGACCTGCTCGACGACGCCGGACTTCTCGGCCTTGATCTCGTTGAAGACCTTCATGGCCTCGATGAGGCAGACCACGCTGTCGGGCGTGACCTGGCTGCCGGGCTTGGCAAAGGGCGGGGTATCGGGGTTGGGGGCGGAGTAGAACGTGCCCACCATCGGGCTCTCGATGGCGATCAGCCCCGGGGCGTGCGCGGGAGCGGGCGCCGCGGCGGACGGCGCCGGCGCCTGCGCGGAAGCCGCGGCCTGGGGCGCGTACATCATCGGCGCGGGGGCCGCGAGCGCGCCCTTCTCCGGGCCGCGACGCAGGTAGAGCGTCGTCTGCTCATCGCTGCGAACCTCGACCTCGGACAGGTCGTTGTCCACCATCAGCTTCACGAGTTCTTTCAGTTGATTCAGATCCATGGGGACTCCAGGAGGAAGGCACGGGGCCTGGTGCCTCTTTCTTTACAACGTGCTCCATTCGAGCGTCTTGGGCAGCGAGCAGAAGTTGCGGGCGCCGTTCTCGGTGATGATGTACAGGTCCTCGATCCGCACGCCGCCGATCCCGGGAAGGTAGATGCCCGGCTCGACGGTCACGACGTGCCCGGGGACCAGCTCCATGTCGGGCCAAAGGGGGTTGAGATAGGGCGGCTCCTTGCTGAGCCCCAGCCCGTGCCCCAGCCCGTGGTTGAACTCCTTGCCATAGCCCGTGCGTTCGATGATGTCGCGGGCGATGCGATCGATCTGGTGGGCACGCTTTCCGGGCGCGAGCGCGGCGGCGGCCGTCTCCTGCGCTTCACGCACGATCTCGTAGATCTCGCGCATCTTCGCGGGCCACCGGCCAAAGCAGAACGTGCGGGTCATGTCCCCGCCGTACCCGGCGAAGGTCGAGCCCCAGTCGATGAGCAGGGGCTGGTTGGCGGCGGTCTTGGTGAGGCCCGGGCGGTAGTGGGGGAGGGCGCCGTTGGCGCGGGCGCCGACGATGCTGTCGAACCAGCAGCGGGGGCTCCCGCGGCGCTTCATCTCCATCTCCAGCACCGCCGCGATCTCCATCTCCGTCTGCCCGGCCTTGATCGTGGGCAGCACGGCGAGCAGGGCGGCTTCCTGGATGCGCGTGGCCGTCTGCATCAACTCGGCCTCGAACGCGTCCTTGACCTCGCGCAGCTTGGAGACCAGGTGCGTGACGGGGACGAGCTTGCCCGAGCGATCCGCCCCCAGGGCGCGAGCGATGGAGTCCGACTCGCCCAGGGTGAGGTGGTCGCTCTGGATGCCGCAGCGGTGCACGTGCGTGCTCGCGAGCACGTCGGCGGTCGCCAGCGCCATGGACTTGTCGCGGATGAGCACGTCGACGAGCCCGCGGAAGGGGCGAAGCTCCTCGTCGTAGCGACCGTCGCTGATCACGAGCGCCTGCTTGGGGCCCGCGGCAGGACCGAGGACGAGGTAGCTGTCGCCGCCCATGAAGCCCGTCAGGTACCCCACGTCGAGCGGATTGGTGATGAGCAGGTGGTCGAGGTCCTGCTGATTCCCCAGGCTCATGAGCCGCCGGATGCGCCCGACGCAATCCGGACCTCCCTTGGGCGGCTGGACCGGTCGGGCCTTGAAGCCTCCGAACGCCGGGGCGGCTCCCGCGCCGCCGGGGCGCCTGGCAGGGGCGGACTTCCCGGTTGGCGGCTTCTTGGGCGTGCGGCGACGATGGGCGCGTGAGCGTGCCATAAGGGCGGATGATACCTCGGGCCAACGCGCGGCGCGAGCCCTCTTCCCCGCCGATGCAGGGGGTTGTTCGGGACTCGGCGCGCACGCCCGGCGACAATCCCGTACATTCCCCGGCGTGAAGGACCGGGGTTGCCCATGCTCACGAGCGATGCGTCGCGGGTTCGCCTGGGCGGGGTTGCTGCTGGCCGCCGTCGCCGTCCTCGTGGTGCTTGTGCCCATCGTCGTGCAGATCACCGGGCTTGGCGGGCGGGCGGGCCCCAAGCCTGGCGAACCCCCGGGCGAGCTCGCGGAGGCCTTCCGGAATGCCGCGACGCCCTCCCTCGGGCTGTTGCTCTCGTCGCTGGCCTACGCCGCGTGCATCGGAGTGCTCGCGACGCTGCTGGCGCTTCCGGCGGCCTGGCACGCGCGAACGCGCGGCCCGGGCGCCCTGGCCCCGATGCTCGTTCCCCTGGCGTGCCCGACCTACCTGGCCTACGCCGGGCTCAACCTGTTGCGCTCGCCGGGAACCGTCGTGGGCGATTGGCTGGAACGGGCGGCGGCCCACGCGGAGTGGATTCCCCTGCTGGCGGGGCGGGTGCTCGCGGTGGTGGGGCTGGCGATGTGGGCATGGCCCCTGGCCATGCTCGCGCTGCTGCCCACCCTGCGCCGGGTGGACGACGCCCTGCTCGAGACGATGCAATTGGACGGGCTCTCCCGACCTCGTCGCGCGGGGTTCGTCCTCGCGATCTCGCGCGATGGGGTGGTGCTGGCGGTGACCCTGGTCGCGCTGCTGATGCTCGGGTCGGCGGTCCCGCTGCACCTGGCCCAGGCGCCCACGTACGCCGTCGAGGTCTGGGCCACGCTGGCGCAGCGCCCGGGCTCGATGTTGGGCTGGGTGCAGGCCTGGCCGCTGGCGGGCGTCGCCGTGCTGGGCGGTGTGGTGATCGCCCGGCGGGTGACGCGGGCGATGGAGGGGGGCTGGGATTACGACGACGGCGGCGCGCCTGGGGCGATTCGGGCGCGAGATCCGCGTGCCTGGGGTCGTCACGCGGGCGGGCGCCGGGTGCAGGGGTTCCGCTCCTCCGCCAGCGCCTATCGCCCCCGCGCGGGCACCTTCCGCGCGGAATCCGGGGACGATCCGCCCCCGGACGAGCCGGGCGCGAGGCGGGCAGCGTCGCGTCACCCCCCCCGAGCCGCATGGGGCGGGACGCGCCTCAGCACGTGGATGTCGGCGGTGGTCTGGGGCGTCAGCGTCCTGCTCCCGCTGGTCCTCTTCGCCCTGCACCTGAACACATGGGCGTCGATCCCGGAATTCCTGACGCGCGAGCTCTGGGCGATCTTGGAGAGCCTGCGCACGGGCGCCGTCGTGGGCTTTTCGATGGGCGTGCTGGCGATCCTGGCCTGGGCGGCGGTGGCCCACCGGCGCGGCGCGACGCTGCCCAGGGCCGTCGCCTTCGCTACGGCGCTGCTGGGTGTGGGGGCGTTGCTGCCGGGCGTGCTGATGGGCTCGGGCGTGGCGCGCGCGGGGCAGGCTCTGGGAGCACTCCTTCCGGGAGACGCCGCGCGAGGCCTGCTGGACGCGGGCCTGCCCGCGATCGCGCACATCGGGCGCTTCGGCCTGATCGCGCTGCTGGCGGGCGTCTGGTTGGCGGCGTCGCGGAGTGCCGCCCTGCGGGACCTGTCTCGCCTCGAGGGTGCGGGGGGCATGCGCTCGGTCTTCGAGTTCGCACTGCGTCCGCACCTGGGCATGTTCGTGAGCGTCGCCGCGGGCGGGCTGCTGCTGAGCCTGCAGGAGATCGAGAGCACGACCATCGTGCTCCCGCCCGGGCCCGGGTGCCTGGCCCACACGATCCTGGCCTACCTGCACTTCGCCCGCGAGGAGCAGATGTGCGCCGCGGGCGTGGTGCTGCTGGGCGGGGGAACGCTCGTGGCGTCGCTGGGCGCGTGGTGGGTGGGGAGGCGTCTCCCCCGGTAGTCGCACCCGGCGATCCGCAGGTCGCCCGCCGGGCGTCTCTCGTCGAGCCGGAGCACCGCTTACGCTCAAGCGAAGAGCCCGTTGTCCATCCCCCGGAGCCATCCATGCCCAAGGCACTCGCGTACGCCGCCCATTCCGCCACGACGCCGCTCGTCCCCTTCACGCTCAACCGTCGCGATCCGGGCCCGCGCGACGTGCAGATCGAGATCCTGTTCTGCGGGGTGTGCCATTCGGACCTGCACATGGCCCGCAACGAGTGGAAGATGGGCGTCTACCCCTGCGTGCCCGGGCACGAGATCATCGGTCGCGTGACGAAGGTCGGCCCGCAGGTGCAGCGCTTCAAGGCGGGCGACACG
Organism: Phycisphaerales bacterium; assembly: GCA_044221985.1. GTDB lineage: Bacteria > Planctomycetota > Phycisphaerae > Phycisphaerales > UBA1924. The sequence goes on from JBGAOG010000003.1 coordinate 69,919, forward strand.
GTCGGGGTCGGGTGCCTGGTGGACTCGTGCCGCGCCTGCCGCTCGTGCCGCGAGGGGTTGGAGAACTACTGCGAAGGGGGGTTCGTCCTGACCTATGGCTCGCCCGACAAGCACGGGACCGAGCCGGTGACCTACGGCGGCTACAGCACGGGGATCACCGTCGATGAGCACTTCGTCCTCAAGGTGTCGAGCAAGCTCGACCCCGCGGGGGCGGCGCCGCTGCTGTGCGCGGGGATCACGACGTACTCCCCGCTGCGCCACTGGAAGGTCGGCAAGGGCACGCGCGTAGGCGTGGTGGGCCTGGGGGGCCTGGGGCACATGGGCGTGAAGCTCGCCCGGGCAATGGGCGCGCACGTCGTGCTCTACACCACCTCGCCGGGCAAGATCGCCGACGCCATGCGACTGGGGGCGCACGACGTCGTGGTCTCGAAGGACCCGGCCCAGATGGCGAAGTTCGCCAACTCCCTGAACCTCGTCCTCAACACCGTCGCCATGCCCCACGACCTCAACCCCTTCATGAACCTCCTCGACCGCGACGGCACCATGTGCCTCGTCGGCGCGCCCGACCGTCCCCACCCGCCCCTGGAGGTCATGCCCATCATCTTCCGGCGTCGCCACGTCGCCGGCTCGCTCATCGGCGGCCTGCGCGAGACGCAGGAGATGCTCGACTTCTGCGCCGAGCATGGCATCGTGTCCGACATCGAGATCATCCCGATGCAGAAGATCAACGAGGCCTACGAGCGGATGCTCAGGAGCGACGTCAAGTACCGCTTCGTGATCGACCTGGCGAGCCTGAGGGGCTGAGCCAGGCCGCGTGCCCCTGGCCGCGCCCAACGGGCATGTGCGCCCGGTGCTCTCGGCAACGCCGCGGGAAGCACGTCGACCGCCTTGGTTCGCCTCCGTCGTCGCAATGTCGCTCCGACCCCAATCGGGGTACGCGGGCGTCTCGCTTGCATGTTCCTGGGCTCCTCGCGCTCCCCCGCGGGCGCGGATGTGCGCGTGGCGCTTCTTGGCGGGGGGACCGTCCCGTTGACGCTGGCGTCGCACGGGATGGCCGGATTGGTCCGCGGCTTCCGGTTCGCTCCCGCGGCTCCGCCCGCCACCCACGCGGTACCGATTCCTAACACAACCCTATTTCGAGCGCGGCCAACACGCTCGTCCTGGAGCGGTCCATCTCTCCTGGCGCTTGGTTCTCGGAGCGACCGAGGAGGCATACCCAGATTCGGCCTGCGAAAATCCGAACTTCGACCTTGCCAACATGCCCATCTGCGGTTAGGGTGAAGATTGGAAGAGTCGGAGAAGCCCCCGGGATCATCCGTGGCTCGGCTGAACTTTGAATTCGTCAGGCCCGGCCGGTGAACTCCGCTGGCTCGGCCAGGCCTGATGTCTGCGGAACGTGCCGCAGGTTGTGTGTGTCGCGCAGCGGGAGTTCTCCCCGAGAGGGGGGTGAGGAGAGTCAAGATATGAGCAAGCTCGCACTTGGTTTGGTCGTTGTCGCCGGCATGGCGACATCGGTGCTGGGAAGCACCATCGCATTCTCGCCGTTCGCCTCGGCGACGTTCTCCGGCAAGGACTCCGTGGCCGCCCAGGGCAACGCGTCCAACGCCCTGGATTCGTGGACCGCCGGGGCCGGCGGCTCGGTGACGGCGATCCGCGTCACGGGCACGCTGAACGCAGTGATCTCGGGCACCTACGCCAGCGAGGCCCGCGTGCGCCTGACCGCCGGCGCCGGCAGCGCGTTCACGGGCTTCAACTACCAGGCCTCGACCACGGGCGCGTTCACCAGCCCGCTCTCCATCGGGCCCACGACCATCCCGGTCACGCCCTTCTCGCTCACCAGCGGCGGCGCGGTGAACTTCGAGTGGTTCGAGTCCTATGACGACGGCGTCGGCGCCGACGCCAACTGGAGCACCGTGACCTACGAGTTCGGTTCCAGCGTGCTGACCAACGGCAGCTACTCCCTGGGCGCTCTGCCCGCCGACGGACTCACCCACAGCACCGCCGGTTCGCACGTCTCGGGCGGGCTCGACTTCTTCACCTTCGACATCTCCGCCTTCGGCGTGCCCGCGGGCGGCGGCTACCTGAACATCTCCATGAACGCCGGCGCCAGCGGGAGCATGACCGACACCGAGGTCGCGCTCTACGACTCCGCGGGCAACCTCGTGGCCACCGACGACGACGGCGGCGCCGGGCTCTTCAGCATGCTCTCCTTCGGCGCGCTCGATCCGCTCGGCGCGGGCGCCAACGGGCTCTCCCTCGCCCCCGGCGCGTACACGATCGTCACCGGCGGCTACAACACCAACTTCACGCCCCTGATCGGCGGCATCACCGCCGGCACCAACGCGGGCAGCTACTCCCTCGACGTGACCTACATCCCGACCCCGGGCAGCCTCGCGCTGCTGGGACTGGGCGGGCTCGTCGCCGGGCGCCGCCGCCGCTGATCGTCCGTCACGATCCCCTGTTCTTGTTCTCAGTGCCCCGCGCCCTCCCGGCGCGGGGCGTTTTCTTTCTCCGGCGTGCGACGCAACTCGAACGCCGCGCCAGGCACCGCTCCTCGATCGGCCGGGCCGACCCGAGGGGGAGACGCGGGCACGCCCGCGCCATGGGGACGTCCCGCCCTCACGCCTTCTTGGAAAAGCACCCGCAGCCTGGCCCGCAGGACCCGCCCGCCGCCGCCGCCGCGTCATCGGCGGCCCGCTCGCGGATGGCGGCCTCGCCCAGGATCCGGTCAACCTTCATCCTG
>JBGAOG010000040.1:0-21110 GCA_044221985.1 Phycisphaerales bacterium
GCCGAAGAGGTCGATGGGACGATCGGGGTCAATGGGAAAGGCGATGAGCGAGGCGACGAAGGTGTCGTTGACGTTGCGGTCCTTGTCGAAGATGTGCTTGTAGACCCGTCGGAGGTGGTCGAGGGTGTGGGGCTCGGCGTAGACATCGGTAGGCCCGTTCTGGACGACGTTGAAGCGGCGGACCTCGTCGAGCCCGAAGGTGTGGTCGACGTGGTTGTGCGTGTAGAGGATGGCGTCGCAGCGTGTGAGCCCGAAACGGAGTGCCTGCTGGCGCAGGTCCGGCCCGGTGTCGAGGAGGATGGTGCGCTCGTGCCCCTTGGGGTCGCGCCAGCACAGGGCCGCGCTGGTGCGGAGGCGGTTGTCCCGCGGGTCCGTGCTCGTGCAGACGTCGCACGAGCACCCGATGGCGGGGACTCCCGCCGAGGTGCCCGTGCCCAGAAACAGGAAACGCATGGGTGAGCGTAGGGAAAGGGCGAGGCGGGTGGAGCGCGAACCTCAGGTCGGGCCCAGGACACGCCGCATGGGGCTGGAGATGGGCAGGCGCCGGGAGGCTTCGGGTGTGCACCAGCGTCCCGGGCCGCGGACGGTTTGGACCCGGGCGTCGAACACGACGAACGTGACGCGGCAGGCGGTGGTCTTGAAGTCGAATCGCTCGCGGGCGCGCCAGAGTGCTGGAGCGGCGGCGCCCAAGCCCCGGGCGCGGGTGCGGGCCAGCGTGGCGGCGGAACGTGGCGCGCGATCGGACTCGACCGTGGGGCACTGCCACAACCCCGCCCAGAGCCCCGACCCCGCCCGGCGCTCGAGCCAGAACCGCCCCCGGGCATCGCGCAGGCGCAGGACCACGTGCCAGGCGCGGCGCTGGCGCGCGCGCGCCTTGGGTCGCGGGATGGACTCCTGGACACCCCGGGCCCGGGCCACGCACAACCGGGCCACCGGGCACGCGCCGCAGCGCGGCGACCGCGGCGTGCACACGGTCGCGCCCAGCTCCATCAGCGACTCGTTCAGCTCGCCGGGGCGACGATCCGCCGCCTTGACCAGGTCCCCGGCTCGGGCCCATGCCCATGCAACGGCCCGGGGGTCGTCGGACGCCAGGTCTTTCCCATGCAAGCGCAGGAGCACGCGGGAGACGTTCCCGTCAACGAGGGGTTCGGGCACGTTGAAGGCCAGCGAGGCGATGGCCCCGGCGGTATAGCGCCCGATGCCCGGCAGGGCGCGCAGCGCGGCGGGATCGGCGGGGACCAGCCCCCCGTGCGCTTCGACGATGGCCCGGGCGGCCCGGTGGAGGGCGCGCGCGCGCCGGTAGTAGCCCAGCCCGGTCCAGGCGGCCAGCACGTCGTGCTCGCGGGCTCGGGCCAGCGACGCGAGGTCCGGGAAACGGGAGAGGAACTCCGGGAACTTCAGGAGGACGCGGGAGACCTGGGTCTGCTGGAGCATGACCTCGCTGACGAGCACGCGGTAGGGATCGCGCCCTGCGGGGCCGGCCTGGCGCCAGGGCAGGTCGCGCCCGGCGCGGGCGAACCAGGCCAGAAGCGCGCGGACCACCGGGGCGTCGGGGGAGGCCCTGGGGCCCGGGCTGTCGCGGCGTGCGGGCATGGCGTTCAGGGCGCGTCGCCCAGGGCCTTGGCCAGCGCGGGCTTGAGGGTGGCCCAGGGCGTCTGGGGCAGCTTGCCCACGGTGATCCAATCGTTCTGGATGAGGAGGTTGGCGACGCCGACGACGCCCATGAGCCGCCGGGCAAGGTCGTCCTGAGCGGCACGATCGGGGTCCGAATAAGAGCGCAGGGCGGGAGAGGCCAGCGGGGGGACGACCCGATCGAGCTGGAGTCGCAGCGCGTTGGGGTTGGGCGTGCCGTGGAACTTGACAACGCGGTAGGGCATAGTCCGCGGGATCGTTGGCCCGGCGCGGGCGTGGGGTTGCCTGATCGTCACGATCGTTGCAAATTGGCGATTCGGGGCGGGCACGCGGGGCCCGAGCCGATAAACTCCCGGGGCGGAGCCGCATCGGATCGATGAGGGTGGACGCGGGGAGCGGGAGAGACGAGAGATCGGGCGACGGGCGCCCCCGGGGGCGCCGGGCCCGGCGGGGCGTGTGCAGGCGTGATCTCCTGGGACCGGATCAACTCGTTCCTCACTCGCGTGGCGGGGTACAACCCGCTCTACGTCGCCATCGAGGTCGCGCTGATCTGGATGGTCGTGTACGCGATCTTCCGGTTCCTGCGGGGGACACGCGCGGCGGGCGCGGTCAAGGGGCTGCTGGTCCTGGCGGTCATGATCGCCGTCCTGTCGCGCGTCCAGCTGTTCCAGCGGCTGACGGTCTTGTCGGACAAGTTCCTGGCCCTGATCGCGATCGCGCTGGTGGTGATCTTCCAGCCCGAGCTGCGCCGGGCCCTGGTGCGCCTGGGCGAGACGCCGTTCTTCCGGGCGACGCAGAAGGACGTGGTGTACATCGCCGAGCAGGTGTCGGAGGCGTGCCGGTACCTGAGCCGGAGCAAGTTTGGCGCGATCGTGGTGGTGGAGCGGTCGACGGGGCTCAAGGGGCTGGTGGAGGGCGGGACGGTGCTCAACGCGGAGCTGTCCTCGCGTCTGCTCCAGACGATCTTCTTCCCCGGCTCGGCGCTGCACGACCTGGCGGTGGTGGTGAAGGGGAGGACGATCCACGCGGCGGGCGTGCAGCTGCCCCTGGCCGAGCCCGAGGACATGCCCGACCAGGAACTGGGCGCGCGGCATCGGGCGGCGGTGGGGCTGACCAAGGAGTGCGACGCGCTGGCGATCGTGGTGAGCGAGGAGACGGGGTACATCCGCCTGGCGGAGCGCGGGCGCCTGAGCAACCCCATCTCGCACGAGCAGTTGCGCCTGGAGCTGCGGGGCAAGCTGGGCCAGCGGGCCAAGAACGAAGCCCGGGCGGCGGCGGTCGAGGCCCCGCCCGCGCCCGAGGCGCGACGCGCCGAGGATCCGGGCGAGACCGTCTCGGGGCAGACGGCCTTCGGGCTCGACCCGCGGTCGCTGGAGTCCTCGGTCGGAGAGCATGGCAAGCCGGCCAAGGCGGGCTGAGCGGGGGGTGTCGGCGTGACGCGTGTGCTCAAGGAAATCCCGACGCTGGTCATGGTCACGATCGTGACCGCCCTGATCTGGGCGTTCGCCGAGACCGAGACGCTGCGCCAGGCCGAGGTGACGGCCGACGTCAGCGTCGTCCGGGACGCGGCGGGCGAGCGCGTGGTGCGCCTGCTGGCGGGAGAGGGCAATCCCAGCGGGGCCGAGGTGCTGCGCCCGGTGGTGCGCCTGGAAGGCCCGGCGGACCGGGTGGACGAGGCCCAGCGCGTGCTGCGCCAGCCCCTGAGGCTCGATCCCTACGCCCCGGGAATGCCCACGGCGCCGGGGGACACCATGCTGGACCTGCGGGCCCTGCTGCGGGCACGCCCCGAGTTCCAGCACTTCGCGGCGGCCATCGCGTCGGTGGAACCCTCGCGCGTCCCCGTGGGGGTGGAGATGCTCGAATCGCGCGAGCTGGCGGTGGCGGTGCGGCTGGTCAGCGGGGAGTTGGATGGAACCGCGGAGTCGCGCCCCCCCCGGGTGCGGGTGCGCGGGCCGCGCGCGATCCTCTCCCAGCTCCCCAAGGACGCCGAGGTGGTGGCGAGCGTGGACGACGCGGCGGCCCAGTCGCTGGTCCCGGGGCGTCGCGAGACGATCCCCGGCGTGCGCCTGGCCCTGCCCGCGCCGTTGGCGGGGGAGCGCGGCGTGCGGATCGAGCCGCCCAGCGCGGAGGTCACGCTCACCCTGCGCAGCCGAACGCCCACGTCCAAGCCCATGTCGGTCCCCGTGCAGGTCGTGCTGGCGAGCGTGGAGCAGAGCGCGTGGGACATCGCCTTCGACGCGGGCAACCAGTTCGTGGCGGACGTCACCGTCACGGGACCGCCCGAGGTGATCCGCCAGATCGACGAAAAGAAGCTGCCCGTCGTGGCCCTGCTCCCGCTGTCCTTCACCGAGCTTGAGGGCGGTCGGGTGCGGTCCAAGGAGGTCGTGTTCACGACCTTCCCGCCCACGCAGGCGGTCCTGAGGTTCGAGGCCCCGAGCAAGGTGGTCAGCTTCGTGGTGACGCGGCGCAACGGGACAAGCCCCAGGCCCTAGGCGGATTCCGGGCGGAGTCGATCCCCGCGCCCGGCGGGCCGGGCTACATCGCCGTGCGCAGCTCGCGGTCGATGCCGGGCAGCCAGCGCCGGGCGCGTGCGGCGTCGAACGTCGCCGGCAAGGCCTGGCCCGGCGCGTGCTCGACGACGTAGCGGAGCACGGCCTCGACGGTGCGCGAGGGCGGGCAGGCGCCGCCCGTCCAGTGGTCGTGGTCCACCCAGGCCAGCGTCACCCGGTGGGTCGTCCTGGCGCCGTCCTCGCGGAGGATCTCCACGTCGTAGGCCCATCCGCGGCCCTTCTCGCGCTCGCACCTGACGTCGATCCTGGCCACGCCCGCGCTCCTCCACGCGGGGGCCCAAGCGATCGGCCCCCACGCAGAACGTCGTCCGGGACTCCCTATCCTCTTGAGGGGAAGATCAAGGGAAAGCCGGCGCACGCATGCAGTTTCTTCTGGAAACTTCGCGACTTGGGCTCATGAACCTGCGCCTGCGGATGCTGCGCTCGATCCTGACGGCGCTGGGGATCATCCTGGGCGTGGCGGCGGTGATCACCAACGGGAGCCTGGGCGAGGGGAGCAAGCGGCAGGCCCTGCTGGAGATCGAGAAGCTCGGGGCGCGGAACATCATCGTGCGCTCGCAACCGCCGCCCGAGTCGGCCAACCAGGGCGGGCAGCAGCGCGCGATGATCAATCGCTACGGGCTGACGCGGGACACGCTGGCGGTGGTGCAGGAGAACTTCCCCGACGCGGCGTCGATCGTGCCCCTGAAGGCCGTGGGCGGGCAGGTGATGCGCCTGGAGCGTCGCAAGACGAGCCAGGCGTTCGGAACGACGCCGCAGATGCTGGAGGTGGCGAACCTGCGGGTGTCGCGCGGGCGATACCTCCAGCAGGCGGACCTGGACGAGGAAGCCCGCGTCGCGGTGGTCGGCGCGGAAATCGCCCGCCTGTTCTTCCCGCTGGAGGATCCGCTGGGGCAGACGATGCAGGTGGACCTCAAGCCCTTCACGGTCGTGGGAGTCCTGGCGCCGGTGGGGTACGCCGGTGGGGCCGGCGCGGCGCAGATCGGGCGTGATTTCAATCTCGACGTCCACATGCCCCTCACGACGGCGCGCAGCGCGTTCGGGGACATCGTGCTGCGCTCCAGCTCGGGCAGCATGCAGGCCACGGGCGTGCAGATCACGGAGATCATGGTCCAGAGCCCCACCCGCGAGCGCGTGCTCAGCGACGCCGCTCGCCTGGTGCGGATCCTCGAAACCCGGCACCCGGGCATGATCGACCTGGAAGTGATCGTGCCCTACGAGCTGCTCGAGACGGCCAAGCGCCAGGCCCGGCGGTTCAACCTGGTGTTCGGGGCGGTGGCCGGGATCTCGCTGCTGGTGGGCGGGATCGGGATCATGAACATCATGCTCGCGAGCGTGACGGAGCGCACCCGCGAGATCGGGATCCGGCGGGCCATCGGGGCCACGCGCCGCCACATCCTGGTGCAGTTCCTGGTGGAGACGGGCGTGCTGTCGGCCATCGGGGGCTTGGTGGGCGTGGGGCTGGGGGTGGGGCTGAGCGTGTCGATCCCCTGGATCACGCGCCACGCCGCCGACATCCCGTTCATCGGCGATTCGCTGCGCGGCGAGCCGCTGCCCAGCCAGGTCACGCTCTGGTCGATCCTGTTGTCGTTCCTGGTGGCGACGGCAACGGGGCTCGTGTTCGGGATCTACCCCGCGCGCCGGGCGGCGGCGCAGGACCCGATCGTGGCGCTGCGGCACGATTGAGCGCCCGGAGGTCCTGCGGTCGTAAGAGCGCGCGCCGCTGAAACCGATTACTTCTAGAACGCGCCCGGGCGATTGCGAACCGTCTGCGAACGACCGGCGGCGTAGGTCTTCGGCCCGTGACACCCACCCGGGGCATTCTTTGGATTCAGAGCACAACCACCTTGACAGGATTTTTCGCGCGCGGCAGGATGCACGCGGAGACAAGACCCCCGGGCTCGTCGCCCGGGCCCAAAGCAGGAGGAGAGTCATGCGAACTCTCGCACTCGCGTTTCTGGCCGCCGTCGGCGTGTCGACGGTCCCGGCGCTCGCCGGCGATCTGTTCCCGCCCAGTCCAAGCAACCCGCTCGCCCCATGGGTCCGCGGTGCGCCGGGCACCACGTTCAACGAATGGACGTTCACCACGCCGACCCAGTCGCCCGAGTTTTCGCACAGCAACCCGGCGACCGCGCCCGGGCACATCTCCAACCCGGATGGGTCCACCTGGTTCCCGCCCGGGAGCGTCGGGAGTTGGAACGGCAACGGCGTGTGGTCCATCCCTGCCGGCGGGTTCATCGATTTCCTGCTGCCGAACTTTGGACCGTCGTCGGGGCCCAAGTACGTTTACCTGCAGATCAAGTTCGCGGGCGCGTTGCCGGGGTGGGGGGTTACGGACCCCGCCGGGATGCCCGGGACGCATTGGCCCGGCGAGCCGGTCGTCACGCCCAGCCCCATCGGGGGCGGGATCTCGCAGTGGTCCGACTCTCTGATGTTCCCGTACAACCCCGCGTTCGAGGTCGTGCACATCTTCAACCCCTCCGCGCAGGACAAGTGCTACCTGACGCAGGTGGTGCTGGACACGATCTGCACGCCCGCGCCGGGGACCGCGGCGCTGCTCGCGCTGGGCGGGCTCGTGGCGACGCGGCGCCGCCGCTGATCATCGACAGGATCGCCTTCGACGCGCCGGATCGGGCCCTCCCGGTCCGGCGTGTTGTTGGATGGGCGAGGAAGGGCCTCAGCGCGCCGCGGCCGTCACGCGATCGATCTCGTCGAGGCTGGTGAACCCGTCGGCCACGAGCTTCCAGCCGCTCTGCTGGAGCGTGTTGAAGTGCCCGCCCTCGATGATCTTCTTGATGCCCGCGATGCTGGGGGAGTGGAGGACGAGGTCGCGCAGGTCGTCGTTGAAGTCCAGCAGCTCGAAGATGGCGCGGCGTCCGCGGTAGCCCGTGCGCAGGCAGCGGGCGCAGCCGGTGGACGCGAAGATCTCCGTCTTGCCCCCCAGCCAGCGTCCCAGGCGCGTGGCCTGCCCGGGGCTGACGCGCACGGCCCGCTTGCAGTTCTCGCACAGGACGCGCACCAGGCGCTGGGCCAGGATCAGGTCGAGCGAGCTGGCGACGAGGTAGGGCTCGACCTTCAGGTCCAGCAGGCGGAAGATGGCCGCGATCGTGTCCTTGGCGTGGACGGTGGAGAAGACGACGTGCCCGGTCATGGCGGCCTGCATGGCGGTGCGTGCGGTCTCCTCGTCGCGGATCTCGCCCACGAGGATGACGTCGGGGTCCTGGCGCAGGACGCTGCGCAGGAGCGTGCCGAAGGTGTTCTGCTTGGTGTCGTCGACGGGGATCTGGGTGGCGCCCTCGAGGCGGTACTCGACGGGGTCCTCGATGGTGATGACGTTGCGGGCGGTGCGGTCGATGATCCGCAGGCAGTTGTAGAGCGTCGTGGTCTTACCGCTGCCGGTGGGCCCGCAGGTGAGCAGGAGCCCGCTGTCCTGCTCGCAGGTGCGCTTGATGCGGTCGACCATGTAGAGGGGCATGCCCAGCTCGAGGAGGCTCTGGGGAACGCCGCGCTCGTCGAGCACGCGCAGGACGAGCTTCTGCCCGTAGACGCTGGGGGTGAAGCTGACGCGGTATTCGACGCGCCGATCCACGAACTCGGACGAAAAATGCCCCTCCTGCATGGCGTCGCGGGCGACGACGTGCATCTGGCACGCGGTCTTGATGAGCCCGTAGCAGAGCTCGCCCACGCGCTTGGGCAGGTCGACGATGGGGACCATGTCCCCGTCGACGCGCATGCGGACGTGGAAGTTGTCCGGGCGCGGCTCGACGTGGATGTCCGTGGCGCGGCACTTGCTGGCCAGCTGCAGCAGGATCCGCACGCAGTTGGGCCCGTCGCTGGAGCCCGCCAGCGCGTCGCTGCGACGCCCGTTGGCGTCGATCACCTGCACCGGCTCGGGCAGGTCCTCCTTGGGCGGGACGTTGGACATGACCGTCATCAGCTCGAAGAGCCACGCGACCGAGGTCTGGCCCATCGCCTCCGCCGCGGACATCTGGGGCAGCGCCGCCGCGGCCTCGTCCACGGCAAAGGCGGGCTGGCCCTCGGCCTCGTAGAGACACTCGTGGGCCCCCACGGCGATGATGTCCCCGGGCTTGAGGACGGCCTGGTCGATCTTGGAGTCGTTGACCTTGGTGCCGTTGCGGCTGCCCAGGTCGCGCACGATCCAGGCGGCGTCGCCCAGCGGCTCGATGGTGCAGTGGCGCCGGCTGGCCTTCTCGTCGAGCAGGGGCACGACGTTCTCCGGCCCGCGACCGATGCTGATCGGGCCGGTGAGCTCGACGGTCCTGGTCTGCCCGCGGACGGGCGTGAGGCGGAACTTGGCCAAGCCCTTCCCCTGAGAAACGTTGGATTGTGCGCGGCGGGGCGGCGCCCCTGCCGGTCAACCGGGAGATGGTATCGCGGGTTGAGAAAAGTCGCCGGGGCGTGGCGTCGCCGAGGGAGAACCGCCCCTGGCCTGGAACTACACTCGGGCTCCATGATCGACCTTAAGGCACTGCGTGAGAATCCCGCCCGCTTCGTCCAGGGCGCCAAGGCCAAGGGCGTCAGCGTCGACATCGACCGGCTGGTCCGGCTGGTCGAGGAGAAACTCAAGACCACCCAGGAGCGCGAACGCCTTCGCGCCGAGCAGAACCGCCTCAGCAAGGAGGCCGGTCCGCAGATCGGCAAGCTCCAGGGGCAGCTCAAGAGCGCCCAGGGCGAGGCCAAGGCAGCCCTCGAGCGGCAGCTCGACGAGCTCAAGAGCGCCCCGGCGAAGATGAAGGGCGCCATCCAGGAACTGGAGGCGAAGGAACAGGCGCTCGAGCCGCAGATCCGGGACCTCGCCCTGCAGGTGCCCCTGCCGCCCGACGCGGACGTGCCCGTGGGCGCGACCAGCGACGACAACGTCGAGATCCGGCGATGGAACCCCCCGGGGTTTGACACCGCCCGGCCCTTCGAGGCGAACAAGGGCTTCCTGCCCAGGACGCACATCGAGCTCGTCCGCGACCTGAAACTCGCGGACTTCGAGCGCGGCGTCAAGCTGGCGGGATCGCGCTCCTACATCCTCACCGGCGACGGGATGCGGCTGCACATGGCCGTCCAGCGCTACGCCATCGACTTCATGGTCGAGCGGCACGGCTTTGCGGCGATGAGCGTGCCCACGCTCGTGCGCGAGGAGACGATGGTGGGCACGGGCTTCTTCCCCGCGGGGCGCGAGCAGGCGTACCAGGTGGAGGAATCCAAGCGCGGCGGGGGCTATGACCTCTTCCTGACCGGCACGGGCGAGGTGGGTCTCATGGGCGTTCACATGGGCGAGATCCTCGACGAGGCGGTCCTGCCCCTGAAGTACGTCACGGTCTCCTCGTGCTACCGGCGCGAGGCCGGCGCGGCGGGCAAGGACACGGCCGGGCTGTACCGCATCCACCAGTTCGACAAGGTCGAGCAGGTGGTGATCTGCAAGGCCGACGAGCAGGAGAGCCGGCGCTGGCACCGGCAGATGATCGGGTACGTGGAGGAACTGCTCCAGACGCTGGGCATCCCCTACCGCCTGCTCCAGTGCTGCACCGGTGACCTGGGCGTCAAGAACGCCGACATGATCGACATCGAGAGCTGGATGCCCGGTCGCGGAGCCCTGCGGGCCCGGAGCCCCGGCGAGGGTTCGGGGCCCGGCGTTCCGCTGGGCGCCTACGGCGAGACGCACTCGGCCAGCCGCCTGTACGACTTCCAGTGCCGCCGCCTGAACACGCGCTATCGCGCCGGGGGCGAGGCGGGCAAGGGCGAGACGACGGTCTGCCACTCGCTGAACAACACGGTCCTGGCCAGCCCGCGATTCCTCATCCCCCTCCTTGAGATCCACCAGAACAAGGACGGGAGCGTGGCCATCCCCGAACCCCTGCGCAAGTACCTGGGCGGGAAGGACCGGGTCGGGTAGGGGCGACTCTTCGCGCCGACCGACCCCGGGCGCGGAGCATCCCTCGCACGCCACGTCGCGAGCGGCGGCTTGACGCCGCCGAAGGCGCGCGCCACCGAATTCGCGCCGACCACCTACCATCCGCCCGCGCACGCCCCCGCCTCCTGAGGGCGGGACGAAAGGACCTTCCATGCTCATCCGCACGCACTCCTGCGGGCAACTCCGCGACACCGACGTCGGCCAGACCGTCCGCCTGGCCGGCTGGGTCAATGCCTACCGCGACCATGGGCAGCTGATCTTCATCGACCTGCGCGACCGCCACGGGATCACGCAGGTGGTGTTCGACCCCGAGGACGGCGCATCCAAGGAGATGATGGAGCTGGCCGACAAGCTCCGCAACGAGGATGTGCTGGCCGTCGAGGGCAAGGTGCGCATCCGCGTGGGCGGGGAGAACCCCAAGCTGCCCACGGGCAAGGTCGAGATCGCCGTCTCGAAGCTGGAAGTGCTCAACCGCACGGCCAATCCGCCCTTCCTTCCCGACGACCTGGGCAAGCTCCCGGCGGAGGAGTACCGGATGAACTACCGGTACCTGGACCTGCGTCGCCCGCGGATGCAGCAGATCCTCCAGACGCGTCACAAGCTGTACCAGGCGACGCGCGGGTATTTCGCGCGGAACGGGTTCCTGGAGGTCGAGACGCCGATCCTCTATAAGAGCACGCCCGAGGGCGCGCGCGAGTTCCTGGTGCCCAACCGCCACGTGCCGGGCAGTTTCTACGCCCTGCCCCAGAGCCCCCAGCTCTTCAAGCAGATCCTGATGGTGGCGGGCTGCGACCGGTACATGCAGATCTGCCGCTGCTTCCGCGACGAGGACCCGCGGGCCGACCGCCAGGCGGAGTTCAGCCAGATCGACCTGGAGATGTCGTTCGTCCGGCGTGAGCAGGTGATGGAAATGATGGAGGGGTTCGTGCGCAGTCTCTGGAAGGAGATGTGCGGGCACGACGTCCCGCCCATGCGCCGCATGGCCTATCGCGAGGCGATGGAGAAGTACGGGATCGACCGCCCGGACCTGCGCTACGGGCTCGAGATCACGGACATTTCCGACCTGGCGGCCCGCACGGAGATCACGTTCTTCAGGGAGGCCCTGGAGGCGGGCAAGGGCTACTCGTGCTTCCACAGCAAGCGCGGCGTGGTCAAGGCGATCAACGTCCCCGGCGGGAGCGAGAAGCTCAGCCGCAAGATCACGGACGGGTACACGCCGTTCGTCAAGCAATTCGGGGCCGGGGGCGTCGCAACCGTGAAGCTCAACCCGCAGGGCAACTTCGAGACGGGCATCGCCAAGTTCCTCGAACCGGTCAAGGCCGACCTGATCGCGAGGCTGGGCATGAAGCCGGGGGACACGTGCCTGTTCGTGGCCGACGCGTACGGACCCTGCACCAAGTCGCTGGGCGAGTTGCGTCAGCAGGTGGCGCGGGACATGGGGATGGTGCCCAGGCCGGGGGCCGAGGGCGGGCCGTGGAACTTCCTGTGGGTGGTGGACTTCCCGATGTTCGAGAAGAACAAGGAGACGGGCAAGTGGGTGGCGATGCACCACCCGTTCACGAGCCCCCTGGACGACCAGCTCGAGGCCTTCGTCAAGGCGGACGTGGGCGACGAGGAGACGATCGGGAGCATCCTCTCGGCGGGGTACGACATCGTGCTCAACGGGCAGGAGATCGCGGGCGGCTCGGTGCGCATCCACGACCAGAAGGTGCAGTCGAAGGTGTTCCAGCTGCTGGGGATGACGCCCGAGCAGGCCAAGGAGAAGTTCAGCTTCCTGCTCGAGGCGCTGTCGTTCGGGGCCCCCCCGCACGCCGGGATCGCCTTCGGGCTCGATCGGCTGGTGATGAACTTCGTGGGGACGGACAACATCCGCGACGTGATCGCGTTCCCCAAGACCCAGACGGGCGCGGACCTGATGACCAAGGCGCCAAGCCCGGTGACGGAGGGGCAGCTCAAGGAGTTGTTCATCCGGACGGTGGGGTAGCTCGCCCGATGCGCGCCGTACGGTGCGGCCGAGGTCGCTCGGGCATCGTGAGACCAGGCTTGCGGTCGAGCTTCGTGGCCCGCGAGGACCCGGGCAACATCGCTCCGGGCGGGGTTCGCCGGAGTCGGTGCGCGGAGCACAACCTGGGACCGGAGCCCACACGCCGAGAGCGGGCTCTTAATTATCGACGGCGCAAAAACTGCACTGCCGTACAGACTCTGCACGAAGAAGTCTCTGCGGAATGAACCGGTGGCTCGTCCCCGCAATCGGGGTGGGCTATCCTCGGGGCCCCGCGGACGAGCCACTTGGCGGTCCGGGCTTGTGCCCATGGATGCGCGGGGAGTTGATCGCGGAGGCCGGTGAGATGAAAGCGTTTCAGTTCGTAGTTCCCGTCGTGACCCTTGTCCTCGTCGGCACCGCGGGCCTGGCCCGCGCCGAGGATCCCAAGCCGCTGCCCCGGGAGGAGGAGACGCCCTGGTTCAGCCTGGATTCCTGGCACGGGGGCGTGGAGTTGGGGATCAACGGTAGCGAGGGCAACACCCGCTCGTTCAACGGACGGGCCGGTGCAAACGCCATGCGCGAAACGGATGCCTATGTGACCAAGGTCGGGCTTACGTACAAGCTGGCCCGCACGGGCTCGGCGACGACGGAGAACAAGGCCGCCTTCGACGAGCGCAACGACTGGAAGCTCGAGAAGGGCTCGCGCTGGAGCGTGTTCGAGCAGGGGCGCCTGGAGTTCGATGATTTCCAGGACTGGGACATGCGCCTGTCGATGTTCGGCGGCGTGGGGTACCGTCTGGTGGACGAGGCCAAGACCAAGGTCAACCTCCGCGCCGGTCTGGGCGTGACCAAGAAGTTCGGCGGTTCGGACACCAAGTGGTCCCCCGGCGCCATCCTGGGCGCCGATGCCTTCCACCAGCTCACCGAGCGACAGAAGCTGACCGCCTCCATCGACTTCTTCCCGTCCTTCGACCCCTTCGGGCGATACACGGCGGTGGCCAAGGCCGCGTGGGAGATCGTGGTGGATCCCGAGGTCAAGATGAACCTGAAGATCGGGGTCGAGGATCGCTACGACAGCAACCCGGGCGGGAAGAAGCGCAACGACTTCGATTATTTCGCCGTTCTCGGGTGGGCGTTCTGAACGGATTCGGAGCGTCCGTCAAGTGGCCCCGGCGCTGGCCGGGGCGTGGGAGGCACGTGCCTCGCGGGCACACAAGGAGACACGCATGGGTTTCATGAAGGAATTTCGTGACTTCGCGATGAAGGGCAACGTCGTCGACATGGCGGTCGGCGTGATCATCGGCGGCGCGTTCGGGGGCATCGTCAACTCCCTCATCAACGACGTCATCATGCCCGTCGTGGGCAAGTTCATCGGCAACGTGGACTTCAGCAACCTCTACCTGCCGCTCTCCGACAAGGTCACGACCGGGCTGGGCCTGGTCGAGGCCAAGAAGCTCGGGCCCGTGATGGCCTACGGCAACTTCGCCAGCATCGTCATCAACTTCCTGATCCTCGCCTTCATCATCTTCCTCATGATCAAGGCCATGAACTCCGCCAAGTCCCGGTTCGAGAAGGAGAAGGCCGCGGCCCCCGCCGCTCCTCCGGCTCCCCCGGCCAGCGAGGTCTACCTGAAGGAAATCCGCGACCTGCTCGCGCGCCGCTGATCTCTCAGGTTCCAGGGTGGTTCAATGCCAAGGCCCGGGCGCTCTCGCCCGGGCCTTTTCCCTGCGCTCGGGCGCGCCTTGCGGGGCGGGAGTTTCCTATCATCTCGGCCCGCCCGGGCCCGGACGCGGCGCGAGGCGGACCGAGGGCGTAGCTCAGCGGTAGAGCAGCGGCCTTTTAAGCCGTTGGTCCAGGGTTCGATCCCCTGCGCCCTCATTGCCCGCAGGATCGTGGAGGGGTAACAGGCGGGCGAGGCCCCGGGGCGGGGTTGGAGCGACGAGGAGAGACCGTGTCCGACGCCGAGATGGTCCTGCATGCCGTGTGGTCGGACTCGTGCCTGCACCTGTGGTGCGAGCGCGGAGATGCGGCGTTGGGAGCGCCGCCCGGAGGGGCGCCCGATCCCGCGCTGCATCCCTTCGCGGGCGACGCCGGGGCGGCGCTGCTGCGGCTGGCGCCGGAGCTGGCCCCGGGGGCGGGGGCGTGGTCGCCCTCGGAGCGGACCCTGCGGCTGCCGTCGCTGGAGGGCGTGCCCCTGGCGAGCTCGACGCTGAACCTGGCGCTGGGGCGCCCGGGCGAGCCCGAGGACGGGCACGTGCAGATGGCGAGCTTCCGGGTGCCGACTCTGGCGCTGTCGGCGCGGGATGCGATGGCGCTGCTGCAGGCTATCGAGGGCGCGGGCAACGGAGTGCTGCTGGGCGGCTCGATCGAGTTCTACGCGCAGGGGGCCACGTTCGTGCGCTCGCTGCTGGCCCAGGAGCGGTTCGTCCCGCTGCTGCGACAGAACATGAGCGGGGAGATCAGCGGGGTGTGGTACCCGTGGCTGAGCGACGAGGCCAACGCGCGGCGGGCGTCCTTGCTGCTGGGGGCGATGCCCCTGGCGGCGCGCGCCGCGGTGGACCGGCTGGGACACCAGGCGTGGGCGATCCTGGAGGATTTTCTGGCGGCGCTCACCGACGCGCAGTGCCGGGCCACGCTCGTGCGGGAGGACTTCGCGCAGTCGATCGCGGAGCGCGACCCGATGACCGACGCGCACGTGGCGTGGCTGGGAGGCCTGCTGCGCGAGGGGGCGGGGGTGACGGCCGGCCCGGGGGTGCGCAACGAGATCGTCCGCCGCGTGCGCGGGTGGGTGAGCCTGCTGGAGGACCGGGGCACGGGCTCGGCGTGGCGGCTGTGCCTGCGCCTGGGCGAGCCCAACGACCCGTTGGGGACGGGCGGGGATGACCTGCAATGGACGGTGACGTTCCACCTGCAGGCGGTCGATCGACCGCTGATCATGCTGGATGCGGAGGACATCTGGTTGCTGCCGGGGGATTCGGCGACGATCCAGGGCGCCCGGGTGGACGGGCCGCAGGAGCTGCTGCTCGCGGAGCTGGGGCGTGCGTCGCGGTTGTACCCGCGTCTGGAGGAGGCGCTGGCGGAATCGGCGCCGACGAAGCTGACGTTGTCGACGCGTCAGGCGTACGAGTTCCTGCGTGAGGTTCGACCGATCCTGATCGAGCAGGGCGTGGGGGTGCAGGCCCCCGAGTGGTGGGACTCGCCCATGGCGCGGCTGGGGGCGCGGCTGCGGCTGGACCCGATCGAGGGGGAGGCGGTTCCCGCGCCGTCGGGCGGGGGGCTGGGCGGGGCCGCGGGCGCGCAGATCGGGCTGGGCACGCTCGTGAAGTACCGGTGGGAGATCGCGGTGGGGGACACGAGCCTGAGCCTGCACGAGTTCGAGCGCCTGGCGGCCCGGCGCTCGCCGCTGGTGCGGATCAACGGGCGATGGGTGGAGATCCGCCCCGAGGACGTGGCGGCGGCGGTGCGGTTCATCCGGGAGAGCTCGGGCGGGGAGATGCCGGTGGGCGAGGCGCTGCGCCTGGCGTTCGCCAGCGACCTGCGTGAGACGGGGATCCCGGTGGTGGGGATCGAGGGCAGCGGGTGGCTGAGGGCGTTCCTGGGGGCCGAGGCGCTGAGTCGCCAGATCGAGAACATCGAGTCTCCCGCGATGTTCAAGGGGCAGCTGAGGCCCTACCAGACGCGGGGCGTCTCGTGGATGTCGTTCATGGAGCGTCTGGGATTCGGGCTGTGCCTGGCCGACGACATGGGACTGGGCAAGACGGTGCAGCTGCTGGCGCTGCTGGCGCTGGAGCGTGAGCGTGCGTACCAGGAGCATGGGGTTTCGGCGGAGGCGCGGGCGGAGGGGGCGCCGGGGATCGGTCCGACGCTGCTGCTGGTGCCCATGTCCGTGGTGGGGAACTGGATCGCGGAGACGCGCCGATTCTGCCCGGAGCTGCGGATCCTCGTGCACCACGGGGCCGACCGGCTCGGGGGCACGGACCTGGTGTCCCGGGCGGCGCAGTACGACCTGGTCATCTCAACCTATGCGCTGGCCCACCGGGATCGCGAGGCCCTGGCGGGCGTGCCCTGGCACCGGATCGTGCTCGACGAGGCCCAGTACATCAAGAACCCCGTGGCCAAGCAGAGCCAGGCGGTGCACTCGATCGAGGGGCAGCGGCGGGTGGCGCTGACGGGCACGCCGGTGGAGAATCGCCTGGCGGAGCTCTGGTCGATCATGGACTTCCTGAACCCCGGGTACCTGGGCTCGGCGGCGAACTTCCGCCAGCATTTCGCGATGGCCGTGGAGCGGTACCACGACAAGGTGCGCGGGGAGCAGCTGCGCGGGCTGATCCGCCCGTTCATCCTGCGCCGGCTCAAGACGGATCCCAACGTGGTGGCGGACCTCCCCGAGAAGCTGGAGAGCCGCGAGTTGTGCCACCTGACGAGCGAGCAGGCGGCGCTGTACGAGAACTGCGTGCGCAAGATGCTGACGGAAGTGGAGGAGGTGGAGGGGATCCAGCGCCGGGGGATGGTGCTGGCGGCGCTGGTGAAGCTCAAGCAGATCTGCAACCATCCGGGCCAGTTCCTGCGCGACACGCCCGCGGGCAAGGCCGTGGAGTCGACGCGATCGGGGAAGTGCATCCGCCTGCTGGAGATGCTCGAGGAGGTGGTGGCGGAGGGCGACAAGGCGCTGGTGTTCACGCAGTTCCGCGAGATGGGGGACCTGCTGCTGCCGATGCTGCGCCACCACCTGCAGCGCGACGTTCTGTTCCTGCACGGGGGCACGACGCAGGTGCAGCGCACGCAGATCGTGGAGAACTTCCAGAAGGAGGGCACCGCGCCCGTGCTCATCCTGTCGCTCAAGGCCGGCGGGGTGGGCCTGAACCTGACGGCGGCGACGCACGTCTTCCACTTCGACCGCTGGTGGAACCCGGCGGTGGAGAACCAGGCGACGGACCGGGCCTATCGGATCGGGCAGACGCGGACGGTGCAGGTGCACAAGTTCGTGGTCCGGGGGACGCTGGAGGAGCGCATCGACCAGATGATCGAGAGCAAGCTGGCCCTGGCCGAGAACGTCATCGGCTCGGGCGAGGCGTGGCTCACGGAGCTGAACACGGACCAGCTTCGCGAGGTGCTGGCCTTGCGCAACGACGCGGTGAGCGACGAGGCGTAACGGCGCGCCTAGGCCCGCGGGGGCGCGGCACCGCCAGCGCCCACGGGCAGCACGTACGCGCGTTCGAGCAGCATCCGGCAGAGCTTCAGGCACACGGGCAGGAGGGCCGACGCGGGGGCCTTGGCCTGGGCGGCGATCTGCTCGACGATCTGGCGGACGCCGCGCGTGCCGTCGAGGGCCATGACGAACTCGAGCTGTCGCGAATCGAGCTGGCGCGGGAAGGCGTAGCCACGGGCGAGGCGGATCTGCTCGAACTCGGGCTTCCAGCCGCCGGAGGCTCCGGCGAGCGGACCCGCGATCAGCCCGGGCGGACGCAGCGTCTGGTCGATTCGCAGGTGCGGGGACCAGGCGAGGGCCGCGTCGGCGAGGCGCGCGTCGGACTCGGGGCCCTGCCCCAGGGCGAGCAGGAACTCGCGGCAGGCGAGGATCTCGGCGACGTGCGGGCCGGCCTGGGTGGTCACGTTCTCGGGCGCCTCGTCAAAGGCGATGAAGTTGGGGCGGTCGCTGGGCGTGTGCTTGCGCAGGGTGATGACGCCGTAGCTGATCGCCTGGATTCCCAGGGCCTGATACTCCTGCATCCACTCCCCGAGCATCTTCCAGCGGGCCTCGGGGGTGGAGCCCTTCTCGGTCTCCTCGATCCAGGTGGCGGCGTAGTCGACGGGCGCGAGCGTGCGGGTGAGGAACACGAGCGCATCGCACGCGCCGCCCTGCACCCATGACGCGAGGCGCTGCTGCCAGGGGCGGTCGGCGGGGTGGATCCAGTTGCCCACGAGCTGGGCGACGCCTTGCTCGGCCAGGAGCGCGGGCGCGCCGCGGACAACGGCCTCGACGATGGCGTCACCCTTCATGCCGCTGTCGCAGTACAGGTAACGACCCGCGGGCGTGATGACAAAGGGGGGGTTGCAGTAGATGAAGTCGAACTTCGCCCCCGGCCCGCGATTGGCGAGGTAGGCGGTGGCGGGGCCGAAGAGGTCGCCCACGTCGAATTCGACGTTGGCGATGGCGTTGACGCGGGCGTTGAACCTCGCCATGGCGATGGCGCGCGGGTTCTTGTCGGTGGCCAGGACGCGCTCGCAGGAACGAGCCGCCAGGAAGGCCAGCACGCCGCAGCCCGTGCCCAGGTCGAGGGCGAGACGCCCCTTGGCGAACACGGCCTGGTGGGCCAGGGAGCTGCTGGTGCCCGCGACGCCCATGACGTAGCCGGGCCCGACCTCGTTGCGACAGTCGTGGAAGAGCAGGAGCCCGTCGAACAGGGTCAGCCCAAGGGTGGGGAAGGCGTAGAAGCCCTGGATGTCGACGATGCCCGCGCGGGCCCAGTCGTCGAGGGTCATGGGGGCGATGGCGTCGGCCAGGGCCTGGGACGAGACGGGCTCGCCCATCAGGAAGAGGCGGGCGAAGGCGTCGATGGGGCGACCACCGGACGTGATCGCGCCCATGGTCGGGCGGGGCAGGGCGCGGAAGGCGTCGATCGAGCGGACGCCCAGGGCCTGGGGGATGCCTGCCGCGGAAAAGCCCGCGCCCACGAGGCACTCGCGGAGCTGGGCGTAGGCGGCGTCGGAGGCGAACGCGGGGTCGGGAAAGGTGAAGGCCTGGGTCATGGGCGATCCTACGGAGCGAGGGGCCCGGCGCGCCGGCCCCCGAGGTGCTCAGGCCAGGCCCGTCAGCCCCGTGAGCCCCAGCGGTTCGGGGCAGGCGAAGGGCTCGCCCGCCGCGACGCCGATGCGAGATCCGAAGTAGACATCTTGGGCGGCGAGGCGCTCGGGGAAGCCGGCGCCGGCGGGGTTGAGCGCGAACTGGGAGCGATACGCCTCGACGGCGCTGCGCTTGGCCGCCGCATGGGCGCTGGTCTCGAGGATGAACGCGGGGTCGGGCACGCGGCGAAGGTGCGAGCAGAAGTACTGGAAGGCCCACTTGGGGTAGATCGGCGGCCCGATGGACGCGTGCCCCGGCGGCACCGGCAGGTCCAGCCTGGTCAGCTTCGCGTCGAAACGGGCGTCCTGGGCGATGCGCGTGGCGGCGAGGTGGTCCGGGTGGGCGTCGAGGGGGTGGGGCATGAACAGGACGCTCGCCTGGTGCAGGCGGATCACGCCCGCGACCTTGTGGCGTGCGTCGATGCAGTGGGTGAGGACGCGGTTGGGGAGGTCGAGCATCAGCCGCCGCACGCGCCCGGGCCCCTGCGGTGGCGCGAGGTGCGTCAGCGCCTCGGCGGCCTCGCGCAGGCGCGTGGGGCGGTCGCCGACGGGCGTGGGGCAGCCGTCGGTCAGGTCGAGGATCAGGACGTCGTGCCCCTGGGCGGCGAGGAGGGCGATGGAGCCGCCCATGCCGATCTCCGCGTCGTCGGGGTGGGGGGCGATGACGAGGATGTTCATTCAGTCCCCCGGAACGACGATGAGCCCGAGGAGCGCCGAGTCGCCTTCCAGGGGCGTCTGGAGCTGGGCCTGGACGATGGAGTCCGGGGCTTCGGCGGCGAAGAAGCCGCCGGCGCGGAAACGCTCGCCGAACTCGTCGCGGAAGTCGGAGAGGGGCAGGTCGAAGGTCTGGCCGATCGCCCAGGACTCGATGGCGAGGGAGAAGCGCCGATTGAGCCAGAGGCGGGACTTGGCGAACGGCGAGGCGGTGGTGTTGGAGAGGCGGATGTGCGTGCCACGGCGAACGACCTGGATGTCGAGGGTCTTCGCTTGCTTGAGGGCCGGGAAAGAGACTGCCGGGACGGCGAGATCGCCGGCGGAGCGGCAGCCGCTGGCGAGGGCCGCCAGGAGGACGATGAGCAGGGTGGTTGGGGTGGGGCGCATGGTGGTTCTGGGACGGGCGTGGAACCGGTCGGGCCTCCGGGCAGGCGAGGGCAAGCATAGAGAGCCCGGGGCGAATCGCGGAGAGGCCCCTCGGGCGCCGCGGATGCCGTCGGTGACGACCGAGAAGCCCTCCCGGGCGCGATTCGCTCCCGGTCGGGCGTGCCTGGCGAGCGGGCCAATGGCATCTTTTAGAGCACCCCGCCTGGGGCGCTCGGCGGCCCTGCGCCGGTGCAAGGAGCCTCGCATGCGTTGGAATCTCGGGCGTACTCCACGGACTTCCCGCACGTCGGCATTCGGGGCTCGCGTGGGCGAACAGACCTCGCGGGCGCTGGAGAATCTCGAGCCACGCGTGCTCATGAGCGCGTCGCTGCTGGACTCGGGGCAGCCCGTGGCGTGGTCGGGCGGGCAGGGGGCGTATCTGGCGAGCGCGGACCTGAGCCTGGATTCCGGGGGCGCTTTCGCCGCGGACTTTTCGAGCGTGACGAGCAAGTCGGCGAGCACGCTGATCGGGCTGGACAAGCTGAACGCGGACCCGAGGTTCTCGTTCGCGACGGGCGCGGGGTTCTCGACGGTGGTGCTGGACACGGGCATCGACGTGGACCACCCGTTCTTCGGGCCCGACAAGAACCGGGACAAGGTCGACGACCGGATCCTGTACCAGTACGACTTCGCCGACAACGACAAGGATGCGACGGACGTCAACGGGCACGGGTCGAACGTGGCCAGCATCATCGGCTCGCAGGACTCGACGTGGCGCGGGGTGGCGCCGGCGGTGGGGCTGATCGTGCTCAAGGTGTTCTCGAACTCGGGGGCGGGGACGTTCGGGGCCATCGAGAAGGCCCTGAGCTGGGTGGTGTCCAACGCCGCCAGGTACAACGTCGCGAGCGTGAACATGTCGCTGGGGGACATGCGGAACTGGAGCGGCCCGCAGCAGCTCTACGGGATCAGCGACGAGCTGGCTCGCCTGGCGCAGATGAACGTGAAGGTGGTGGCCGCCGCGGGCAACGCGTACGGGCAGTTCGGTGCCCAGGGCGTGTCGTACCCGGCGGCGGACCCG
>JBGAOG010000040.1:21120-25902 GCA_044221985.1 Phycisphaerales bacterium
ATGTCGGTTGCCGGCTGATGAAGCTGGAAGGCTTCCATCCGCACCCGGCGCGCATCGGGAATGCGCTGGCCGCGCTCGGGCTTTCGGCACGACTCGACGTGCATCGCTGCGCTGCCGGCGAACCGGCGCAACTGGTCGCCTATCTGCGAACGCCTGCGGGCCTGAAGGAACTCGATTAGGCGGAGCTGGCTCAGTCGGCGGTCGCGCCGGCCAGTCGCTCGCTGCGTGCCAGCCAGTTGCCGACGATGAAGCTCGCCGTCAGCACGACGATGACGCCGATCTTCGCGCCCGGCTCGCCCATGACGGGGGCGAACCAGAGGGGCGGGCTGGTGTCGATGCAGGGGACAAGCCAGGCGGCGCCGGTGATCACGGGCATCGCCGCCCTCGCGGACCAGATCGCGACGAGGTTCATCGGGCGTCGCCTGACGACGGGCGAGTTCCGCACCATGATCAACGCCACGGGCGTCAGTATCGTGGACGGGGACAACGAGACGGACAACGTGCCCCACAGCGGGGCGACGTACAAGCGCGTCGACGCGTACGCGCTGGCCCAGGCCATCGCGGGCATGGGCGGGACCTCCGGGGGCGGGGATTCCGGGGGCGGGGGCACGCAGACCCCCGGCGTCAACCGCGCGCCCACGATGACCAGCATCAAGACCCTGACGGGCGCGGGCGTGAAGTCCGCGTACGCGATCAGCTACGAGGGACTGAAGGCGGCGTCCAACGCCGCCGACCCCAACGGCGACCAGCTGACGTTCCGCGTGGAGGGCCTGGGCTCGGGGACGCTGACCAAGAACGGCGCCAAGGTGACGGTCGGGACCACGCTGAAGCCCGGCGAGAGCCTGGTCTGGACCCCGACTGCCAGAGGAACGTTCCAGGCGTTCAGCGTGAGCGTGAACGACGGGAAGCTGTCGAACGCCAAGGCCGTGCCCGTGAACGTGACCGTCGGGGCCAAGGCGACGGCGCGCGGGGCTTCGCTGGACTTTGGGTTCATGGAGGAGGACGCCGCGCCAGGGGCGGCGCCCGTGGGCGGGCCTTCGCTGCTGGATTCGGGGATGCTGTCGTTGGCGTCCACGGGCCAGGCGTCGAGCCGATTCGACGCGCCCGCGTCGCTCCTGCGAGTGGCGGCGGTGGCCACGTCGATCGCGGCCGCTCAGCCCGCCCACGGGACGCTCGTGGGGCCGGGGCTGTAATCGCGGCGTGGTGGGCCGACCACGCCGGGGTGCATCCCTAGAATCTCCGTCCCGCGCCGGAGCGCGGCGCACGGAGGTGCATCGCTTTGTCCATGGGCCCCAGTGACTTTCGACCCCGCGTGCCGGGCACGCCCCAGCCGCCCAAGCCCCTGATGCGTCCGCGGCGCGTGCGCGGTGGGGTGAAGCTCCGCGGGCATGGCATCGGCGACGCCCCGGCGGGCGTGACGATCGCGTGGGCGGCCCAGAGGTGGGGGCGGTACGTGGAGGCGGTGGCGCAGGGCGATAGCCTGCGCGAGGGGCTGGAATACGCCCAGGGCGGGCAGACCAAGCGACTGGGCGTGGCGCGCGGACTGCTGGACGCCTCGGTGCAGGGGCGATCGTTGCGCCCGTACTCGGTGCGCGTGGAGGTGCCCACCATCGGGGAGGAGCAATGGGGGAAGATCATCGACGCCCTGGGCGAGAGCGCGATCTACTCGGCCAAGCTGCTCTCGGGCGAGATCCCGCCCAACATCGAGGACCTGTTCGGCCCGCTGGGGCTGCGCCTGTTCCCGCAGGAGCCCGGCGAACTGATCGTGTCGTGCACCTGCGGGCACCCGGGCGCGTGGTGCAAGCACGCCTGCTGCGCGGCGCACCTGTTCTCCGATCGCCTGCGGACCGACCCGTTCCTGATCTTCCTGCTGCGCGGGCTCGATGGCGAGGACCTGCGCGAGCGCCTGCGCCAGCGCCGGGCCACGGCCGGGGCCGCGACGGGCTCGGTGATCGTGTACTCCCAGCGCATCGCGGGCGCCAGCGACGCGCCGGTCACGCCCTTCGATCAGGCGACGCACGGCTTCTGGGATGCCGGGCCGGGGCTGCGCGAGATCGACCTGCCCATCGCCCGCCCGGCGGCCAGCCACCCGATCCTGCGGCGGCTGGGCCCCTCGCCTTTCCAAGGGGCCAAGTTCCCGCTGGTTGGGCTGCTGGCGAGCTGCTACGAGGCGATCCGTGAGGACGCGCTGAGGGAAGGTCCGCTCGAAACCCCGGGAGGCGACCAGAACCCGGACAGACCTTCGCCGGGGGATGATGAGGCGGTTTGACTCGGGGAGGGGCAACTCTAAACTTCCCGTTCCTACAGGAGCCGACCGTGACGGACGCTCGCGACCAGCAAGGCTGGGGCGCGGGCCGAGGCGCGGTTCGGGGCCTTCCCATCGCGGCAGATGGAAGGTCCAGCTCCAGCTCGGTCGCCTGGGCGCGATCGGGCACCAGTGCCGCGGCCCCCGCTTCCGATGCCCGCCGGGCTGGTGCGGACCGCGACTCTGACAGCGCCGGGCGCGCGCCCGACGTTCAGAACGTGGTTCGAGCACTCGGCGAGTGCGAAGGAAGAGGAGGACGACGCGAGCGAAACCGACCCGAGGCCAGGCACGGGATGGCCCGAGCGACCCTGGCCTGTGCGATCCAGGTCGATGGTGTAATGGCAGCACAGCAGATTTTGGTTCTGTTAGTCCTGGTTCGAATCCAGGTCGACCTGTTCCGCGTGCGCGAGCACGCGATGCCGGATCGCTGAGCCTGCCCGACCGCACTTCCCGCTCACGTCGTCCATGGCACACGCATGGACCCCCGCAGACCCATCACGGCGATCATCCTGGCGGCGGGCAAGGGCACGCGCATGAAGTCCGACCTGCCCAAGGTCGTGCACGAGATCGGCGGGAGGGCGATGGTCTGCGCGGTGGTGGACGCGTGCCTGGCGGCGGGAGCGACGCACGTCATCGCGGTGGTGGGCTACCGGCAGGAGAAGGTTCGGGCGGCGCTGGCCGACTACGCGGGCCGGGTGGACTTTGCGGTCCAGGACGAGCAGCTGGGCACGGGGCACGCGGTGCAGTGCGCGGGCCCGATGCTCATGCGCGAGCGGGCCAACCACGGGCACGAGGTGCTGGTGCTCTGCGGGGACGGCCCGCTGATCCGCCCGGCGACCATCGCCAGGATGCTGGAGCGGCACCGCTCGCCCAGCCCGCTGGGCGAGGCGGCGGCGACGCTGGCGACCGCGGTGATCGAGGATCCCACGGGCTATGGGCGCATCGTCCGCGGGCCCGACGGGCGCTTCCGGGCGATCGTGGAGCAGAAGAATTGCACGCCCGAGCAGCTGAAGATCCGCGAGGTCAATCCGAGCTACTACTGCTTCGACGCCAGGTCGCTGTTCGAGGCCTTGGCGCGGGTGCAGCGGAACCCGGTGTCGGGCGAGTACTACCTCACGGACGCGCCGGAGCTGCTGCTGGGCATGGGGCGGCGCGTGGAGGTGATCGAGGCCGTGCCCGCGGAGGACGTGCTCTCGATCAACACGCCGGAGGACCTGGCGAAGGTGGACTCGATCTACCGCTCGCGTGCGGGCGGGAAGGCAGGAGCGCCGCGATGAACACGAACAACCACGAGCTGAAGATCTTCGCGGGGCGGTCGAGCAAGATCCTGGCCGAGCGGGTGTGCGCGCACCTGAAGATGCCGCTGGGGCAGGCGCGCATCGTGGACTTCCCCGACGGGGAGATCATCGTCAAGCTGGACGAGGACGTGCGCGGGCGGGATTGCTACGTGATCCTGTCGACGTGCGAGCCGGTGAACGACAACCTGATGGAGCTGCTGATCTACATCGACTGCCTGCGTCGGGCCAGCGCGGCGAGGATCAGCGTGGTGATCCCGTACTTCGGGTACGCGCGCCAGGACCGCAAGGACGAGGGGCGCGTGCCGATCACCGCCAAGCTGGTGGCGAACCTGATCACGGCGGCGGGGGCCCAGCGCGTGCTGGCCCTGGACCTGCACGCCGCCCAGATCCAGGGGTTCTTCGACATCCCGGTGGACCACCTGGCGGCGTCGCCGGTGTTCGTGGACTACTTCGCCCGGCACCGCGAGGACCTGGGCGACCTGTGCCTGGTGAGCCCGGACGTGGGCAACCTGAAGGTGGCCGAGGGGATGCAGAACCTGCTCGGGGGCGAGATCGCGTTCATCAACAAGCGTCGCATCAGCGGGTCGGAGGTCAAGACCACGATGCTGGTGGGCGACGTGAAGAACAAGACCGTGCTGATGTTCGACGACATGATCTCGACCGCGGGCACGGTGTGCGAGGCCGCCAAGGTGGTGATGAACGCCGGGGCCAAGCAGGTGATCGCCGCGGCGACGCACCCCGTGCTGGTGGGCCCGGCGGTGGAGCGCCTGCTCCAGAGCCCGATCCACAAGGTGATCGTGTGCAACACGATCCCCATCAGCAGCCGGGCGGCGGCGCTGGGGGACAAGCTCGTGCAGCTGTGCGTGGGCACGCTGCTGGGCGAGGCGATCTACCGGATCCACAGCAACCAGTCGGTGAGCGAGCTGTTCAGGAAGTCGGCGGGGCCCAAGCGTTAGGCCCGCCGCGAGAGCGCCAGGACGATTCCAAGCCCGAGTGATTCGGACAATCAGAAAGGGAAGAGCCATGCATGAGAAAGCACCAGTACTGACCGTCAAGACGCGCGAGCACCTCGGCTCGCGCTACGCCACCCGGGTCCGCAAGCAGGGCGGGCTGCCCGCGATCCTGTACGGGCATGGGAAGGACCCGCTGCCCATCACGCTCGACGGGCGCGAGGCCCTG
>JBGAOG010000041.1:0-25883 GCA_044221985.1 Phycisphaerales bacterium
TACTTCCTGACCCAGTACGAGGCCGGAGCCCTGCCCGCCGACCTCGACGACGGGAGCTTCACGGGAACGCCCGACGGGGGCGTCGATATCAACGACCTGCTTTTCTTCCTGGCGCACTACGAGGCCGGCTGCTGACTTTACAACGCCACGTTCTGAGGACCATTGTTGAGGATCTCGGGAGCGACTCCGGCGACACGGAGCAGGCGAAGGCCGTGCGCCGGGAGCGGCTGGAGGGCAACACGCTGGTCCAGCGGTTCAAGGTGCAGGTCGAGGGCTTCTGTCGGGCGTGAGTCGCTGCTCCTGGTGCCGGGCGGTGGCGCCGTAGAGGACCGGCGCCGCCGTTCGCTTGCGCTCCTCGATGGCGATCAACCTGAGCGCCAACTGTGGCCTTCTTCGCAGGGGACAACGCCACGTGCGCCCGCTCGGCCCGACGCTTCGAGAGATCGGCCCTTTCGCCGGGCACGCCCGCGGGCTCATTGGTTGCGCGAATCGGGTTTCAAGTGCCCACCATGCGGATTGGACGGTTGACGCCGGAGGTCGGCTTTCAGCGCGCTCGATGCCAACCTGTTGCGAGAATCCTGACTTTTCCGAGGGGGACGTGGAACCCTGCCGATAGAGGGACGGCGGTATCCAGGCTGTCGGAGTACACTTCTAGACAAGATGCAGCCCGCGTTGGTTCGAACCTCGGTGGCCATCCTTTGCCTGATCAGCCTCCTCGCCCAGTCACTGGGCGCCGGGCTGGAGGGCGGGGTGCTGTGCGTCGGGTGCGACCGGATCGGTTGGACCATCGCGGGGCCGGAGGCGCGGGCCGGTGCGAGAGGTTGCTGCGCCGATGAAGGTGAACCAACCGGCCACCGTCAAGTTCTGGCGCTCGAAGTCGACGGGCGCTGCGGGTGCATCGCGATCCCGCTGGTGAAGGGGCTCCGGCTTTCCGTCGCCTCGCCGCGTGTCGAGCCGCTCCACGATGCCGTGGCGGTTGTCGTGACCGCGAGCGTGGTGTGGGTCAGCGACATCCCCGCGTGCGAACCTGGGATTCGGCCCCGTGCCGGGCCGACGCATCCGCCCAGGTTGTTGTTGCCGTCCTCGCGTCGCACCGTTCTGGTGGTCTAGCGCACGACCTCGAACCGCGTCCGCCCTGGGCCTTTGGCTCGAGGGCGTTGCCATGACGCCGCCGAGTTCGTTCCGGCTCGACGAGCTTCGCGAGCCCACGCGATCCAGCTGGAGCATCTTCATGCCTCGCCAATCGGTCGCCGCGACGGCGATCCATGCGCTCATCCTGGGATCCATCGCCACATCCATGCAGGGATGTGGGGGTACGCGGCCGTTCTCGGAGCGCCGGGTGTTCGACGATCTGGAGCGCTCGCGCATCGGAGTCCCGGACACGTCAGGGCACGCGGCTCCAAGCACCGACGCGCGGAGATTGCCGGCGACGGGTCCGATCACCCTTGCCGACCTCCTCGGTGTCGCCCAAGCGGCCAGTCCCGACCTGGCCGCGGCCAGGAGCGGGGTGGGCCTGGCGGCGGGGCTGGCATGGCAGGCCTCGCTGTACCCCAATCCCGAGGTCGACGTGTCCGCCGAGGATCTGGCATGGCGGAGCGGCGGGTCGAGCGCCAAGACGACCGTCGGAATCACCCAGGCGATCATCCTCGGCGACCGGCGCGAAGCGGCGATCAGATCCGCCGGCGCCGAGAGGTCGTCTCGCCTGGCCGAGCTCGAGGTCAAGCGCCGGGCGCTCTGCGGCGATATCTCCATCCTGTACTCGCGACTCATCGCGGTGCGCGATCAGGAACGGATGTACACGGAACTTCGCGAGCTTGTGGCCGAGACCTTGGCGTCCGCTCAAACGAGGTTCGAGGCGAGGGCGGCGCCCGAGACCGACGTGATCCGCCCGCGCGTGGAGCTCCATCGCGTCGAGGCCGCCCTCGGGAGGCTGCACCAGGAGGGTCTGGCGATCACCCAGGAGCTTGGCCTGCTGGTCGGGGGTGCCCCGGTAGATCCGGCACGGCTGGATGGATCGGTATCGCTCGCACCCGAGGGGCTGGACGCCGCGCGGCTGGAGTCGGCGGTGCGGACGCACCACCCGTCCCTGGCCGCGGCGGATTGGAGGATCGAGTCGGTTGCGGCGAGGATGGCGCAGACCAACGCCGAACGGGTGCCCGACCTGGACGTGCGCGTGGGCGTCGGCTACAACGGCGAGATTCGAAGCGGCGTGGTCGATGTCGGCGTGGGCATGACCGTCCCCTTGTGGGACGGACGCGAAGGCGAGTCCCTGTCGGCACGGTTCGAGCTCATGCAAGCCAGGCAGGAGCGCGGCGCCATCGAGAACGAGCTGCTCCGTCGCCTGGCGAGCGCGGTCGGTGAGTACGAGTCGGCCAGGGCCCAGCTCGCCACGTTCCGTGACCATATCGTGCCCGATGCGCGCCGGTCGTTCGAGCAGACCACGGAGGGATACCGAGCCGGGCGCGCGTCGTTTCTCGATCTGTTGGACGCCCAGCGGACCCTCACCGAAGCCCGAGTGACCCTCGCGGAACTCGCCAGCGTCGCCGCCACCGCGCGGGCCAAGGTCGTTCGCATTGTCGGCCCGGAGGACCCGCGGGCACCATCGGGCACGCCGCCGAACCCGGTCGGAGAAGCGTCAGTCCCTGTTCCCGTTCGCCCGCAGGGCGAGGAGGCCACACCGTGAGCATGAAAGCACTGATTGCCGGAATCCTGGTCGCGTCGCTCCTCTTCGTTGGGGCCTGCGAGAGAGCGCCGGGAGACGGCGGCGCCACGAACGCAACGACGCCAACGGCGGCGAAGCCGGACGCGCCCGGTCGGTGCCCGCACGACATCAAGCAGGAGAAGTGCCCCTTCTGCAATCCGACGCTGGTGGAGTCGGAGGGCTTCTGCGCCGAGCACGGCGTGCCTGAGGCGCTCTGCGCACCATGCCGCCCGTACCTCAAGGCGGCGTTTCGCGCCAAGGGCGACTGGTGCAAGGAGCATGGGACGCCCGAGTCGCAGTGCGTGGCGTGCCATCCGGAGCTGAAGGAGAAGATGAAGAGCGGAGCGGGTCACGGGGCCGCGGCACCTCCCGCGGCGGACGGGGCGAAGCCCGTCGCCGCCGATGCCTGTGCGCACGCCATCGCGGCAGCCAGGTGCCCCTTCTGCACGCCTTCGCTCATCGAGAGCGACGGATTCTGCGAGGAGCATGGCGTGCCCGAAGCGCTCTGCGTCACGTGCCGCCCGTACCTGGAAGCGGCGTTCAAGGCCAAGGACGACTGGTGCAAGGAGCACCGCACCCCCGAGTCCCAGTGCGTCGCGTGCAATCCCGAACTCAAGAACAAGCCCAAGGGCCAGGGCTAAGGAGTCCCTCCCATGAAGACCGCCGCCATGATCCAGGTTCGAATCGTCGGATGCGCCGCCGCGCTCGCACTCCTGATCGGGCCCGTCCGGGGGCAGGCCCCGCCCGGCTCGGTGCCGCAGGCTCACGCCGAATGTCCGCACGGGATCGATCGGTCCGAGTGTCCCTTCTGTGATTCCGGTCGCATCGAACGCCTGGGGGTCTGCGCGGAGCACGGCGTGCCCGAGGCGCTGTGCGTCAAGTGCAGGCCGGTACTGCGAACGGCGTTCATCGCGACGGGCGACTGGTGCACGGAGCACGAGGCGCCCGAGTCCCAGTGCCTGGCGTGCGATCCCCGCGCGGCCCAGTCCACGGCCGATCGCGCGACTTCCGCGGGGGCAGAGCACCGGTGGCAGCGGGAACCATCGATGAGCTGCACCACGTCGTCGACGACGGTCACCCTTGCCTCGGCCGAGGTGGTTCGTACCGTTGGGCTTGAGTACGCGCAGGTCCAGGCCGCACCGCTCACGCGGACCATCGAGCGCGGCGCGGAACTCGCGTACAACGCCAACCGCTACGCCCGGCTCTCCAGCCGGGCGGGGGGCGTGATCGCGGAGGTGCGCAAGGACCTCGGCGAGAGCGTGAAAAGGGGAGACGTGCTCGCCGTGGTCGATTCCACGGACCTGGGCGGAGCCAAGAGCGATCTCCTGCAATCTCTGGAGACAACCAGGCTCTGGGAGGCCAACGCCGCGCGTGAGCGAGCGCTGGTGGAGAAGGGCGTGGGTGTTGAGCGTGAGGCGCTCGAGGCGGAAACGAAGGCCGCCGAGGGTCGGATCGCGGTCAACCGCGCGCGTCAGCGCCTTCGGAACCTGGGCCTGACACACGAGCACGTGGCACGCACGGAGCGGGAGCGGGAGACGTCGTCGCTCCTCGATGTGACCGCCCCGTTTGATGGAAGGGTGGTGGAGCGCACCGGCGTGATCGGCGAGGTGGTGGAGCCCGGGAAGCCCGTGCTCTCGATCGCGGATATCGGCACGATGTGGGCCATCGTGGACCTGGCCGAGGCGGACCTCCCCCTCGTCAAGACGGGCCAGCGAGCCACGATCGCCGTGGACGGCCTTCCCGGCGAGTCGTTCCCGGGCGGGCTGACCTGGATCAGCACCGAGATCGACGACAGGACCCGCACCGTCAAGGCGAGGATCGAACTCGACAACGCGTCCGGGCTCCTGCGGGCCAACATGTTCGGGCGTGCTCGCATCATCGCGGGGGCGAGCCGCCAGGTGATCACCATTCCCAAGGCCGCCGTCCAGTGGGAAGGGTGCTGCAACATCGCGTTCGTTCGCACCAACGACGCCGGCACGGCGTTCACGCCGGCCCGCCTCGTCCTGGCCCATGACCGCGGGGATCGATACGAGGTCGCGCGGGGGCTGAAGGCCGGAGACACGGTGGTCACCGGGGGAAGCTACCTCCTCAAGAACGAGATTCTGAAGAACGCCGTCGGCGCGGGATGCTGCGAGGTGGACCACCTCGAGAAGTGATCGGGAGTCGCGCTGGTCGCCCCGGAGCCCCTCATGCTGAGCTGGATCATCGGTTGGTCGCTGCGTCATCGGTTCCTTGTGCTCCTGGGCACGCTCGCCATCGTGGCGTGGGGTGTGCACTCGCTCTCACGCCTGCCCATCGATGCCTTCCCCGACACGACCCCGGCCCAGGTCCAGGTCAATACCGTGGCGCCGGCCCTCTCGCCCGAGGAGGTCGAGCGCCAGATCACGCAGCTCGTGGAAACGGCCGTGTCCGGCCTGCCGAGGCTGGAGGGGGTCCGCTCGATCTCCAAGTTCGGGCTGTCCCAGGTCACCATGACCTTCGAGGACGGAACCGACATCTACTTCGCACGCCAGCTCATCGGCGAGCGGCTTGGCGCCATCGAGCTGCCCGAGGGGATCAAGAGGCCCGAGATGGGCCCGGTCGCCACGGGGCTCGGCGAGGTCTTTCACTACCTCGTGGTCGGCAAGGGCGACCAGCCGGCAACCCTCACGGAACTCACGACCGCGCAGGACTGGATCATCGCACCCCAACTGCGACAGGTGCGCGGCGTGGCGGAGGTCAACACCTGGGGAGGATTGGCCAGGCAGTTCGAAGTGATCGTGGAGCCCTCACGCCTCGTCCAGTATGGCCTCACGATCGACAACCTGGCGCGCGCGCTCGCCCAGAACAACGCCAGCGTGGGAGGCGGGCAGATTACCCGCGGCGGGGAGTCGATGCTGGTGCAGGGCGTGGCGCTCACGACCACGATCGAGCAGATCTCCAACGCCGTCATCAAGGCCGAAAACCACACCCCGATCCGGGTGCGGGACGTGGCGACCGTCCGCGAGGGCCACGAGATCCGTCGAGGCGCGGTGACCGCCCAGGGCCAGGGGGAGGCGGTGCTCGGGCTCGGTTTCATGCTGATGGGCGAGAACAGCCACGAGGTGACCCGCCGGCTGGACGAGCGGCTGGAGAGTGTCCGCCCCACGCTGCCCGCCAACATCGACGTTCGGGTGGTGTATCGGCGCACGGACCTCGTGAACCACGTGATCCACACGGTGAAGGAGAACCTGCTGCTGGGAGCCCTGTTCGTGGTCGCGGTCCTGTTCGTCTTCCTGGGCAACGTCCGGGCCGGGCTCGTGGTCGCGCTGGCCATCCCTCTGGCCATGCTCTTCTCGTTCAACCTGATGTTGCAGTTCGGGATCGCCGCGAGCCTGCTGAGCCTGGGGGCGATCGATTTCGGGCTGGTGGTGGACAGCTCCGTGATCATCGTCGAGAACAGCGTGCGGCGCATCGGGCACGACAACGACCGCGGGGCCAGGACGCCCGTGCTCGACCTCATCCGCGACGCGGCGGTCGAAGTGCGCAAGCCGACCATCTTCGGCGAACTGATCATCATGATCGTGTTCCTTCCCATCCTGCTGCTGGAGGGGGTGGAGGGCAAGCTCTTCCGGCCGATGGCCCTGACGGTCATCTTCGCTCTCCTCGGCTCCCTCGCCTTCTCGCTCACGCTGGCGCCGGTTCTGTGCAGCCTCCTCCTGGACCGGCGGATCAAGGAGCGGGAGAACTGGATCGTGCGTGGCGCGCAACGGGCGTACCGCCCATGCGTCCATGCCGCCCTGCGCTTCAGGTGGATCGCGGTTGCCGTCGGCGCCGCCATCGTGGCCGGCGGCCTGGTACTGGCCGGTCGCCTGGGGACGGCCTTCGTCCCCCGCCTGTACGAAGAAGCGGCCGCGGTGAGCATCGTCCGCCTCGCGGGCGTGTCGATTGACCAGTCCACCGACTACAACACGCGCATCGAGAGCTTCCTCCTGGCCAAGTTCCCCGACGAGGTCGCCCATGTCTGGACGCGCCTGGGCACCCCGGCCGTCGCAACCGATCCCATGGGCCTCGAACAGAACGACATGTTCCTGACCCTCACGCCCAGGAAGCAATGGACCCGCGCCAGGACGCAGAGCGAGCTGACGGGCCGCATGTCCGAAGCTCTCGCCACGCTCCCCGGCCTCAAGGTCATGTTCACCCAGCCCGTCGAGATGCGCATGAACGAGATGGTGGCCGGGGTGCGATCGGACGTCGGCATCATGGTGTTCGGCGATGACCTCACGCAGCTCGCGACCGTTGCCGGCCAGGTGAAGGACATCGTTGAGTCCATCCCCGGAGCGCAGGACGTCTCCACCGAGCAGCTCGCCGGCGCTCCCGTGCTCCAGGTGCGCGTCGACCCCGATGCGATCGCTCGCTACGGCATCCCCGCCCGCCACGTCCTGGAGATCGTCGAGGCACTGGGAGAGATCACCGTCGGCCAGGTGCGAGACGGGCAACGCCGCTTCGACCTGACCGTCGAGCTCCCGGACCGATACCGCCATGACCCCGACGCGGTGGGCGAGATCCTCGTGCCGACCGACGCCGGAGGGCGAATACCGCTCGCACGCCTCGCCCACATTTCCATCACGGATGGCCCCAACGTGATCAACCGCGATTGGGGCAAGCGTCGGGTCGTGGTGCAGGCCAACGTCCGTGCCCGCGACCTGGGCGGGTTCGTCGCGGAGGCACGCGACCGCATTACCCGGGATGTCACGATGCCCGCCGGCTACTACGCGACCTACGGCGGTCAATTCGAGCACTACGAGCGCGCCGCCCGGCGGCTCGCCGTGATCGTCCCGATCGTCGTCGTGTCGATCGCGCTCCTGCTCTTCTTCAGCGTCGGAAGCTGGCGGGATGCGGCGATCGTGATCACGGGCGTTCCCTTCGCTGCGTTCGGGGGTCTTCTGGCGCTCTGGCTGAGGAGCCTGGATTTCACCGTGTCCGCCGCGGTCGGGTTCATCGCGGTGTCGGGGGTCTCCATGCTGACCGGCCTGGTGCTCGTCTCCACGATCCGACAACGCATCGCCGGCGGCGCTTCGGTCACCGAGGCCATCGAGCAGACTCGGCTCCTCCGCCTCCGACCGATCCTGATGACGGCGACCGTGGCGGCGCTCGGTTTCCTGCCCATGGCGATGAACACCGGCGTCGGAGCGGAGGTCCAGCGCCCGCTCGCCACGGTGGTCATCGCGGGGATCATCGCCGACAACCTCCTCACCCTGTTCGTCCTGCCCGCGCTCTATTCGCTCTGGGGCGGTCGCGACATCCTGGGGCGGCGTGCGCAGCCCCAACGCCCATGATGCGCCACGCCCGGGAGGCGGCGTCGGCGCGCCCGCTAGTCCGTTCCCGCGCCGGGCGATGTCGCTCGGAGCGGCACCATCAGCCTGGTCACCGAGTGCAGCATCGGGTAGTCGACGTGGCAGCGGTAGATGTCGTAGGCCTGGCGCTATCGCGTTCGTGCCCGCCGCGGGTCATGCCTTGGCCATCGGGCCGGTGACTCCGATCGCGCTGACGGGGCACATCGATGATCCATTGGGGCCGGGGCAGGCGGGGCTGTCGTTCGTGCAGCTCAACAACAGCACGCCCACCATCAACATCCTGGGTCAAGTCTGCTTCCGGGGTCAGAACAGCGTGATGCCCGCGAACGGCACCGGCTCGCTCATCGGGCTCAGCTCGGGGACCGGCGGCGTGTGGCTCTGGGATGGCTCGCAGAACAGCGTCCGCGCCCAGATCGGCGATCCCACGCCCGACGCCCTGACCTACACGTTCAGCGCGACGGGCGGCGGATTCAGCGCCAACAGCATCGCCTCCAACGGCACCATCTACTACAAGAACGAGAGCAACTCCAACTTCGTCCAGGATCCCGCGGCGGCCAAGATCAACCGCATGGGCACCCTCGCCCCGGGCATTGCCGGGGGCACGGCCACGTTCTCCGCCACCCGCGCGGGCTCCGTCGCCCTGGCCACCGACGGCGGCTATCTGGTCGCCGCCTCGATGGCCAACGCGGTGGGTGGGATTCCCGACCGGTCCAAGTGCCATCGCGGGCGAGAAGGGGCAATACGTGCGCCCCGACGAGAAATCTCGTCACCTACGTTGGCTCCCGGGCCGACGGGACAAGCCGCGTCGGGCGGCTCACGGCACGGGGGCGGATCGTCGCTGACGTCGCCCGGAACCACCGGCGAGCCGCTCGTCTCCTAAGGGATGCCCCCAAACCGGAGGACCCTCGTTGAGAACCCGAATTCCCCGCTGGCTGACCGGCACTCTTGTACTGCTCGTGTTCGCCGTCGGCGTCGTGCTGCTGATGCTCTGGCTGGTGGGGGCGTTCAAGCCCAAGATCGCCGCCCACGCGGGCGATGGGGCGTCCGGGCGACCCGTGGGCGGGGCGGCGGTCGTCGAGGTGCTGGCACGGGTCATGCCCGTCGAGGAGACGGCCGTGGGCACCATCCAGCCGGTGCACCGTGTGGAAGTGGCGTCGCGCCTGCTGGCCCGCGTGGTGGAGGTGAATGCGACGGCCGGGCAGAAGGTTGCCAAGGGCGACGTGCTCGTGCGCCTCGACGATTCGGACCTCCAAGCCCGGCGGGCCCAGGCCCAATCGGCCGTCGGCCAGGCCCAGGCCGGGCTGGACCAGGCGCGGATCGAGGAATCCCGGCTGCGAACGGCGTTCGAGAAGGGGGCGGTGGCGGCGGTGGAAATGGACCGGGCGGTGAACGCCCTCAAGGCCGCTGAGGCCGCCCTCGCCCGCGCCCGCCAATCCCTGACCGAAGCGGAGACCGTGCTCGAGTTCGCCACGATCCGCGGGACGATCGACGGGACGGTCGTGGACAAGCGCGTGAACACGGGGGACACGGCAGCCCCCGGGCAGGTTGTGGTCACGCTGCTGGACCCGACGCGGATGCAGCTGGTGGCGAGCGTGCGCGAGTCGCTCTCGCGGCGTCTGGCGGTGGGGGGCACGGTGACGGTGCGCGTCGACGTGCTCGACCATCCGTGCAACGGCACAGTGAGCGAGATCGTGCCCGAGGCCCAGGCCGCGAGCCGCACCTTCCAGGTGAAGGTGACGGGCCCGTGCCCGCCCGGCGTGTACGCCGGGATGTTCGGGCGATTGTCGATCCCCGTGGGCGAGGAAACACTGCTGCTCGTGCCCCGGGCCGCCGTGCGGAGCGTGGGGCAGGTGGATTGCGTGGAGGTGGCGGTGGACGGCCTGAGGCAGCGTCGGGCCGTGCGCCTGGGTCGGGCGATGGGCGACCTCGTGGAAGTGCTCTCGGGGCTGGGCGCGGGCGAGAAGGTCGTGGTGGACGGCGTTGCGGCGGGGGGCGGCAGGCCATGAGCGAGCCCACCCGCGCCGAGTCTTCACCCGTCGTGCCCGAGCACGAACGTGGGTGGATCAACGGGATCGTCCACACGTTCCTGCACTCCAACCTCTCGCTGATCCTGCTGGTGATCTCGGTGGCCGTGGGGGCGGCGGCGCTCTTCGTCACGCCCCGCGAGGAAGATCCGCAGATCGTGGTGCCCTTGGCGGACATCTACGTGAACGCGCCGGGCCTCGGCGCGGGCGAGGTGGAGCGCCTGGTCACGACGCCGCTGGAGCGGATCCTGTACCAGATCGACGGCGTGGAGTACGTGTACTCGATGTCGCGTCCGGACGCGGCGATCGTGACGGTGCGGTTCTACGTGGGGCAGGATCGGGAGCGGTCGCTGGTCCGCCTCTTCAAGAAGATGGAGGAGAGCAAGGACCTGGTTCCGCCGGGCGTGGCGGGCTGGGTGATGAAGCCGGTGGAGATCGACGACGTGCCGGTGGTCACGCTCACGCTGCGTGGGCGCGAGCCCGCGAGCGCGGGCGCGGATGAGCACTCCCTGCGCCGCGTCGCCGAGGAGTTGGCGTCGCGACTGGCGGTGGTCGAGGACACCTCCCGGGTCACGATCACGGGCGGGCTCCCCCGCGTGCTGAACGCCTACCTCGACCGCGAGGCCCTCGCCGCGCGCGGGCTCACGATCCTGGACGTGCAGCGAGCCGTTCGGGCGGCCAACATGACGCTCCCCGCGGGGACCTTCGAGCGCGGGGACGCGGGGCTCAGCGTCCGCGCGGGTTCGAGCGTGCGCGACGGGACCGACCTGGGCAACCTCGTGGTGGGCGTGACCGACTCGCGTCCGGTCTTCCTGCGCGAGGTGGCCCGCGTCGAGGACGGCCCGGGCGAGGCGGGCACGTACGTTCGCCACGCGTGGGGGCCCGGGCGTGGGTTCGAGGCGCACGAGGGGGCCGCGGGAACGGCGTTGGGCGGCGTGGGCGAGGCGGGCGGGCAGGCGAGGCCCGGGAGCGTCCCCGCGGTGACGATCGCCATCGCCAAGAAGAAGGGCACCAACGCGGTGGACGTGGCCCGCGCCGTCCTGCGCGAGGCGGAGCGCCTCAAGGGCGAGGTCGTGCCGGACTCG
This sequence comes from Phycisphaerales bacterium, assembly GCA_044221985.1. Taxonomy (GTDB): domain Bacteria; phylum Planctomycetota; class Phycisphaerae; order Phycisphaerales; family UBA1924. Next base: position 11,126 of record JBGAOG010000041.1, read on the forward strand.
CTGGACCTGGTGGTGACGCGCAACAGCGGGCTGAACGCGGACGAGAAGGTGTCGGAGCTGGTGGAAGGCCTGTGGGTGGCGATCCTGATCGTCGTGGCGCTGCTGACGATCGGGCTGGGGTGGCGTGAGTCGATCGTCGTGGCGGTGGCGGTGCCGGTGGTGTTCGGGCTGACGCTGGCGGTGAACATGGTGGCCGGGTACACGATCAACCGCGTGACGCTGTTCGCGCTGATCCTGTCGCTGGGCCTGCTGGTGGACGACCCGATCGTGGACGTGGAGAACATCGCACGCCACTTCTTCCTGCGCAAGAAGGCGTCGCGGGCGATCACGCTGGAGGCGGTGAGCGAGATCCGCCCGCCGCTCATCGCGGCGACGTTCGCCGTGATCGCGAGCTTCCTCCCGCTGTTCTTCATCACGGGCATGATGGGCCCGTACATGCGTCCGATGGCCCTGAACGTGCCCGTCACGATGGTAATGTCGATGGTCGTGGCGTTCACCATCACGCCCTGGCTGGCGTACCACCTGCTCAAGAAGCGCAACTGGGCGGGCGGGGTGCACGCCGACGGGCACGACGAGTTCGCCGCCGCGCGCGGGAGCGTCCAGTATCGCCTCCTTCGCCCGCTTCTCCATCCCCTGCTGACCTCCCGGGCCAAGGGCTGGGCTTTCCTCGCGATCGTCGCGCTGCTCACCGGGGCCGCCGCCATGCTCGCGGCCTTCCGGCAGGTCCCCCTCAAGATGCTCCCCTTCGACAACAAGGGCGAGGTGCTGCTGCTGCTCAACGCCGACGAGGGGACCACGCTCGAACGCACGGACGCCGTCGTGCGCGAACTCGAGGCGGCCCTGGGCGGCGTGCCCGAAGTGACCGACTTCACGTCGTACGTGGGCGTCAACTCTCCCATCGATTTCAACGGGCTCGTCCGGCACTACTACCTGCGCACCACGAGCCACCAGGCCGAGATCCGCGTCAACCTCGTCGCCAAGAAGAACCGACGCGACGCGAGCCACACGCTGGCGCTGCGCGAGCGGGACACGCTCACCGCGATCGCGGCCCGCGCGGGCGTGCGCCTCAAGATCGTCGAGCTCCCCCCGGGGCCCCCGGTGATCGACACCATCGCCGCGGAGGTCTACGGGCGCGACGACCTGCCCTACGAGGAGGTCTGCGACGCGGCCCGGCTCCTGCGCGAGCGCCTCGCCCTCGAGCCCGGTGCCGTCGAGCCCGACTCGATCGTCGAGGCCGCCCACCGGCAGCTGGCGTTCGTGCCCGATCAGGAGAAGGCCGCCCTCAGCGGCGTCAGCGTCGCCGACATCGCGGAGAGCGTTCGCGCGGCGCTCACCGGCGCGGAACTGGGCGTGGCCCATGCCCCCAACGAGCGCCAACCGCTGACCATCCTCGCGCGGCTGCCCCGCTCGGATCGATCGAGCGCCGCTGACCTGGGGCGCATCCAGGTGGGTGGTCGAGGCGATCCGGCGCCGACCCTCGTCCCGCTGGCCGAACTCGGTCGATGGGATGAGCGACGCGTGGACCAGACCATCTACCACAAGAACCTGCGGCGCGTGGCCTACGTGTTTGCCGAGACCGCGGGGCGCCCGCCCGCCGACGTCATCGTGGACGTGATGGCGGACCGCGCCGAGGGTGGGCCCGCGGGCGGGGCGCGCGTGCTGCCCGGTGGGTGGCTGGACGCGACGAGCCCGCGCCCGTTGGCGGGGCGGTCTCACCTGCTCCGCGGCGGCGGAATCCCCTGGAATATTGCCCCGGGGGCGAGCGTCGTCTGGTCGGGCGAGGGCGAATGGAAGATCACCCTGGACGTCTTCCGGGACCTGGGGCTGGCGTTCGCGGCGGCGCTGGTGATGATCTACGTGCTGCTCGTGGCGCAAACGAAATCGTTCGTCATCCCGGTGGTGGTGATGCTCTCGATCCCGCTCACGATGGTGGGCATCATGCCCGGTTTCTGGCTGCTCGGGATCATCACGGGCAAAACGGTGGGGGGGTACGCCGACCCCGTCTTCTTCACCGCGACCGCCATGATCGGCATGATCGCGCTCTCGGGCATCGTCACCCGCCAGTCGATCATCCTCGTGGACTTCATCCACCTGTCCATCCGGCGCGGAAGGCCGTTCCTGGACGCCCTCATCGAGGCGGGCGCGGTGCGACTGCGCCCCATCCTTCTGGTCGTTGCGGCCGCCATGCTCTCGGCCATCCCCATCACGATCGATCCGATCTTCTCGGGGCTGGCCTGGGCGCTGATCTTCGGGCTGATCGCCTCGACGCTCTTCACGCTGTTCGTGCTCCCGCTGGTGTACTGGATGCTCTACCGCAACGTGCCCGGGCACGGCGCGGGCGATCACGCCGCCGATGATCGCGCCGCCGCCCCGGCCAGGCCCTGAGTACAGGCCCAGCCCGGCGTTCGCGACGCCAGCATCGTTGGGTCAATGGAGCCGGGGGGAATCGAACCCCCGTCCCGAGTCAGTCAGCGTGCCGCCTCTACGCGTGTGTCCGGTGGTTTGATCTCGATGCCGCACGCGTGCACCAGCACACTCGAGCGGCCTCCAGCCAACGGTGTTGTCTCGCGGTGTGACCCCCGTCGACGACGGATCTCCGCCAGCCTGATGTCTTCATTCCCCCCGCTATCAGGCGTTGCGAGGAGAACGCACGGCCTTACTCAGGCCGCGAGAGCGTAATTGCCGTTGGCAATTAATGTGTTGCGTGATTTTTACGAGGACCTCACGCCCCTCGACGCGCCACGGCATGCCTTCCCTGCCCGGTCGAATCCAGTTCGGCCCCAGATGTCAAAGAGCGCACCATTCTATCGGGCCGGAGAGGCTTGGGTTCGCGGCGGGGAGCGGATTCCCGGGCCGGCGGGGCCGTTCTGGCGCGACAACGCGGCCCGCGCGGGGCGGGGAAAGACGCCCTCCCCGCCGAGGATGCTCGGGAGTTCAAACTGGGCACGGCCTGGGAGGGGCCTGAGTTGGATGGTCTGAATCGAGCAACGGTCGAGGGCGAACAGCCGGACCCGGAGCGCGGCAAGTGTGGAGCGAGCCGGCCGCCCGCCGGAGCGCAGCGTGGATAACCGCGATGGCGCGGAGCTTCCGTGGGTCACGGAGAACTATCCATGAGCAGCGCGACCGGCGACATCGGCACGACCGGCGGTTCTTCGGGACGAGGCGCTCACGAACGAGCATCACGAGATCAGACTGCACCTACGGGGCCTTGGTGCTGCGAGAAGCAGGTCCCGGTGTTCCCGGGGAGGCGCTTGGAGAAGCGACTGCGTGTGCGATGGTGCCGCATTCCGGGCAGCGATCGCCCGTGTTGTTGGTCAGGTCGTACCCGCACGTCGGACAGGCGGTCGAAGAACGACCGCGCCGGTGCCACGCCAGGACGCCGCCCGCCAAGGCCAGAATCAGTGGCACCCACAAAGGGATGCAGGCCCGGCCCCCCAACTGCGTACCTCCAAACTCGAACCACCAGCGCATGCCCGGGGGGTTCCAGCCAAAACGCCCCACAATGAACGGCATGCGCGGTTGATTCGCCGATGGCATCGGCCACCATGCGACCACTACCCGGCCGCCGGTCACCCCAAGGTAGCCGAACGGCGCGTACAGCGCGAACCCGGGGTGAAACGCGCTGCGGACATAGAGTGCACCGATCGCCAGCGCGAGCAGAGCAATCAGCCAACGCCCACGACGCGATTGGCGCGTGCGAGAGGCCATCCGCGACACTCCGTTCTGGCGATCGTACGCTCACCGAGGGCGTGGTCCGCAGAGCAAGATGTGGATGAAGTCGCTCCTCGTCGTGTCGAGTCAAGACCGAAGCGAGATGCCCGCGAAGAGACTGGATCGCTCGCGGCCTCCGTCAGGCCGATGCGGATGGGGGCGTCGATCCTGGCGAAGACCACCACCGGCACGGGCTCGCTGCGATTCCGGTAATGCGGCGGCGCGTGCGATCGCAACGTGCGCGACGAGGCGGAGTCCGCGCGAGAGATGCGTTTCTGCCACCGCAACCCCGTCGAGCGGGGCGCTGTAATGCGGCCCGCGGACTGGCGCTGGTCGAGCCCGCCCCACCAGGATGAGCAGAGGAGGATGGCCTAGCGCCCGCCCGTGTCCTTCTTGGGCTGGGCGAAGGGGTCGCCGTTCCACTCGGCGATCCAGAGCTGGCTGCTGGGCTTGGCGTCGCCCTCGCCCTTGGGCCCGCGCTGGGCGGTCCAGATCATGTACTTGCCGTCGGCGCTGAAGACGGGCAGCACGTCGGCCCCATCGGCGTACGTCACGCGGGCGCGGCGCATCGAGCTGGGTGAGGCCCCGCCCCGCAGCTTGGCCATGTCCGTCTCGATGGCGAAGACCTCGTAGTTCGAGTGTGCGACCTCGCTGGTGGCGTAGATCATGTACTTGCCGCTGGGGTGCCAGTACGGGCACCAGGAGACGACCGTCTCGCTGTCGGTGAGCTGATACTCGCGCTCCAGCCCCACTGGCACCAGCGTGCCGTCGGCGTCCTTGGCGAACTTGAGGTCCGCGACGAAGAGCTGCAGGACGTCGTTGCCCTTGCGGTCCGAGCGGTAGCAGATGCTCTGGTTGTCCGGGGAGAAGAAGGGGCCGCCGTCGTAGCCGGGGGCGATGACGATGGGGATGATCTTCCTGGTCCTGGTGTCGTAGATGTAGATGTTCGCGTCGGGGCGCTGGCCCTCCTTGGCGTCCTCGATGTGGGAGTACAGGATGAAGCGGCCCTCGTTGGACCACGAGCACTCGGCGTCATAGTTGGGCAGGGTGAAGACGGGCTTGGGCGGGGCCATGTCCTTGTCGATGCCCACGCGCTTCTTGCCCTCCACGATGAAGGGCGAGCACTCGACGACTTCCATCTCGCCGGGGAACTGCCAGACGTACTTGTTCGTGCCGACCTGGAAGCCGCTCTTGGGCTCCTCCTTGGGCTTGGTCACCGTCGAGCCGAAGAGGACGCGGGCGGGATCGGACGGGTGGAACCAGGAGCAGGTGTTGGCCGTGTCGGGGGCGCTCACCCGCGTGATCTGCGTGAAGGCGGCGACGTGCCCCGACTTGTCCTTCTCGAGCCTGCCCACGTACATCCCGTAGGGGTCGGCGGCGGTGGCCGAGGCGGGCGTGGCCTGGAAGATCACCCACTCGTTGTCGGGCGAGAAGTAGCTCTCGCCGGCCTTGCGGAACTGCTCACGGGTGGTGAGCTGGATGTGGTGCGACAGCAGCGGGGCTTCGAGGGCGCGGAAGTCCAGCGGGGGCGCCTTGGGAGCGTCCGCCGGCTGGGCGTGCGCGGGCTGAGCCCCGGGGGCGGGATGCGTGGGGGTGGTCTGGCCGGCGGGCTGGGCCAGCGCGGCGAGAGCGACGATCAAGGGGGTGGTAAGCATGGGAGCATTATTGGGGGGTCTCCCGACGCCAAACGACCCTGCACGCCTCTCGTTGAAGGGCTTGGGTGCCAATACTGGGAGCGTGCCCGCGATCCGCGTTATCTTCGCCGCAGCGAGGTTTGTGGTGGTCGACAAGCCGTTCGGGATGCTGTCGGTTCCGGGGAAAGGCCCGGAACGGCAGGATTGCGTGGCGCACCGCGTTCGGGAGATGTTCCCAACGGCCACCGGGCCGCTGACCGTGCATCGGCTGGACATGGAGACGTCGGGGCTGATGGTGCTGGGGCTGGACACGGAGGCACACCGGGATCTCTCGATGCAATTCGAGCGGCGGGCGGTGCAGAAGCGGTACGTCGCGGTGCTGGAGGGCGACGTGCGTGGCGAGGAGGGCGAGGTCGCCCTGCCGCTGCGGGCGGACATCGCGAACCGCCCGCGCCAGATCGTGGACCCCGTGCACGGCGGGGCGGCCATCACACGCTGGAGGGTTCTGGGACGCGATGCACGAAGGACGCGCGTCGAGTTCCGGCCCCAGACCGGCAAGACGCATCAGCTGCGGCTGCACGCCGCCACGCCGCCGGATTCGATGGTCCGCCCCGATGGTTCCCGCACCGGCGGGCTGGGCTGCCCGATCGTGGGCGACTCGCTCTATGGAGTCGCCGCCGCGAGGTTGCTCCTGCACGCCTCCTTCCTGGCGTTCCGAGACCCGCAGACGGGCGAGCGGGTGGAGTTCGCGAGCGAGCCGGAATTTTGAACGCCCGCTCACTTCCCCGCGCAGATCGCCTTCAACTCGCTCGCCAGCTTCTTCGCCGCGTTCTCGATCTCGCCCTGCCAGGATTCGCCGGCGGTGGGCGCGGCGTAGATGACCGAACGGCTGGCGGTAACCAGCACGCCCGCCCGCTCCGCGGGCCGCCCCGGGCGCAGCATGGCCCGAATGTCCTCCGCGGACCCTCCCTGGGCGCCGTACCCGGGCACGAGGAAGACCTGGTCGGGCATGCGCCGGCGCAACGCGGCGGCGTCGGCGGATTTGGTCGCCCCCACGACCGCGCCGACATCGCTCAGGCCGCCCACGCCTCGCCGCTCCTGCCCGAGGGCGGCGACGTGATCGGCCATCATCTCCCCGACGCTGCGGCCGTCGGCGAGCCTCTGCGACTGGATGGCATCGCTGTCGGAATTGCTCGTGCGCACGAGAACGAACACGCCGAGGCCCGCGTCCAGGAACGGCGTGACGGCGCTGGCACCCATGTACCCGCTGAGCGTGACGGCGTGAGCGTGCAGGCGCAGCGCCGCGGCGGCGTAGTGGGCCGCGGACGTGCTGATGTCGCCGCGCTTGGCGTCGTAGATGACGACGAGCCCGAGGCGCCGCGCGTGCTCGCCCAGTTCCTCCAGCAGCGTCACGCCCCGCCCGCCGTAGCGTTCGAAGCACGCCGCCTGGAACTTGACGGCCGGCGCGTGGTCCCCCACGGCCGCGAGCACGCCGCGACAGAACTCCCCGATCGCGGGCAGAGGATCGTGATGGCGTGCCCGGGCCTCGGGCGGGAGGGACTCGAGCACGGGGTCGAGCCCCACGCACGCGGGCGAGCCGCGGCGGGCGATGGCGTCGGCGAGCAGGTCGGCAAAGTGGGGGGTCATGGCGGCTCCCGGTGGCGGTCGCCTCAGCATATCGTGATGGTGCGATGTGCGTCCCATCCAGGCTGGACCTCAAGAAGGACCGCGGGCTCACCATCGAGTGGGACGACGGGAGTGCGTCGTACTACTCGATCGCATTGCTGCGCCGCATGTCTCCCTCCGCGGACGCCAGGCAGCTGCGCGAAGAAATGGCGAAGAACCCCCTGACCATCCTCCCGTCCGGCGGCGCGTCGATCTCGGCTCTGGACGCCGAGCTCGTGGGGAACTACGCCATTCGGATCCGCTTCAGCGACGGGCACGATACGGGCATCTACACCTGGGCGTACCTGCGAGAGATCGATCCGGCGCGTCGCGATGGCTCGTGATCCCGGCAACGGCGCTCCCGCCGCAGCGCTCACCCTCCCGGGCCCCGGGACCGCCGAAGCTCCCGGGCGTACTCGGCGATCGCGTCGCCCGGCTTCCACCTGGGCTCCCACCCCAGGGCGTTCCTGGTCTCGCTCATGTCCGCCAGCGTGAAGTCCTGGTAGAACGCGCGGACCGACGCGGGCATCTCGAACAGCTCCGTCGCCAGGCGGGACTCGGGGATCGACAGCGCCACGCGGAGGGCGGCGACGATGTCGAGGAAGCTCGTCGCCACGCCCGAGCCCAGGTTGTAGATCCCGGGGGTGACCTTCCGCCCGCCCAGCCCCGCGGCGTGGATGGTGCAGTCCACCACGTCGTCCACGTACACCTGATCGCGCGATTGCGTGCCGTCGGCGAAGATTCGCGGGCCCTGTCCGGACAGCATCTGCCTCGCCAGCTGGTACACCATCGACGCCATCTTGCCCTTGCGCCCTTCGCCCGGCCCGAACACGTTGAAGTACCGCAAGCCCACCACGTGGGGCGCCTTCCCCGTCTCCTTCGCGATTCGTGCCCCGAGCACCCGGTGGTGGTTCTCCAGCAGCCACTTGCTGAACCCGTACACGTTGCCCGGTTGCCCGGCGGCGGCAAGCGGGAAGGGCTTGCGCTGCGAGGCCTGGGGCGGCGTGCCATACGTCGCCGCCGACGAGGCATACACCAAGGGGACCTTGTGCTCCCGGCACGCGTCGAGCAGGGGCGGGAACGACTCGGCGTTCACCCGGACCATCTCCAGCTCGCTCGTGACGGTGGTGTCGGTAATGGCCGCGAGATGGAACACCGCGCGCGGTGCGTAGGACTCGACCAGCCATTCCAGGTCGAACTCGGTGATCGACGCGGGGATCAGCCGTCCGAGGAACGCGCCCACGCCCTTGCGCTCGCACGCCTCGACGATATTGGCGAAGGAGCCGCTCCGCAGGTCGTCGAGCGCCACGACGTGGCAGCCCGCGTAGCGCCTGAGCAACTCTCCCACGAGGTTGCTCCCCACGAAGCCCGCGCCACCGGTCACGATGAAGGTCTGGTCGGACATCGATTCCTCGCGCGTCAGTCCGGCTTGGGCGGGATCCGCAGCTTCTGCCCCAGCCCGAGGTCGTCGGGGCTCTTGAGCCGGTCCTTGTTGGCCTCATAGATCCGATCCGAGTATTGCACCGACCCGTAGAACCGCTTGGAGATCCCCGACAGCGTGTCGCCCGGTTGCACGGTGTACTCCTGAAAGGCGGGAGCGGATGGGGGCGCCTTGGGCACGGGCGCGGGGGCCGGCTCGGGCGCGGGAGGCCTCGCCGCCGGCATCGCACCCGGCGCGGGCTCGGGCGGACGCGGCTCGTGCACCTTGGGCGGCAAGGGGCGGCCCTGGATATTCGTGGGGTCCTTGGGGATCAGGATCTCGCGCCCGGGGCCCATGCGGTCGGGGCTCATCAGCGGATTGGCCCGCGTGATGGCCTCGACGCTCACGCTGAACTTCCCCGCGATCGACTCCAGCGTGTCCTCCGGCTGGAACATGTAGCGAATGAACTCGGGCGGGACGACGCCCGCGCTGGCGGGGCCGGCGCGATTCACCGGCGGAGCCGGCGCCTCGTCGGGCGCGTGGGTCGAGTCGGGTTGCTCGGGCGCGGGCTCGGGGTCGATCGTCACCGGCGCCCGGCGCGGCTCGTACAGCCAATACGCCGCGACCCACACCGACACCAGCAGGAGCAGCGCGAGGCTGAGCTTGGCCGTGCTGTTGCCCACCGGCTCCCTCCCGTCGCGATCAGGACGCGGCGCGGACCGACTCGGCCGCGGCGGCCGCCGCCTCGATCTCGTCCGACCGCTTGGACCACACCAGCGGGGCGCCCAGGGCGATGGACGAGTACGTGCCCAGGATGGCGCCCACGGTGAAGGCGAACGCGAACCCGCGAATGGCCTCTCCGCCGAAGACGTACAGGATCAGCGTCGTGAGCAGCGTGAGGCCCGACGTGATCATGGTTCGGCTGAGGGTCTGGTTGATGGAGTCGTTGACGATGTGCCCGCTGGCGTACTTGAGCTTCCCCCGGTTCTCGCGGATGCGGTCCAGGATGATGACCTTGTCGTTGAGGGAGAACCCGGCCATGGTCAGGATCGCCGCCACCATGTTCAGGTTGATGGAGAAGGGCAGCAGCCCGATGGACCGGGCGAACGAGTTCGTCCCCGAATGCTCGAACAGGTACTGCGCGATGGCGATGGCGCCGAGCATCCCGATCACGTCGTGGAACACGGGCAAGGTGGCCGCCAGGGCCCAGCGGGGCGTCCCGTACCGAATCCAGATGTACACGATCAGCAGCGCGATGCTGACCAGCACCGACGCCACCGCGTTGCGCTTGAACGTCGCCGCCACGGCCGGGCTGAACGCCTCGACGTTGGCCACCTCCGCCGGCTGGGCCAGCGCCGCCCGTGCGAGCTGCCACTCCTTCGCCGCCACGTCCTTCTGGAACACCGCCAGATCGTCGAAGGCGTTGACCTCCGGGTCGGCGACAAGGACGACGGCGCTCTGCACCGCGTCGGGGGTCCCCGCCAGGATGCGCAGGTCGTGCTTGCGGTCCAGCGTGCTGGCGAAGTCCCCGCTGCGGCGGGTGCGGTCCAGGCGGGCATTGAGGTCCGCGAAGGAGAGCCGCGGGGTGAGGTCCTCGAGCAGGATCGCCGCACCGCCGTTGAACTCGCGGATGTCCGCCTCGCCCGTGCTCCGACCGATCACCTCGGAGAGCTTGGGCGAAAGGATCGGGTGTACGGGAGCCGCGTCGGCGTTCTCGAGCGGGCTGCCCGTGAAGGTGAGCACGGCCTCGGTCTGGAGGACGTCGGAGAAGCCCTTGTGAATGGCGTCGAGAACCACGCGAGACTCGGTGGCCAGGGACTTGAGCCGGAATCGGTCGGACGTCACGCCGTCGGGGCCCGGGTTGACCGGGATCACCTCCGCCTCTGCGAACTTGTCGAGCTGGTCGTTCTGCCCGCCCGTGGCCAGCTTCTTGAGGCGGTCCTGGACCTGCTGTCGCGTCAGCGTGGTGGCCTTGACGCCCGGCGTCTGGCTGCCGGCGTGGGCCAGCTCGAGCGTCACCTGCGTTCCGCCGCGGAACTCGGTGTCGTAGAACGCCTCGCCGCGGTTGACGACGAAGAAGATCGAGATGCCCATGTAGATCACGGACATGGTGAGGAACACCGGGCGGAGCTTGAGCCAGTTGACCTTGGGCTCGAGCATGCGCTGCAGGGCGGGGACGACCATGGGGAGCATGGCCGCCTTGTGCCACACGTTGGTCTCCACCAGCATCCCGAAGATCACGCGGCTGATCACCAGGGCGGCAAAGAGCGTGGCCAGCACGCCCACCGCGAGGGTGACCGCGAACCCGCGGATCTCCTGCGTGCCCAGCTGGTACAGCACGGCGCAGATGATGAGGTGCGAGACGTTGGCGTCGATGATCGCCGGCAAGGCCCGCCGGAAGCCCACGCGCGTCGCCGTCCGCATGTCGTGCCCGTTGCGAAGCTCCTCGCGCATGCGCTCGTAGATCAGGACGTTGGCGTCCACCGCCTGCCCGAACGTGAGCACGACGCCGGCGATGCCCGGCATCGTGAACGCCGCGTGCTGCAACGCCATCATCCCCAGGATCAGCACGCCCGCGCACGCCAGCGCCAGCACGGCGATCAGCCCGCACGAGAAGTAGTACACGATCATGAACCCCGACACGAGCACGAACGCGATCATGCCCGTGTTGAGCCCCTTGGCCAGGTTGTCCGCGCCCAGGTCCGGGCCCACCGACTCGATCGAGATGGGCTCGCTGCTGAGCTTGGCCTTGAGCGACCCGGCCGACAGCACGCGAACCACGTAATCCACTTCCTGGCTCGTGAACTCGCCCGTGATCTGCCCGCTCCGCGAGATCGCCTCGCGGAGGTTGGGCGCCGTGTACACCTGGTCGTCGAACAGCACGGCCATGACGTTGCTGACGTTCCCCTGGGTCAGGCGCCCCAGCAGGCTCGATCCGCGGGCGTCCATCTCGAAGTGGATCGCCGGCTTGCCCAACTGGTCCACGCCCTGGCTGGCGCTGGCGACCGTCCAGTCGCCCTCCGCGGGGGTGAGACGCAGGTCGGGCGTGTCCCAGCAGAGCATGTAGTAGCTCTGATCGCCCGGGTAATACTCCGCGATGTGCCCGCGGTTGGCGAAGTACTGGCCGGGGTTGGACTCCAGGCGCGCGAAGTCCTCGGCCTCGTTCATCCACGCGCCGATGTCGTTGAGCTTGAACCAGCGGGCGTCGCGTGCCCGGGCCACGCGCGGGCCGCGATCGCGAAGCTCCTGGCGCAGCCGGGCCTCCTCCGCATAGCTCCCCGGGCGCGGGGCGATGCGGAACGTCAGCACGCCCGCGCCGCGCAGGATGCGCACCAGGTCCTGGGGATCGTCCAGGCTCTTGCGACGGGTCGAATACTCCTCGTGGAGCTTCAAGACCGCCCCGATCTCGTCCACCGCCCCGGGGTGGGCCTTCTTGAGGGCCTCGAGGCCCTTGTCGCGGTCGCTGGGGAAGACCACCAGCTGGCGATTCGCGTCCTGCAACTCCCGCGTCCGCGTCGACATCGCCAGCACGCGCCGGATCGCCTGCGATGAGATCGCCGACTCCGACAGCGCCTGCTTGGCGGCGTCGTAGTCGATCTCCGCCTGCGCCACGCCCGCCGCCAGGGCCTCACGGGCCGCGGCGTCCGGCGCCGCCGAGTACTCCGCCCTCCTGGCCCTGAGCACGTCGAACCTCGCCGCCGCCCCGTCGAACGCCTTGCGACGCTCCGCGTCTCCGCCCGCCGCCGACGCGATACGCTCGGCGCGCTGGTCGCCGGGCAGGGCCAGCAGATCGTCGACGTTGCCCACGCTGGCGTAATGCCGGTCCACGTCCCGCAGCGCGTCCTCCACCTTCTGCCGGAGCTGCTTGACCTCGGCGGTGGGCAGGGGCATCGTGATCTCGATGCGGTCCTCGCCCACGGGCGTGATGCGCAGGTCCAGCTGCCCCATCGGGTCCACGCGGTCGCGGATCACCTGGATCGTCTTCTCGATGATCTGGGCCTTGTTCTCCTCCGCCCCCAGTTGGACCTGGTACAGCAGCGTCACGCCGCCCGCCAGGTCCTTGCCCAGACGCAGCTTCTCCTGGAACGGGAGCATCGCCTTGCCCAGGATGAGCAGGACCACGAGGGAGAGGAACAGCCGCTGGTACAGGCTTCGGTTCACGGGTCGGGCCTCAGGTGAAGACGTGAAGAAGGGGGACCGCTGCGCTCAGACCTTCGCGGGCTTGCCCTCGGGCTTGGGCTCGGCCAACGCGTCGCCCTTGGCGCGCGAGGACTCCAGGATCTGCTGCACCGCGGCCTTGGCCACGCGCATCCGACCCTCCTCCAATCGCAGCACCACCGAGTCCTCGCTGACCTCCGTCACCGTCCCGATGATCCCCCCGGCCACCAGGACCTTGTCCTGACGACCCAGCGTCGCCATGAGCTCCGCCCGCTTCTTCTTCTCCTTGCGCCCCGACAGCATCGTCGTGAAGATCATGACCACGAGCATCGCGATCATCAGGGGCATCAGGTAGCCCAAACCGCCCGAAGGGGGCGCCTGGGTGCCGCCCGCCCCGCCCGCCGGCTGCGTCTGGGTCGAGCCTCCGGCGGGGGTCGCCCCACCCTGCTCGGGCAATCCCACGACGTTGACCTGCGAGGGCTGGGCCGCGGGGGTGGGCTGCTGGGCGAGGGTCCAAGGCTGATGGTCGAACCATGAGTTCATCGAATGTCCTCTCGGGACGAAATGACACCGCTTTGGGTCCGCGCCGGGTCCCGGCGCCAATAGACCCCGAACACAATCGAGCCCGAAGGATAAGCACGTCAGGCCCCGGAATCTTCCCCAAACCCGGGTGTCGCCACCGGCCAGCGGGCCAGCAACCCGCCCCAATCGTCCGACCGGATCGTCCCTCGAAGGTCCGCCATGTAGCGCTGAAAGTGGCGCAGATTGTGCAGGCTCACCAGGATGGGGCCGAGCATCTCCGCGGCCATAAACAGGTGGCGGACGTACGCTCGCGTGAATGGGCGTCCATCCGCCGTCGCCCATCCCCAGCGGGCCGGGTCGCACGACGGGCAGTCACACCCGACCTGGATGGGCGAGTCGTCCTCCGCGTACTTGGCGTTGCGCAGGCGGATCTGCCCCTGGGGAGTGAACGCATTGGCGTTGCGCCCGTTGCGCGTGGGCAGCACGCAGTCGAACATGTCGATGCCCGCGCGAACGGCGGCCAGCAGGTCCCGCTCGTAGCCCACGCCCATCAGGTACCGTGGCCGCCCCGCGGGGAGCAGGGGCGCGGTGTGGCGCACGATCCGGGCGATCTCGTCGGGCGGCTCGCCCACCGCCACGCCCCCGATCGCGTAGCCCGGAAGGTCCAGCGCGGCCACCCGCTGGGCGCACCAGGAACGCCGATCCAGGTCCGTCCCCCCTTGGACGATCCCAAAGAGCGACTGCTCGTCCGGGCGTGCATGGGCGGCCTTGCATCGCTCGAGCCACCGGATCGTGCGCTCGTTGGCGACGGCCAGGCGCTGGGCGTGCTCGTAGCCGCCGCGCCCGGCGTCGCGCGCGATCACGCGCCGCGGCCGCGGGTCGCCCCCCGATGGGCGCGCGCGGCGGCCCCCCTCGTCGCCCTCGGGCGGGGCCTGCGGCGGCGGGCAGTCGTCGAGGGCCATGATGATGTCGCTGCCCAGCTCGTTCTGCACCCGCACGGCCCGCTCGGGTGTGAGGCGCACGCCGGCCCCGTCGATGAAGGACTTGAACGTGACGCCGTCGTCGTCCACCGCGTTCAGCCCGGCCAGGGAGTAGGCCTGGTAGCCGCCCGAATCGGTGAGGATGGGCCCGTTCCAGTTCATGAAGCGGTGGACGCCGCCGCGCCGCTGGATGAGGTCCGATCCCGGGCGGAGCATCAGGTGGAAGGTGTTGTTGAGGACGACCTGGGCGCCGGTCTGGGCGACGAGGTGGGGCAGGATGCCCTTGACGCTCCCGCGCGTGCCCACGGGCATGAACGCGGGGGTGTCGAACGAGCCGTGCAGGGTGTGGACCCGTCCCACGCGGGCGGGGCACGAGCCCGAGGCGTGCTCCACGACGAAGCGCAGGGCGCTCATCCACCGGTCTCGCGGAGCTTCTGCTGGCGATGGCGCTCCAGCGTCGATTTCTCGGCGTCGGAGAGCGACTGCATGCCCTGGTCGCGGATCTTGTGGTAGATCCGGTCCACCTCGGCGTCGGGCACGCCCTGGGCGCCGGGCATCACGCGCGAGAGGATCGAGGGCTTGGACCGGGCGGGCTTGTTCCGGGGCTTGCGCGAGTCGTCGAAGACGTCGAAGAAGTCCCGGAGCAGGTGCGGATTGCGAACGAAGAA
>JBGAOG010000042.1:0-25249 GCA_044221985.1 Phycisphaerales bacterium
GAGCGCGGGCTCGGCGTACCAGGCCTCGGGCAGATCGGCCGCGAGCACGCGGGTGCCGCCACGCACCGTGCCGCCTTCGGCACGCGCCTGGTCGAGCGCGCGCTGCATCGCGTCGAAGGCGGCGTGGTCGATGAGGGGGCCCACCAGCGTGCCGTCGTCGAGCGGATGGCCGATGCGCAGCTGCACGCGCACCTTGTCGAGCCGCGCGACGAGCGCATCGTGGATGGTCGCGTGCACGATCAGGCGCCGCGTCGTCGTGCAGCGCTGCCCGGCCGTGCCCACCGCCGCGAACACCACCGCCCGCACCGCCAGGTTCACGTCCGCGTCGCGGTTCACGATCACCGCGTTGTTGCCGCCCAGCTCCAGCAGGCAGCGTCCGAACCGCCCGGCCACGACCTGGCCCACGCGCTTGCCCATCCGGCACGAGCCCGTGGCGCTGATCAGGGGCAGGCGCCCGTCGGCGATCATCCGCTCGCCCACGATCGCGTCCGCCCCGATCACGACCTGGAACACCCCGGGATGCCCCGCCGCCGTCGCCACGCGATCCGCGATCTGGTTGCTCGCGATGGCCGTCAGCGGCGCCAGGAGGCTGGGCTTCCAGATCATGCTGTCCCCGCACACCGCCGCCACCATCGCGTTCCAGGCCCACACGGCGTTGGGGAAGTTGAAGGCGGAGATGATGCCGATGGGCCCCAGGGGGAGCCACTGCTCGTACATCCGGTGCTTGTCGCGTTCGCTGGGCATGGTCAGCCCGTAGAGCTGGCGCGACAGGCCGACGGCGAAGTCGGCGATGTCGATCGTCTCCTGCACCTCGCCCAGCCCCTCCTGGCGGATCTTGCCGACCTCGAGGCTGATCAACTCGCCCAGGGCGTCCTTGTGCTTGCGGAACTCCTCGCCGATGGCCCGCACGAGCTGCCCGCGTTGGGGCGCGGGCACCTCGCGCCAGCGTGCGAACGCCTCCACGGACGCCCCCGCGATCTTCTCGTACGACGCCTCGTTGTCCAGGCGGACGGCCGCGAGGGGCTTGCCCGTCGTGGGGTTGCGGACCACGGCCAGCCCCGGGTCGCCCTCGGCCGACGCCGGCGGGTTGACCATCACGCGGTCGTTTCTGTCCAAGCCCAGCTTGGTCAATGTGGCAGGGATCATCGCCAGACTCTAGCCCCGCTCACACCGATTCCGCCGGGGCGGGAAGGTCGCGCAGGAACTCGCACAGGCGGGGCAGCGACGGGCTCACCGCATCCCGCACGTACGCCCCGCTGGTCGCCACGGCGCAGGCGAGGCACTCGCCCAGGCCCAGCCCGAGCACCTGGGCGAGCGCGAAACCGGCGTTGAAATGGTCCCCCGCGCCCGTCGAGAGCCGGGGGTGCGTCGCCAGCGGGCCGTCGAACCACGCGCCGCCTCCGCTCGCCGTCCCCGCCGCCGCGCCGTGGCGTGGGTGGATCACGACGCAGTCCAGCCCCAGGCGCGCGCGCAATTCGCCCGCGGCGTGCGCGATCTCCGCGCCGGCGGGCGAGTCGCCCAAGGGGCGCAGGCCGACCACGCGCGCGATCCGCTGGGCTTCGGCCAGGTTCAGCCCCAGCGTCAGCGCCAGCGTCCTCTCCAGCTCGCCCAGCAACTCCAGCATCGCGCCGATGTCCGCGTCGGTGCGCTTGGCGGGGTCCGAGAGGTCCACGAACATCCGGCGCCCGCCCGCCAGCCCCGGCAGCACGTCGCGCGCCAGCCCGCGCCAGATCGCCTCCACGCCCCCCAGCAGCGACCAGTTCACGACCCCCAGCAGCGCGGAGCGCCCGAAGATCTCGCGCAGGCGCGCCAGGCCCACCCGCTGCGTGACCAGGTCCCACGTCACGCGCTGCATGGCGCCGGTGTCGTTGAACATCAGCTTGCCGTCCTCGAATTCGAGGCAATCCGTGTGCGAGGAGGCACAGATCGGGAAGACCTCCTCGCATCGGCGTGCGAAGCGCTCGAACACCGGCTCCACCGCGCCGTCGCCGATCGCGCCGATGAACGTCGTCGCCATGCCCAGGCTCGCCAGGGCCCCGGCCATCAGGGGCCCGTTGCCGCCGAACCGGGACTCCAGCGGCACCTGCTCGATGTTGGTGCTCTTGCCCGCCGCCGCCGCGCAGCGCGCCGCGAACTCCCCGATCGTCCGGATCCGGTGGTACTCGCGGGGGGCCATGCTGGTGCGCGACGCGACCATGTGCTTGATGTGGTCGACGAAGCCGTCGAATCCAACGATGGCGCGCGGCATGCCGCCGCCCCGGGCGATCGCCTCGAGCCGGTCCGCCGTTGATCGTGCGATGCTCGGGCGGTCGTCCATGGGCGCCATTGTTGCCCGCGCCGGGGAGCGAAACGAGGCTACCTTCCACCATGCGCATCGTCCTGGCCACGTCCAACCCCCACAAGATCGAGGAGATGCGGGCCCTCTTCGCGGGCGTGGGGCCGGCGGGGGTCGAACTCCTCGGGCTCAAGGACCTGCCCAACGCGGCGTCGTGGCTCGAGCCGGCGGAGACCGGGTCGACGTTCGAGCAGAACGCGACGATCAAGGCGTTGTCCTACGCCCGCCAGACCGGGCTCACCTGCCTGGCCGACGATTCCGGGCTGGAGATCGACGCCCTCGGGGGCCGCCCCGGCGTCATCTCTTCCCACTACTCCACGGACGGGCGCGAGACCGGGCTGACCCGCCCCCAGCGCGACGCCGCCAATAACCAGCGCGTGATCCGCGAGCTCGAGGGCGTGCGGGCCGAGGATCGCTCGGCGCGGTTCGTGTGCGTGATGGTGCTGGCCGGGGCGGGCGCCTTCGCCCCCCTTCGCCTGTCGCGCGGGACGTTCGAGGGGCGCATCGGGATGCTCGGGGATGTGCCCCGCGGGGAAAACGGCTTCGGGTACGACCCGCTGTTCCTCGTGGCGGGCGAGCCCTACCGATTCTCGGTCACGAGCGCCGAGCTCTCCTCCGACGAGAAGAACCGCCTGAGCCATCGCGGCGCCGCCGCGCGGGAGATGGCCCGGTTCCTCCGGTCCCTCGCTTGAAACCGGGTGCCCCGCGAGCCTCCCGCGCGTGCCGGCGAGCCGAGGGCCTCAGCCCGCGCTTCGCGAGAGCGTGATGTCCCCGCGCGCGGGGTCAAACTCCGGCACGACCCCCAGCGTGTCGGGCGCGGCACAGAAGTCCACCTCGTGCCCGAGCCCGATGCGCACCAGGTTCCGCCCGCCGCGGCTTTCCCGCATCGCCAGGGCGATGCCGCCGGGCATGGCCCGGGCGCCGAGCCACGCCAGGCGGCACAAGCGTGCCGAATCGTCGGAGAGCAGCTCGCGTCCCCGCGCCACGAGGTTCTCGGTCATCGCCCCGGCTGGCAGGCAATCGTCCATGGTGATCTCGTCGCGCGTTCCCGCGCACAGGATGTGCACCGGGCGCGCTTCATCCGCCACCGCATCGCACACCGCCGAGAGGTTCGCGAAGGACCCCACCAGCACGCGGGCGGCCTGGCGTGCATGCAAGAGAGCGGCCGTGCCGTTGGTCGTCGTGAACACCAGCGTCCGCCCGGCGACGCGCTCGCGCGTGTAGTGGAGGGGCGAGTTGTCAAGGTCGAATCCCTCGATGAGCACGCCGCCGCGCTCGCCGCCCAGGATGGGCGAGGATCCCTCGCCGGCGCCGCGGGCCCTGAGGCCCCGCGCGTCCTCGACGCTCAGCACGGGGACGACGCGGGCCGCGCCGTGGGCCAGTGCCGCCGTGATCGTCACGCTCGCCCGCAGGGCGTCGATGACGATGACGACCGCGCCCGACAGGGCCGCGGGCTCCACGCGCGAGGGATGGACGTGCACGCGGAGCGAACGCCCGCGCTCGCCGGGCTCCGGAGGCGGAGGGACGTCCCTGGGGCGGTCGTAGACCATGGCGCACGCTAGGCACGTGGCCGTCCACGTCCCGACGCCGGCGGGCGCGCCCCCGGGCGCTCCTGGCCGACGAGCGGCCCATGAACGTCAGGCCAGCGATCCCTGAATCAGCGGCCGACGAGCGCCTTCGCCCCTCGCTTCACGCCACTTCCTCAGCATCCCGCCTCGTACCGCCCGAGCAGGAACAGCAGGTCGTCGATGGTCACGGCCCCGTCGGGCAGGCCGCTGGCGTTCCCGTCGTCAACGTCGGCGCGGGCGCCGCCATCGTGGTACTGCGTCAGGAAGTAGAGCAGGTCGTCGATCGTCACCGCGCCGTCGGGGGCGCCCTGGGCCGAGCCGTCGTCCAGGTCGCCCGGGCACTGGGGAACGGCGGTCATGGAGAGCGTGAGCCGGTTGCAGCCCGCGATCTCGCTGACGCCCGCGATGTTCAGGTATGGCAGCGGGTGGGCGATGGTCGAGATGGGCAGGTTGAGCTGGTAGTTGATGGTGCCGTTGGCCGAGAGTGCCAGCGACATTGCCTGCTGGTGCGTGATCCCGCTCTGCTGGTAGGTCCCGCCCCCGGTGAGCGCCACGGGGATGGCCCCGTCATACCCGAGCAACCGCACGTTCTCCACGGCGTAGAAATCGAACACGTCCCCGATGGCGACCAGGCGCACGTCCATCGTGCCCGTCAGGCCAGAGTTCCAGCCCGGATGGGCGCAGGCGCACGGCCCCTGGCAGGGCTCGTGGCGGTAGGTCGAGCTCGACCGGAGTTCGAGGTGGAACGTCTGTGCGCCGGCGAGCGACGCGAAGCAGGCCAACGCGGTGATGCCAACGATGCGGTTCGTCATGGGTGGTCTCCCGTCCAAAGGCCCCTCACCCGGCGCCCTCATTGTGCCGCGCCGGGCGAGTTCCCGCAAGTGAACAGTTCGCGAACACGATTCCAAGACCCGGCCCCGGGATTGCCGGCAGTGGGGCGGGCAAGGCCCTCAGCATCCCGCCTCGTAGCGGAGCAGGAAGTACAGCAGGTCGCTGATGTCCACGCCACCGTCGGGCGTGCCCGTGGCGCTCCCGTCGTCGAGATCGGCCTGGGGCGTGCCCGCCTCGTAGTGGGCGAGGAAGTAGAGCAGGTCGTTGATGTCCACGCCGCCATCGGGCGTCCCGTTCCCCGTGCCGTCGTCCAGGTCGGAAGGGCAGGCGGGCCTGACGAGAGTGATGTTGTCGATCCGGATCGCGGCGCCGGCGGGGCCGTCGAAGCTCAGGCGCAGGAGGCTCATGTCGCCCAGGGTGGCGTCGCGCTCGACGCGGGTGAACCCCGCCTGGGTGTCGTCGGCGGGGGTGAGCGTGGCCAGGGTCACGCCGTCGACGCTGAGCGTGAGCGCCCCCGCCGCGGACTGGAAGTCGATATCCAGTCCCAGCCGCGTCGTCCCCGCGACCAGATCGAGCTGCTGCTCGATCGCCGCGGGCGAGCCCGCCGTCAGTTGCACGCCGAAGTCGCCGGCGGCCAGGGGCACGAGCGTCACCGAGGCCGCTCCCTGCACGCTGGGGACCCAGCCGAACAGGGTGTTGCCGTTGAAGTGCCCGTTGTACACCGCGGGCTTCGATCCGGAGGGCGTGTAGAGAAATACGTCCGAGCCGTAGGGGCTCGACCACAACTGATCCGGGTTCGCGCCGGCGAAGACGATCTTCCCCTCGTTGTTCACGTCCGGGTTGTACACGGTGCCGTACGCGCCCAAGGTCAGGTTGGTGGGGATCCCGTCGAGGAGCGTCCAGAGGTTCCAGCCGGACCACTGCGGCCCGGCATTCTCCGTCCAGGCCACGTAACGCCCGTTGTCCGAGACGGCCACCGCCCCGTGCTCCCCGCCCAGTTCCACGTCGCCGGAGCTGCGCAGGATCATGTCATCGAGCATGACCTTGTTGGAGTCGCGCAGGTGGATGATCCGCCCGGCGTCGTCCATGTCAAACGACGTGTGGTTCGATGCCCCGACGCTCGCGGACCCCGACCCGGGCGTGTAGCGATACAGGGTCATGGTCCCGAGCAGGCGGTAGGCGATCTGTCCCGAGTCGTTGATGACCACGCACCTGGTGTCGATCCCGCTGGCCTGCACCGCGGCCGTGTACGCGGCATACGGATCGTCGGCGGCGTAGATGCGATGGGAGTTGCTGTTCCAGGAGTACGCGGCGATCTGGTTGGCGTTGTTGAGGTCGATGACGTAGTCCAGGCGGGTGGGCTCGGTCCCCAGCGAGATTTCTCCCCCGAGCCCGAAGAGGTGCGTCTTGGTGTTCCCGTCGCACGTCCCGATGCGGTCCAGGTCGTTGAGCGCCATCGGAGGCATGTTCCGTGAGGACCAGCGCTCGACCGCCGAGCCGGCGTACGGCGCCAGCGCGCCCCACGACCCGGTCCACAGCCAGGCGCCCCCCGAGTAGCTGCTGGTGATCCCCCTGACCAGCGCCACGTGTCCCACGTTATTGATCCGCGGCGACCCCCAGCTGGGGTGGGGATCCCCGGCGTTGAGCTTGGTGATCTGCGCCCCGGCCGTTGAAGCCAGCAGCGCCGGCAGCACCGCGATCGCGAGGCGTGGCGCGCCACGCCCCTTCAGGCGCCGGAACATCCTCGGTATCACGACCATGGGATTCCTCCTTCTCTTGACCTGTGCGAATGGCCTTGTCCAACACGCTCGACTCAGCAGCCGCCCTCGTAGCGGAGCAGGAAGTACAGCAGGTCGTCGATGGTCACGGCCCCGTCGGGCACGCCGCCCATCGTGCCGTTGTCCACATCGGCGGGGCACGCGGCGGGGGCGAACTCGAAGGCGCCGATGTCGATCACGGGGCCCAGGATGCTCACGCCCGTGTCGGCCCTGGTCGGGTCGTCCACGACCCGGACGGCCCCGCCGAGATCCACGAACGGCCCGCTGTAGAGCGTCCCGTCCCCCGCGTCGATCGCCGGTGAACCGGAGGCGACGTGCAGATCCGTGCCCGACACCAGCTTGGGATCCGCCACGATGTTGTTCCGCGAGCCCGAGCCGCCGGTGATGGCGGCCTGGAGGATGTTGGATCGGGCGATCGCGTGGTTGGCGGGGATCAGCCCCGCGGTGCCCACCGTGTTCCCGTACACGATGCAGTTGTCCAGGTTGTTGCTGTTGGAACCGCCCAGCACGTAGTTGCCCGAGGCGGTGTTTCCGGCGAACGTGCAGTTGAGCATGGCGATGGGTCGCAGCAGGCAGGCGGCGGCGTAGTCGGCGCCGGTGGTGTTGCCGCGGAAGACCGAGTTGCGGATCGTCGCGCCCCCGCCGTTGCTGGTGATGTAGAACCCGGCGCCGTACCGCCCGATGTTGCCCACGAACTCGCAGGCGTCCACCTGGGCGATCCCGCCGTTGCCCATGGTCAGCCCCGCGCCGTCCCAGGAGCGATTGCCCTCGAAGCGACAGCGGACGAACACGTTGGTCCCGATCTCGGCATAGCACGCGCCGCCGATCGATCCGCTCGCGGGGACCACGGCGCTGGCGACTCCGTTGGCGCGGAAGGTGGTGCGCAGGAACGTGTTGTAGCTCCCGGTGACGAAGACGCCCCCGCCGTCGGCGATGTTGGAAGTCATCGTGTTGTTCTCGATCAGGGAGTCTTCGACGGTGAGGGGGGAGCCCGACGCGTAGATGCCGGCGCCGTTGGCGTCGGCGCTGGGATTCACGTTGTCGCGGATCACGCAGTTGCGGATCCTCAGGGCCGCCCCGTTGGTGAGCACGAGCCCGGCGCCGTTGGCGTTGGCGGTGGTCGCGCCCCTGCCGTTACGGATGGTGATGTGCTCGAGGACGGAGTTGGCCGCGCCCGCCCCGTCGATGCGCAGGACGATGTCGAGGGCGGCCCCGTCGAGCACGACGTCCGCCGGACTGCCCGTGGAGCCGCGGATGTTCAGTCGCTTGCCCGCGAACTGGAACCCCGGAAACTGCTGGTAGGGCGATCCCGAGGGCAGGAGCGTGATCGTGTCCCCGCTGGCCGCCGTCGCCAGCGCCACGCTCAGGGGCATCTGCGTGGGAACGATGATCTCCGCTGCCAGGGCGCTGGAGCCGAACGAAAGCCCAGCGGCCGCGACGATGATGGTGGCCCGCTGCATGGCATTCTCCCTGTGCTTGGCCCGGCGCCGCCGCCCGCCGATTCGGTCCACGCTGGGCACGATCTCGGCGGGTGCGCGGCTCCCGCAACCCACTCCCGCGCGGCCGCCGGGGTTTCTTGAAGATCCCGCCGATGCCGCGCGACCCGGCGCGCCACCCGGACCGCGCCGGCCGAAACCGCCCGCGCCCGAGTCTCCCCGGGCGCGGGGATGGAGTCAGCATCCCGCCTCGTAGCGGGCCAGGAAGTACAGCAGGTCATCGATCGTCACGCCCTGGTCGGGCGTGCCCGTCATCGAGCCGTCGTCGAGGTCCGCCCCCAGCGTGCCCTGCTCGTACTGGGCGATGAAGTACAGGAGGTCGCTGATGTCCACGCCGGCGTCGGGCATGCCGGTCATCGTGCCGTCGTCCAGGTCGGCCTGGCACGCGTCGAGGAGGATCACCTGCGTGGGCGTGTAGGTCACGCGGACCCGGGGCGGGATGTGGGCGAACCGCCCGGTGATGGACGCGCCCTGGATGATCACGTACGAGTCGCCCTGGCGACCGACGTAGCCCAGCCCGCGGCCCAGGTGGAGGTCGCCGGCGATCGCGATCGGGCCCGTGGTGAAGAGCCGATCGAAACTCGTGGCCCCGAAGAGATCGATGCCCACGACGCTGGTGCCGGTCAGCGTCCAGCCCGGCGTCGAGCCCAGGAGCGCCCCGGGCCCGTCGCCCGTGCCCGGCGAGAGGATGCCCTCGTTGACGAGCGTGGGGTAGATCATCCCCGACCCGGCGATGGTGTGCGTGGCGCCGTTGGTCAGGACCTCGTTGCCCGCGTACCAGGCAACGCACCCGGTGTTGAAGTTGGACGGATGGGCGTTGAGCAGGAGCTGCCCCGAGCCGCCCAGGCGCACGCTGGCGAAGATGGCCATGTTGGTGTCGGTGGCGGCGCCAGCGGGGTTGACGCGGATGGCCGCGTTGTTGGTGATCCCCGACCCCCCGATCTGCATGGACACGCCGGGTTGTACGTCGACGCGCCCCTCGATCGTCACGTCGCCGAACATGGTGTGGGCATGGACGCCCACCAGCCCCGTGCCCGTCGAGGCGATGTGCTGCCCGGAGATCGTGCCGCCGAAGAACCGAACCGCGCTGTCCGCGCCGATGATGTCGCCCGGGCCCGTGATGGTCGTGGCCAGGTCGAGCAGGGCGCCGTCGACGGCGCGGATGATGCCGGCGTTGGCGACCGGGCGCGCGTTGATGAGCAGGGACTTGCCCGGCTGATCGGCGGCGATCACGCCGTCGTTGACCATCTGGGCCAGGATGCGCCCCGTCCCGCGGATCGAGTGCGTGCTGGTGTTGGTGATCACCTCGTTGCCGGCGTAGTACAAGATGCCGGCCGTGTTGAGGTTGGACGGGTGGGCATTGAGCACGATCTCGCCCGCGCCCGCCAGCGAGATGTTGGAGAGCGGCACGAGCCAGGTGTCCGACGCGGCGCCCGCGGGGTTCAGCGTGATCGTGCCGGCGTTGTGGAGCCCCCCGGCGACGTACCACGATTGCGCGGGCAGGACGTGCATCGGGCCCTCCACGGACACGTTCACGAACGTCGGGCTGCCCACCGTCATGAGCAACCCGGAGTTGACGGCCCGCGCGACCCCGGAGGTCAGCGTCATGGCGCCGAAGCTCACCGTGGCGCCGTCGGCGACGATGAGCCCTCCGCCCGCCTGCGTCACGGGCGAGGCGAATTGCAGCGTCGAGCCGTTGGTCGCGGTGAAGAGGTTGGTGTTCGTCTTGGTCCCGCCGTCGCAGTAGAGCAACCTCCCCTGGTCCGCGTGCACGACCCCGTTGTTCACCAGGGCCGCGTAGATGCGACCGGCGCCGCGGATGGTGTTGCCCGCGCTGTTGGTCACGGTCTCGGCGCCGGTATAGCGCGTGATGCACGCCGTGTTGTAGTTGGACGGGTGCGCGTTGAGGACCACGGTCCCCCCGCCCGCCAGCGTGAGGTCGCCGACCGCGCTCAGCCACGTGTCGCCGGCCACACCCTCGGGGTTCATCGTCAGCGTGTCGGCGATCGAGAGCGTCCCCGCGGTGTAGAGCGTGTGCCCGGGCGCCTGGGTCATCGGCCCCTCGACCGCCACGTTGACCAGCGTGGCGTTGCCCAGGGCCTGGGCCAGCCCGCCGTTGAAGGCCTGCACGCGACCCGCCGTCAGCGTCATGTCGTACAGGTTCACCCTCGCCCCGTCGTCGGCGACCAGGCGACCCGAGGCGCCCTGCGTGACGCTGGACATGACCTCGAGGTTCCCGCCATTGAGCGCGCGGATCACGTTGTTGTTCGTCTTGGTGTTGTTGGTCAGGTACAGCGACCGCCCGTTCTGGTCGGCCAGGATCGTGCCCTCGTTGACGATCGTCGGCGCGATCCGCCCCGCCCCGCGGATCGTGTGCGATGCCCCGTTGGTGATCACCTCGGGCCCCGCGTACCAGCCGATCGCGCCCGTGTTGTAATTCGACGGGTGGGCGTTGAGCACCATCTGCCCGTCCCCCCCGACCGTGAAGCTGCCCGTGGCGATGATCCAGGTGTCCGAGGCTGCGCCGTCGGGATTCACCGTGATCGTGCCGGTATTGGTGAAGCTGGCGGCGATGTTGAGCCCGTGCCCCGCGACGATGTCCACCGCGCCCGCCGTGTCCACGCCCGTGAACGTCGTGTTGTTGCCCACGCACAGCACGCGCCCGGCGTTCATGCCCGAGACCTGCCCCCCGGCGACGCCCACCGCGTACACCTCGACGCTCCCCCCGTCGGCGCGGATGCTCCCGCCCGAGACGTTGGTGATCCCGGCGAGCAGCTGCAGCACCCCGCCGTCGACCGCCCGCATCGTCCCGCTGTTGCTCTTGGCGTTGCCGGTGATGGCCAGCGCCATGCCGGGGCGGTCGGCCACGACGATCCCCTGGTTGTCCAGCCCCACCGAGATCAGCCCATTGCCGAGGATCACGTGCCCGGCGGCGTTGGTCAGCACCTCCCCGCCCGCGTAGGGCACCACGCGCCCCGTGTTCCAATTGGACGGGTGGGCGTTGAGCACGAGCGCGCCGTTGGAGCCCGAGAACGTCGCGTTGGCCACGAGCTGGACCGTCGTGTCCGACGCCGCGCCGCTGGTGTTGACGAAGATCTCGGAGGCGTTGGCGACGTTTCCTCCGAGGGCGAGGCTGGCGCCGGGGGTCAGCCCCAGGCGTCCCAGGCTCTGGGCCAGGGTCAGCGAGCCGAGGCTGATGCCGCCCGAGAGCAGCACCTGATAGGCGCCGCTGGCGTCGAGGATCGCGTTCTCCGCGAACGTGTTGGGCACGTCCTGGGGCGACCAGTTCAACGGGTTGTTCCACGACAGGTCCGTTCCGCCAACCCAATGGCGATCCTGGCCCTGGGCCAGGCCCGCCGCCGCCACCAGCGCGCCGATGGCCGACGGGATCACGACACGACGGGTACGCATGGCGTCCCCCTTTCGAAGATGAACGCCGCCCACCGTCGATGTCGCCACGGGCGTTTTCGCCGGCGGTCGGTGTATTCCCAGCTCCCGCGAGCGCGAACCCAGTACTTTTCCTACGCGCTCGCCCCTCGCGCGTCGATTATATACACACGCCTCCGATTTGTGAAGGGAACGAGCGGTGCGGGAGTCCCTTGGGCGGCGGCGCGCGCCGCGGAACCACGAACGGAGTGCGTACACCCCTCCGGAACCCCGGAACCCCGGATCCGCCGGCACGGTTCGCGGGACGTGGCCGTCCGCCGCCCCTGGGCGCTGCGAACGTTTCGACCTCGCGGAAAGGACTTTGCCTGGAGTTGTGGTCTTACAGCCCGCGCTCGATTTTCGGGGCGAGCGCCTCGGCCTCGAGCAGGCACGTCTCCACCGCGGGCAGGCCCCAGTTGTCGCAATGCACGAAGTGGATCTGGTCCTGGAACGGGCGGCGCAACTCGTCCACCACGCCGTCGCTGAGCAGGCGGGGCGAGGCGATGGGCATGGAGTGCCCCCAGCGGGCAAGGCGCACCTGGCGCACGTCCCGCCGCCCCAACCCCAGGATGGTCAGCATGGTGTCGATCTGCTGGGCCAGCAGGTGCGCGAAGGCATCGCGCGAGTCGTCGGCGATCAGCCGGAAGCGGCTGGTCGTGAAGGGCAGGGGCCAATACAGCGTCAGCACGTCCCTCCCATGGCGCCCGCGGCGCAGGGCATAGTGCCCGTTCACGCAGTCGGTGATCTTCAGGAAGTCGTCGGCCCCCATGTCCTCGGGGAATCGCCCGTCGCCCAGCAGGAACAGGTCGTAGTACCGCCGCGCCACGCGCCGCGAGAGCAGCACGTTGGCGACCACGTACCCCGCCGTGTGGATCCGGTACATCGCGCCGAGCTTGGCGGGGTCGCTCGCCGCCAGGTCGGGGAGCAGTTGCCTGGCCACGTGCTTGGGCGCGCAGATGACGACGCGCTTGCACGCGATGGTGCGGAAGCCCCCGACCGCGTCCTTGTACGTCACGCGGCAGTCGTCGAGCCCCAGCCGGCGCACCTCCACCGCGCGGCACCCCCCGCGCAGGAACTCGCCCGGCCCGCGCCCGTGGCGACGCTCCATCTCCAGCAACCGCGCCCACAACGCCGCCACCAGCGAGGCGTTGCCCCCGGGCAGCACCCACCGCCCGAACTCCTCCGCCGCGACGAAGTTCCATCCCGCCGCCGCCGAGATCTCTTCCCACCCGGCGTTGAACGAGGAATAGCAGTACCCCTGCACCGCGGCCTGGAGCACCGGCGGCACGGGCACGACGAGCTCGCGATGCACGTGGTCGCGCAGTGAGACCTGGTCCAGCTCCAGGATCCACGAGTTGTCCGCGAGCGGGTCCAGGGGGATGTCGGGATACTGGTCCACGTAGCGTTGCACGAGCGCGCGGTACTGCGCGAAGGCCATCCGTTCCAGCGGGTCGCGCGTGGGGTCGTCCCAGAAGTCCGGCTGGATGCTCCCGTTGAGCTCGGTGGGGTCCTCGGAGTTGGGGCTCACGCGCACGATGCGGTCGAGCCCGAGCTCCTGGTACAGCGCCTCGAGCGACGAGCCCTCGTCGGGGGTGATGAAGTACGCCCCGCCCAGCGAGTACGGGATCTCGCTCCACTCCTCGCCCTGGCACGTGCCGCCGAACCGCGAGTGCAGTTCGAGCAGCACCGGGCGATGGCGCCGGAGCTGGTACGCCGCCGCCA
Source organism: Phycisphaerales bacterium (assembly GCA_044221985.1). Taxonomy (GTDB): domain Bacteria; phylum Planctomycetota; class Phycisphaerae; order Phycisphaerales; family UBA1924. Next base: position 13,157 of record JBGAOG010000042.1, read on the forward strand.
GCCCGCTCAGCCCCCCGCCGATGATCACGATGTCGCGGCTCTCGCTGGCGGGAGGCGGGCTCCCGCCGGGGTAGCCGGTCTCGCCGTGGTGGAACGGGATCGACGCCGGGGGAAACCAGTCCCCGAGCCAGTCCCGCGCGAAGGGCAGCCCGTCGATCATGTCGCTGGGGGTGTGCTCGCCGATGTCCAGGATCGGGTGCGTCCATCGCGCCGCCGGGGCGCCAAAGTCCGCGGCGCCACCGGGGCAAGGCGGGTCGTCCCCGTCCTCCGGCCCGGGGCCCAGGAGCCGACCCAGGGCGCCCCTCGCGGCCAGGCCCGCCGCCAGCGCCGCGAATCCCCCGGCCACAAATCTGCGTCGCGTCGGCATCCCAGGCTCCTGCTGAACCTCCACAAACTACCAAGCCCGTCGGATTTGTCAATCCCCTAACGCCCCGCCACCAGCCTCAGTTTCGCGACTTGGATCGGGTGGCGAGGGGTGAGGCGTGCGCGGAGCTTCCCCCGATCCCTGACTCCCCGTTCGATACCCCCCAAGGTCCGTGTCCGATCGGACCGTTCGCACCCCGTGGCGGCCCCTGGGGCATCGCCCGCGCCGCGATCTTCCAGATGAACCGCCAGTGCAGCCCCAGCCCCGCCAGCACGGCGATGTGGAAGACCTCGTGCGATCGCACCACGCCCATGATGAGCGGTGGGGGATCGATCAGCTCCAGCGCCGCCCCGATGGTGTAGGCGATGCCGCCGAAGATCAGGTGTCGTGCGAAGCGGAACCCCCGGGGGCGGTGGCGGCGCACCAGCGTGGCGAACGAGAGCACGCCCACCCAGCCCATGCCCACGTACAGGAGCGTCCCCGCCCACGCCGGCAGGGACGCGAAGAAGATGCTCTTGAGCGTCACGCCCAGGATCGCGATCGTCCATATGAAGGCCAGCATCCCCCAGCGCCACGGCCCGCGGAACAGGATCGTGTGCATGGGCGTGAACGTGCCCGCGATGAGCAGGAAGATGGCCGCGTGATCCAGGCGCTGCAGCACGTCGCGTCCCGCGCCCGGGCTCAGCAGGTGGAAGACCCCGCTCATCGTCAGCAGCAGCACCGCCGAGCAGGCGAAGACGGCCAGGGAGGCGACGCGTCCGCGGTGGACTCCGTGCTCGGCCCGCAGCCCTCGGCGGATCAGGAAGAACGACAGGGCAGCGAAGACGCCCGCGCCCCCCAGGTGTGTCAGGCTGCTGAAGGGATCCTGGAAGCCCGGGACACTCCGGAGAAAGGCGAGATGGATGGGTGTGTGCATGCGTCGGTGCGCGTCCCGATGCGCCCCCCGGGGGCGCCGGTGGAGAACGGTGAATGCCCGGGTGCCGGCGTCAGGCCAGCGCCTTGCTCAGGATGCAACTGCGGTAGTTCGTGTACGGCCACTGCCAATGCTCCACGAACACGAAGCCCCGTCGCTCGTAGAACGCCCGCAGGGCCGCGTCGGGCTCGGCCATGGAGAGGGCCAGATGCCGGTACCCCAGCTCCCTGGCCCGCGCCTCCACCACGTCCAGCAGCAACTTCCCGATCCCCCGCCCCTGCAGGTCCGGGTCCACCGCGAACTGCGCGAAGTGGGCCACGTCCGGGCGCAGGAAGAACGACGGGAACTGGGCCTTCTCGATCTCCTGCAAGAGGATCACGCCCACGAGGCGGTGGGGGGTTGGCCCCGCCCGGGAAGGCCGCAGCAGCGTGAGGTAGCACTCGCTGTTGGCGATCCGATCGGTGGTGACCCCGTCGTCCTGGCGCCCTGCCAGGGGCTTGAGGCCCATGGCGACCTGCGGCGCGTAGGCCCGGTGCAGCAGGCTCGTGATCTCGCTGATCGAGTCGTCGATGAAGTACCGGCGCACGAAGAGCTCCCCGTCGGGCGTCGCCTTGCGGGCGAGGACGGGCGGGCCGGCGTGGGATTTCGCGCTGCCGCTCTTGGCCATGTCGTGAGGGACAGTAGGATGTCCGCATGAGCCAGGAGAGCGCCAGCATCGCGCCGGGCCGCCGCGGCACCGTCCGCCTCCGCGTCCGCTACTGCGAGTGCGACCCCATGAACGTCGCCCATCACGCCGCCTACATCCCCTGGCTCGAGATCGGGCGCACCGAGCTGCTCCGCGCCGCGGGCACGAGCTACGCCGCCCTCGAAAAGGAAGGGGTCTTCCTCGTCGTCGTCAAGCTCGACGTCCGCTACCGGCGCAGCGCGATGTACGACGACCTCGTCGAGGTCCGCACCACCTGGACCGGCTCCAGCCGCGTCAAGATCGAGCACCAGTACGAGGTCGTGGTCGTGGAACGCGACGGCATGCCCACGGAAGAGCCCGCGGCCGTCGCGGGCACGACCCTCGCCTGCGTCGATCACCACGGCAAGGTGCGAGAACTGCCCGAGTTCCTGCGATGAACCGGGCCGCTCGCCCCCGACGGGCCCCTTCCCGCTAGCCCAGCTGCTCGATCGCCTGCCCGATCGTCCTCACGGCGACGACCCTCACGCCCTTGCCGACATCCTGCGGCGGGGCCTTCCCCGCCGGGACGATCAACGTCGTGTAGCCCAGCTTGCCCGCCTCGCGCACGCGCTGCTCCAGGTGCGGCACCGGGCGAACCTCTCCCCCCAGCCCCACCTCGCCCACCGCCGCGCACGCCCTGGGCAGGGCCCGCCGGAAGTGCGCCCCGGCGATGGCCAGCAGCAGCGCCAGGTCGCTGGCGGGCTCGACGATCCTCAGCCCGCCCACGCTGCTGACGAACACGTCGCGGTCGAAAAGCCGCATCTCCGCGTGCTGCTCGAGCACCGCGATCAGCATCGCCAGGCGATTGGCGTCCAGCCCGCTGCTCTTGCGCTTGGCGTTGCCCGGGAACCCCGTCGCCGTCAACGCCTGCACCTCGACCATGACGCAGCGCGTGCCGGTCATCACGGGGCAGACGGCGCTGCCCGGGCGCGTGCTCCCGTCGGGCGAGAGCGACGCCGCCGGCACGCCCGCGCCCCCGGGCAGCTCCGCCAGCCCGCGCCCGGTCATCTCGAAGAGCCCGATCTCCAACGTCGTGCCGAAGCGGTTCTTGATCGCCCGCACGACCCGGTGCGCGTGGTAGCGATCGCCCTCGAAGTACAGCACGCAGTCCACCAGGTGCTCGAGCAGGCGCGGGCCCGCCAGCGTCCCCTCCTTGGTCACGTGCCCCACCAGCACCACCGCGATCCCGCTCGCCTTGGCCAGGTACACCAGCTCCGAGCAGCAGCGGCGCAGCTGCGTCACGCTCCCCGGCGACGCCGGAAGGTCGCTCTTGTACAGCATCTGCACCGAGTCGATCACCACGATCTGCGGCATCACCTTCCGCGCCTGCTCCACGATCCGCGCCAGGTTCGTGTCCGCCAGAAGGAACAGCTCGTCGGCGCCCCGGCCAAGGGCCTTCCCCTCCCGGCCCGGCGGCCCTCCGGCCCGGGACGCGGGCGTTGCGGCCCGCGGCAGGGGCTCGCCCGCCCCAGGTTCCTCCTCCCCTCCCCCCAACCTCTCCGCCCTCAGCTTGATCTGCTGCGCCGATTCCTCGCTCGAAACGTACAGCACGCGCGTCCCCCGGCGCGCCCACGCGAACGCCGCCTGGAGCAGCAGCGTGCTCTTGCCGATCCCCGGCTCGCCCCCCAGCAGCACCGCGCTGCCCGGCACGACCCCTCCCCCCAGCACGCGGTCGAGCTCCCCAATCCCGCACTCCAGGCGCGTGGCCTGGCCCTCGCCCGCGCCCACCTCCGCCAGACGCACCGCGACCGGGGAGGCCCCGATCTCCTCGCCATCCCCCAGCGCGTTCCACGTTGCCACCAATGCCCTCTGAGGGTCCTTGGCCGCGCTGGGGTCCAGCGACTCCTCGTCCAGGCTGTCCCAGGTCCCGCAGTCGGGGCACTTGCCCACCCAGCGGGACTGCACCGCCCCGCACGAGCGGCAGACAAAGACGCGTCGGACCTTGGCCATGGCGACAGGATACCCGACGCCCACCCGGCGCGGGCTCGGATCTTCTCGTACCATCCCCTCCCACTCGCATGGACGCCGCGACCCGACACCCCGCGCCCTCTCGCCGCCGCCGCCGACGCTGGCCCTGGATCACGCTGGGCGTGGTCGTCGTGCTGCTGCCGGTCCTCTTCCTGCTGGCGACGCGCTCGTTCCTCACCCGCCGACTCGTCACCGCGATCGCCTCGGGCAAGCTGGGCGGGGTCGTCTCGGCCGCAAGCGTGGAGGTCGGGCTCGATGGGCACGTCCTCCTGCACCGGGTGGAGCTGACCGCCCCCCACGGCACGGGCGAGGGGGCCGTGGTCTGCCGCATCCGCCGCCTGGACGTCGTGCCCCTCTGGGGCACGCTGCTGTCGGACAACCCCCGCCTGGTCAGCGTGGAGATGGACGATCCCCTCCTGCGCTTCAGCCAGGACGTCGACGACGGGTCGATCAACGTCGGCAAGCTCACGCTCCCCGCCGCCAGGGCCCCCGCCGACCTGCGCAACCCTCCCCACGTCAACATCAAGCGGGGCATCCTCGAGCTCGGCGAGCACCAGGGCATCGGCTACCGCCCCTTGCGACGCCTCGACGTGGACGGCTCCATCACCCGCGACGCCTCCAAGCCCGACGAGTGGCTCGTCGTCCTGCGCCAGATCCCCGACGCCGCAGGAGTCAGCCCCCTCGACATCCAGGGCCGCATCGCCAAGGACGGGCTCAGCCTCAGCCTCGCCGGCCTGGCCCTCTCGGAATGGAACGTCGACTGGGTCCCCACGCCCCTGCGCGAGAGCTTCCGCCAACTCGACCTCAAGGGCCGCGTCGGCGCCACCACCTTCACCTACACCCCCGACGGCGACGTCCGCGCCCGGATGCGACTCGACGACGTCGCCCTCAACCTCCCCGTCGAGACCCAGCCCGAGGAGGACCAGCAGGGCCACAAGCTCCCCCTCCCCCCCGAGCAGGTCGGGCGACAGCTCCGCCTCGAACAGGTCCGCGGCACCCTCGAGATCATCGGGGGCGAGCTCATCGGCGACTTCTCGGGCAAGATCGACGAGCTGCCCTACCACGTCAAGCTCTCCTACGGCGGCGCCTCCGCCGATGCCCCCTTCACCCTCGAGCTCCGCTGCTCCGGCTTCGAGATGCGCAGCCGCCCCCAGGTCCTCCGCTTCGCCCCCGGCGTGGCCCAGCGCCGCTTCGCCCAGTTCTCCTACCCCACCGGCACCCTCGACGCCATCGTCATCGTCCGCCGACCCGCCCCCGTCGACGGCAAGCCCTCCGACCTCTCCGTCAGCGGCGACATCGTGATGCGCGACGGCACCGCTTCCTTCGAGCGCTTCCCCTACCTCTTTGAGCACATGTCCGGGCATTGGCGCTTCGACGAGAGCCAGCTCGAAATCGTCCAGCTCAACGGCGTCGCCGCGTCCGGCGCCCGCGTCTCGAGCTACGGCCGCATCAGCCCCCTCACCGACGAGGCCGGCGCCGACATCCAGGTCGAGATCACCGGCCTGCCCATCGACGATCAGCTCGAGCAGGCCCTGGGCCCGCGCCGGCGGATCCTCGACGCCCTCTTCAACAGGCAACGCTACCAGGAACTCCTCGACGCCGGGCTCGTCGTGACACCCCAGCAGCACGCCCAGGCCCGGTCCCGGCTCGCCGCCCTGGAACGCACCGGCGCCCCGACCCCGGAGCAGGCCTCGCTGCGAGCCCTCCTCGAACGCCCCGTCTTTGCCCTCGGCGGCAAGGTCGGTGTCCTCGTCGAAGTCCAGCGCGAGCCCGGGCCCGCCGGCGAATGGACCGACACCATCACCATCCGCCTCCCCGAGGTCGGCGTCCTCCCCGAGCGCTTTCCCCTCCCCCTCATCGCCCACGGCGCCAACATCATCAAGCAGGACGAGCTGGCCACCGTCACCGGCGGGGTCTACTCCGGCCTCCGTGGCGGCAGCGCCACCGTCAGCGCCAGCGTCGACCTCGCCAAGGTCGATGATCCCGGCGTCCCGTTCGTCCCCGAGGTCCAGCTCAGCGGCCGGGACCTTCCCGTCGACGACCTGCTCATCCACGCCGTGCCCCAGCGCCTCTCCGAGGGCGGGCTCTCGCCCCGCGAGCTGCTCCAGCAACTCCACGTCGCGGGCGTGATCCCGCGGGCCCAGGCCAGGATCGGCATGAGCCCCGCCGGCGACACGCTCTATGCCATCACCCTGGGCCTCGACGACCTCGCCGCGCGCCCCCTCTCGCCCGAGGGCTCGCCGCGACTCGAGGCCACGCGCCTGGGCGGCAGCGTCGTGGTCACGCAGGACAGCGTCTCGCTCCACCTCGCCGGGCTGCTGGGGATGCCCGCCCCCAGCGACGCGCCGCGCACGCCCGTCACGCTCGCCGCCGAGGTCACGTTCCCCGAGGGCGCCGCCGGCGCCTACGACGCCGACGCCCGGGCCCGCAACATCGATGCCTCCGCCCACGTCGAGGACTTCGTCCGCGCCGTGTCCGGGCCCGGCGCCGCCCGCATCGCCGCCCTGCGCGACGAGTACGCGCCCGCGGGCACGCTCAACGCCCAGGTTCGCATCACCGGCACGACCCCCACGGATGGGCCCGCCCGGCAGCAGATCGACGTCGTGGCCCGCCAGATCAGCGGCGAGTTCAGGCTCGGCGAGCTGCGCGTCGGGGTGCCCGATGCCCAGGGCGTCGTGCGCGTCCGCGAGGGCGACGTGCGCCACGCCACCTTCGAGCAGTTCGCCGGGAGCCTCCGCGTCGACGGGCAGGACTGCGGGACCTTCAACCTCGACGGACGCCTGGGGCTCGACCTGGCCCCGGCCAGGCCCGGGGACCGCCTGGGCGTGATCGCGCGCGACGCACGCATGGAATCGCCCCTCGTGCGGCGCGTCCTGGCGGGGGCCCTGGGACCGCGATCCCTGGCCTGGTACGACCGCTTCGCTCCCAAGGGCGGCTTCGACGCCGACCTCGACCTCCGCGCCCCCGAACAGCTCGAGCGGGGCTGGGCCGTCTCGGGGTCGATCTCGCCCAAGTCCCTGGAGATCCGCCTGCCCGACGGACCCCTGGCCTGCACGGGCGTGGGCGGGAGCGTGGAGCTCACGCCCGACGGGGGCTCCCTCCGGGACCTGCACGTCGCCACGCCCCGCTGGCGCGCCGGCGCGGACGGCACCTGGACCCGCTCCGACGCCGGCGAGACCAGCCTTGTCGCCAAGCTCCAGGGCGCCAGCCAGGGGATCGATCCCCAGCTCCTGGCCCTGCTGCCCGCGGGGGTGGGCGACGCCGTGCGCCAGGTCGCCCTCAAGGCCGACGGCGACGTCACGCTCCACGACGGGACGCTCTCGCTGGTGCTCCCCGAGCAGGGCGAGCTTCGGGGCGTGCGCTTCGAGGGCACGCTCGAGTCCGACAAGACCAGCGCCTCGGCGGGCGTGGACGTGGTGGACGCCCAGGTCTCCGCGTCGCTGCTGTACCAGCAGGACGATCGCGGGCGCGGCACGCTCGACGTGCGCGCCCTGGCCCAGCACGCCAAGGTCGAGGGCGTGAACGTCACGCGGGCGCGCCTGCGCCTGCTGGGCGAGGAGGACGGAGCCCTGCGCGTCCCCCTCTTCAGCGCCGAGTGCCACGGCGGGCGCGTCGCCGGAACCGCCAGCGTCACGCCCCGCCCCGACGCGACCCGCGAGTACGAGGCCGACGTGCGCCTGGCCGACGTTCGTTTCGCCTCGCTGGTCAAGGACCTCAAGGCCCGGCGCCAGGCCGCCCCGGCCGTTCTGGACGACGCCGCCCCGCCTCCCCCGCCCCCGGAGCCCGAGGGCTCCCCCGACGAGTCCCGCGGACGCCTCGACGCCCAGGCGTCCCTGGGCGGGACCCTCGGCCAGGACTCGACGCGGCGCGGGCGCGGGACCCTCGTCGTCGGGGGCGAGCGCGTCCTCAACATCCCCCTGCTCGTCCCCCTCGTGCGCATCACCAACCTCCAGCTCCCCATCAACGAGCAGCTCGACTTCGCCAGCGCCGAGTACTACCTCGAGGGCGACCGCATGACCTTCGAACGCCTCTGCGTCTCCTCCCGCAGCGTCGAGATCCTCGGCGCCGGCAGCGCCATCCTCCCCGACTTCGACCTCGACCTGCGCTTCCGCGCCCGCAACGTCCACCGCATCCCCATCCTCTCCCGCGTCGTCGAGGGGATCCGCAACGAGCTCGTCAGCGGCGAGGTCCGCGGCACCGTCGCCAACCCCACGATCAGCCTCAGCACCCTGCGCGGCACGCGCCAGATCATGGGCGAGGTCTTCGGCAACCCCCCCGGCCCCGCCCAGCGCAGCCTCGATCGCCTCGACACCCAGAGCCCCATGCTCCGCCGCCCCGCGGGACGCCAGCCCGTCCCCGCCGGGCCCTGATCCCCCTGGCCCCGCGGGCGGCACGACTATCCTCCCCTCGCCGACCCTCCCCCGCGACGGGGCGCGGTCGCGTTGGAGAACCCATGGGCTTGAACGACCGTGTCCCCGGCGCCAAGCGCGACCCGCAGCTCGACGCCGAGAGCGAGGCCGCCGGCGGACCGCCCGCGCCCCTCACGCGCCGCGCCGACTCGCCCGAGATCGTCTCCCAGCTCGACAGCCTCGTCGAGCAGATGGGCGGGCGCATCGGCTCCTTCGAGGCCCGCGTTGTCCGCGAGATGCTCCAGACCGCCCTCAAGCTCATCCCCGACGAGCGCGATCGCGGCGAGCTCAAGCTCATGTCCACCGCCCTCAAGGAGCTCCGATACGCCTACCGCGTCTTCGCCAAGTTCCGCGAGCCCCACAAGGTCACCATCTTCGGCTCCGCTCGCACCCCCGAGGACCATCCCGATTTCCAGGCCGCCATCGAGTTCAGCCGCCTCATGCGCGACGCCGGTTGGATGTCCATCACCGGCGCCGGCCTCGGGATCATGCGCGCCGGGCACATCGGCCCGGGACGCGAGGCCTCCTTCGGCGTCGCCATCCGCCTCCCCTTCGAAACCAACGCCAACGAGATCATCGCCGGCGACGAGAAGCTCATCCACTTCCGCTACTTCTTCACCCGCAAGCTCATGTTCATCTCCCAGGCCGAGGCCGTCGCCCTCTTCCCCGGAGGCTTCGGCACCCTCGACGAGGCCTTCGAGGCCATGACCCTCGTCCAGACCGGCAAGGCCTCGCCCATGCCCATCGTCATGCTCGAAGGCCAGGGCGGGGACTACTGGCGCGGCTGGGACCGCTTCATCCGCGAGCAGCTCGTCCAGCGCGGATGGGTCAACCCCGAGGACCCCGGCATCTACCACATCTGCGCCACGCCCACGGACGCCGCCGATCACATCGTCCGCTTCTACCGCAACTACCACAGCAGCCGCTACGTCAAGGACGACTTCGTCATCCGCCTCCGCCGGCGCCTCAAGGACGAGGACGTCGCACGCCTCGGCGCCGACTTCGCCTCCCTCTGCAAGGAGGGCACCATCGTCCAGTCCGCCCAGCTCGAAGGCGAGGACGAGCTCCCCGACCTGCCCCGCCTCGTCTTCCGCCACACCCGCTCCAAGTTTGGGATCCTCCGCCGGCTCATCGACCGCATCAACGACTGCGATCCCGCGTAGAGGCTCGCGAGCATGACCCGCGCCGCCTGTGCCATCCTCGCCCTGCTCGCCCTGGCCGCCTGCTCGGGGAACCGCCCACCGCCCCCGGGCAGCGGTGGCGACCGCGGCCTGCCCGCCGGGCTCGAGATCACCTGGTGGGTCGTGGACGATTCCCTCCAGCCCGCCAAGGAGCCCCTGCCCCAGGTCCTGCGCGACTACGAGGCCCGCCCCCTGCCCGGCGCGGGCCGGGAACTGTGGAAGGCCAACGGGCTGCGCGTCGTGCCCGTCCCCTTGCCCGAGCTGGACCTCGTCCGCGCCCGCCTCGCGACGGCGGGCCCGCTGCACGAGCAGTGGCTGGGCATCCTCCCCGACTGGACGCCCCTCATCGCCGGGCCCGACTTCGCCGAGCCGGTGCGCCTGCAACTCGACAGCGGATCGCTCGACCTTCCCCCGGGACGCCTGCGCCTGCTGGCCCGCGCGTGGGCCACCCCCGTCGAGCCCGAGAGCGCCCCCCCCGCCGGAGGGCCCGCGGCCCCCGCCGACGGGCGATTGCCCGCCGCCCTGCGGGTCGAGGTCCTGCCCCAGCACGCCCAGGCCGCCCCGTCCGATCCACTCCGCCGCGCCCTGGGCGCGCCCGCGCCCGGGATCCTGGACCAGGGGCAGACCTTCCCGCGCCTCACCCTCGCCCTGCTCGCGCGGGGCAAGCAGGCTTTCCTGATCGTCCCGGCCGATCCCGCCGAGGATTGGGCCGGGGCTGAAGGGGCGGGAGGGGAAGCGGGACGGCCTGCATCGTCCACCGCCGACGCACCGCTCGCCCCCCTGCCCGCTCCTGTGCCCGCGCCGACCTTCGGGCAGGCCATGCTCAGCGACGCCGCCCATCCCTTCCGGCGCGCCGTGCTGGTGCTCATCCCCCACGCCCCCGCCCATTTCGAGATCGGGAGGTAGGGCAGGAGCGAGCGGGGAGCGGCCAAGAGCGGGCAGCACGTTGCCGCTCACCACTCCTTTCTTCTCCGCCCACCGCCCCCGTCCGAGAACGGCCCCGACGCCCCTTGCCCGCAGCGCCCACGCCCCCCCCGCGGCGCACCCCGGGGGTCACGCCCAACCCTTCGGCCCGTGGCTGGCGAGACTCGCCCCGGGCCTTCCGATGTTCCCTCCGGAGGGACCTGCGATGCTGCGCGTTCGCCTGCGCTACGCCGAGCCGGGGATGGTCATCGCCGAGACGGTGCGTCACCCGCGCCACCCCGGCGTACTCCTGCTCAAGCCCGGGGCCAGGCTCGATGAGCCCGCCATCGCCCGCCTGCTCGAGCTGCGCGTGCCCGAGCTCTGGATCCGCTACCCGGCCCTGGAGGGCCTGCGTCGCTACCACGCCCCGGCGGTCTCGCAGGCCCGCGACGAGGCCGCGCGCCGCATCGCCGGCGCCCTCGACGCCCTCGTCGCGGACCGCCACGCCCGCCTGGACTACGTCGCCTTTCGCACCGTCACCACCGGCCTCCTCGCCGCCGTCAGTGACAGCCCTCTGGCCGCGCTCTTCATCAGCGAGCAGGCCGCCATCGGCTCTGCCGCTGCTCGCCACGCCGCCACCACCTGTTTCCTGAGCATCCTCCTGGGCCTGAAGCTCGACTCCTACATCGTCCGCGAGCGGGCCCGCCTCTGCCCGGGCGTGGCCCAGGACGTGACCAGCCTGGGCCTGGGCGCCATGCTCCACGACGTGGGCCTCACCGCGCTCGACGACGCGACCCTGCGCCGCTTCGCCGCCGCCGGAGATGAGGACGACCCCGCATGGCAGGCCCACGTCCGCGTCGGCTTCGACATGGTCAAAGAGGAGTTCGACCCCGCCGTCGCCGCCTGCGTGCTGCACCACCACCAGCGCTTCGACGGCACGGGATTTCCGCGCCGTCGCGCCCTCGACGCCAGTTCGCACGCCGTCGCCGGCGCGGAGATCCACGTTTTCGCGCGCATCGTCGCCGTGGCCGAGTACTTCGACCGCCTGCGCTACCCCGAGCATTCGCCCGACGCCCGCCCCGCCGACGCACCCGCCCTGCCGACCGCGCGCGCGCTCAAACGCGTGCTCCAGGCGTCCCACGCGCCCGCGGGCTCTTCCGGGGGCGCGTCGGGGGGCCGGTTCGATCCCAAGATCGTCCGCGCCCTGCTCTGCGTCGTCCCGCCCTACGCGCCCGGGAGCATCGTGCGCCTGAGCGATTCACGCCAGGGCGTGGTCAGCGACTGGTCGCCCCGCCATCCCTGCCGCTGCACCGTCGAGATCCTCGATCCCAGGGGGCGACAACGCGGGCGACCCTGGTGGACCGAGGCGCCCGTCGAGCGCGTTGACCTCGCCCAGCGTCCCGATCTGCGCGTGGTCGAGGCCGAGGGCCACGACGTTTCCGGCGACGAGTTCGAAGTCCCCGCTCCCGCGTCTCCCGCCAGGCCCGGGGGCGACCTCGACCCGCTGCAGCCGCGTGCCATCGGAGGTGAGATCGAGCTCTGTGAAGGACCCCGGAGGCAGATCCGTCCCGCAGGTGAGGGTGCGGATGAGCGCGTAGGGCTCGACGGAGGCGAGGCGCGCGGCGTCGAGG
>JBGAOG010000042.1:25259-25590 GCA_044221985.1 Phycisphaerales bacterium
GAGCCCGCCCCCCGGCCCCACGGGGGGGCGTTCCACCGAGCGAGCGAGGCCATTGGAAGCGGTCTCAGGGCCGCCACCGCGGGCACGGCGGACGAGACCATGGCGACGCGTGAGAGGCGAACGACAAAGTGCCGGTGGCCCACCCCGCCCCGCCCACCCACTCCCTGTCGGCGCTAACCTCTCCGCCATATGCACCGATCGCGTGTCCTGGTCCTGCCGGCCCTCCTCTTCGCGACCCCAACGCCCGCCCGCGCCCAGGCCACGCCCCCTGTGGACGTGCCCATGGCCCGCGTCACCCTCTCCATCGAGCCCAGCGCCTGGTACGTCGCGC
>JBGAOG010000043.1:0-25355 GCA_044221985.1 Phycisphaerales bacterium
GTTGTCCGTGACCGCTCCCAGCTCACGCTGGACGGCACACTTTACATAACCCAGCGCGTCCCAGGCCGCGCCCAGGACCTGCGGCGTGCACCGCAGCGAGTAGGGGTCCTGCACACGCGGGTCGTGCTCCCGGTGCGAGGGCAGGATCCGGCTCCCCGCCAGCAGCGACCGCAGGCGCTCGCCAACCATCCGCTGCCCGGGCTGGTTGCGCGCAACGTGGATTCGATCGTCGAACGCCGCGTCCGTTCCCCGGCACGCGTCGACCGACATGGCCGCAGCCCCGACAGCGGCGTCGAACACCCGCATCGCGTCCGTCAGGGCCAGGCACCCGTATGCCGCCATCAGGTGCGTGCCGTTGATCAGGGCCAGGCCCTCCTTGGCCTCCAGCCGCAGCGGCGAAAGCCCGCCCGCCCTCAGCGCGTCGCCCCCAGGCATGCCCCGCCCGCCGAACTCGGCCTGGCCTTCGCCCAGCAGCACCAGCGCGATGTGCGCCAGAGGCGCCAAGTCCCCCGACGCGCCCACCGAACCTATGGAAGGGACCACGGGCGTCACGCCCGCGGACAGCATCCCGGCCAGCCCCTCGATCACCGCCTCGCGAACGCCCGAAAGACCCCGCGAGAGCGACGCCGCCAGGAGCAGCATCGTCGCCCGCACCAGGTCTCGCGGCAGGGGGGTTCCCACGCCCGAGGCGTGCGACCGGATCAGGTTGGTCTGTAGCTGCCTCAATTCCGCCGGGGCAATGCGCTCGCGGGCGAGCGACCCGAACCCGGTGTTGATTCCGTAGTGAGCCAGCCCGTCGCGCGTTGCCGAGTCGACCACCGCGCGTGCCTCTCGCACCGCGCGCCGGGCCTCGTCACCAAGTGCCACGGCCCGCTCGCCCCGAGCTACCAAAGCCACATCTTCGATGGAGAGCGCCTGCCGATCGAGAACGAGAGCCTTAGGGTGCGCGTTCATAGCGAGTGTGATAGCCCCGCGAGCGGGATGATGTCGCCGCGGCACCCGAAGAGGCGCCGAAATACAACGTCCTAGAATGTAGGTTATGTAAAACGGCTAAGGCGGGAGGCGGTTAACGTGCCCGGCTCAAGCTCGCTGCGTGGCCCGCGCCAGGCGTTCGATCACCTTCTCTCGCGGCGTGTACCCCAGGAACGCGTCCACGATCTGCCCCGCGTTGACGATCATCAGCGCGGGGATGCTCTGCACCCCGAACTTCTCCGCGAGCTGGGGCTCCTCGTCGACGTTCACGAACGCGACCTTCGCGCGTCCGGCCAGTTCGCCGGCGAGCTTCTCCATCACGGGCTTCTGCATCCGGCACGGGCCGCACCAGGGCGCCCAGAAATCAACGATTACCGGCGTGTCCGACGCCAGGATTTCCTGTTCGAAAGTCGTCGTCGTCGCGTGGATCGGTCCTGTCGTCGCCATGCCGCACCTCCTGGAAGCCCGCCCTTAGGAGGCCGGTTCTCCGGCGTGGGTTCCCGCCGGGGCGCCGGTCAATCCCGCCCCATCGGTCCCGATGGCCGTATCCTCGTCTCATGGACTCCTCATCGGACAGGGCACGCGTGGCCGCGTGGTTTGCCGGGCCCAAGGCCGAGAACGGCGAGTGGTTCGCGGACACCCTCCGGCGCATCGTTCAGGACTACTACTCCTGGCGGCGCAACTACTTTCCCGAGGATGGCGTCGTCATCGACTCATCGCTGCGGCGCGGCAACGAGGACTTCCAGGACGCCTTCGATGACCGGCTGATGGAACTGCTGGCCCGCCTCAAGGCGGACTTCCCCTTCCACAGCCCCCGCTACGCCGCCCACATGCTCTCCGAGCAGACCCTGCCGGCCATCGCGGGCTACTTCGCGGCGATGCTCTACAACCCCAACAACGTCTCCAAGGAATCGGCGCCCGTTACGGTCCGGCTCGAGCTCGAGGCGGCCCAGTTGATCGCGAGGATGCTGGGGTACGGCGTCGAATCGTGGGCCCACCTCACCGGGGGGGGCACCATCGCCAACATCGAGGCCCTGTGGATGGCCCGCAGCGTGCGCTACCTGCCCCTGGTCGTCCGGGACATGCGGGCCGGGCTGGGTTTGGACGCCGCCGCCCTGCCCGGCGAGGCGAGTGCGCTCCTCTCGCTCTCCCCCACCGTCGCCCTGGAGGCGTTCGCGCGGGTGTTCGACGACGCGGCCGCCGAGTTCGGCCCCGGGGCGGGAACGACGCACCGGGCGATCCAGGCGTACCTGGAATCGCCGAACAACGTGGTGGAGCGTGGGCTGCACGCCGTCTGCGCCGAGGTGGGCGCCGAGCCCGTGGTGCTGGTGCCCCAGACGCACCACTACTGCTTTGAGAAGGCCATGGACGCGCTGGGGTTCGGTCGTCGCGCGCTGATCAACGTCCCGGTGGACGAGCATTTCCGGATGCGCATCGACGCCTTGTCCGCGTGCCTGGACGAGGCGCGAAGGCAAGAGCGCATCGTCCTGGCCGTGGTCGGGGTGGCCGGCACGACCGAGGAGGGCGCGATCGACCCGATCGAGGGCATCGTCGCCCTGAGGGCCCGACGCGAGCGCGAGGGGCGGGGCTCCTTCTGGATCCACGTGGACGCGGCCTACGGCGGCTATCTTCGCACCTTGACGGTTCCCACGCGGCTGGGCCTGGGCGGCCCGGCCTGCCAGGTCAAGATCGCCGGGCAGGTCCGGTCGATTGACCTGACGCTCCCCGAGCCGCGCACCTGCAACGCGCTCGAGGCCCTCAGCGAGTGCGATTCGATCACGGTCGACCCGCACAAGCTGGGCTACATCCCGTACCCCGCGGGCGCGATCTGCTTCCGCAGCAACCTCGTCAAGCCCATCGCCCGCCAGGACGCGCCCTACATCAACGAGGCCGCCGGGGACGTCCAGACCGAACGCCACACCGACGCCATCGGGGTGTACATCCTGGAGGGGAGCAAGCCCGGCGCCGCCGCGGCGGCCGTCTGGCTCAGCCACACCGTGATCCCGCTCACCAACGGGGGACACGGGACGCTGATGCAGGAGACGATCCGCAACGCCTGCGAGCTGCACTCGCTGCTCGAGCAGTACGCGGCCCTGGCGGGGCCCCAGAGCGTCCACGCCGTGCCGTTGTGCCCGCCGGGGTCCAACATCGTGTGCTACGCATTCCGTCGCGCGGGCCCGTCGACGCTGCGCAGCCTCAACGCCCTCAACGAACGCATCTACACCCGGTTCACACGGGTCGCGGGCGAGCGCGTGTACGACCAGCAGTTCTTCGTCAGCCGCACGCGCCTGTCGCCCGGGCAGTACGCCGTCCAGACCGTCGGGGGGGTGCTCGAACGCCTGGGCGTTTCGCCCGAGGAGTTCGCCGCCGAGGGGGTCTTCCTGCTGCGCTCGGTCCTGATGAGCCCCTGGTACGCCCACGCCAAGCGGCGCGGGCGGTACTTCGTGAGCGAGCTGGTCGCCGACCTCTACCGCGTCGCGGCGGAAGAATCGGCCCGGACCTGAGTCAGGTGCCCGGGTCCCCGCTGAGTCGCTTCACCTCGGACACCGCCTGATCGAGGCGTCGCTGCAGCACGCTGACGCGCATCAGCGACCGCACGCGTGCCAGCAGCTCCACGCGATTAACCGGCTTGGTCAAAAAGTCGTCCGCGCCCGAGTCCATCGCCCGCTCGATGTCCCCGACCTCGTTGAGCGCCGTCACCATGATCACCGGCACGCCCCTGGTGTTGGCGCCGGCCTTGATGTGCTTGCAGGCCTGGTACCCGCTCATCCGCGGCATCATGACGTCCATCAGCACGATGTCGGGCCGCTTGGCCTTGATGGCGTCGAGGGCTTGGAACCCGTCGGAGGCCTCGCGAATCTCGCACGCCAGGTCCTCCAAATAGGCCACGAGCAACTCGCGGTTCTGGTCGTTGTCGTCGACCACGAGCACGGTGCAGCCCCTGGTGTCCAGGGCTTCGGTCGCGGGTTGGGATGGGCTGGCATTGGGCATGGACGAACTCCCGGCACAGGATATCGAGGCGCGGGCCAACCCGCCGCTGGAATGGTAACACATTGGCGCATATCATCTTACGACATGCCACGTCCACCGTTGGGCAAGCCAGCCCGATGGGGATGGGGTCGGTAGTCTCGCGAAGGAGGCCTGCATGCCGCTGACCGTCGCCAAGCCGCGCTCGCTGTGGGAGGACAGATTCGGCAGGCCGACCATCGAGAGCTTGCTCGCGGCGTGCCCGAGGAGTGTGCTCCCGTTCATTGACCACGCCCGCGAGCGGTTCAAGAGAGTCAAGGGCGTGGCTGAGCAGCTCGCCTGGCAGGGCATTCCCTGGCGCTGGACCCTGACGTATTCGCACCCGCAAGAGGTTGGACGGTCGTTCGCCTTCGTCGTTCCCGACCCCGCCAGGCCGCGCCTGGCGGTCCCGATCCCCGACCGCGTGCTGGGCGAGGTTTCCCTCAAGCGGGCATCGAAGCCCTTGCGCGATGCGATCCAGCAGGCTCCGATCGTCGGGACGGTTCGCTGGTGCCAGTGGGAACTCCAGACCCGGAGCTTGATCGAGGAAGTCGTGGACTTGGCGATCCTGAAGGTCTCCACCGAGGCCGCCCTGGCGTTTCCGCCCGCCCGGTAGCACCCCGCCGCGCGTTTCAGGACCTGGAGGGTGCCGACCGGTTTCTTCCTCGCGTCCGCGCTACCTTCTGGTCCGGCCCGCATGGGAGGTTGCAGACGCGACCCGGCGTCGGCCGATCAACTCCGGACTGCGGAGTCAACGCAACGCAAGGGGCAAGGATGCGTAGCAGCGGTTGGGCGGTTCGGTCGCGTATCGGTATCCTCGGAAGGTTGATGGTGGTCGCCGCCGCGACGGGGATTCCCGTGCCTGCCGGCGCCCAGGACCTGGCCGGGGACGTCCGTCGCGCAATCTCGCAGCTCAAGGCCGGCGAAACCAAGGTCGGCGTGTGCATCATCGACGTCCCGAGCGGGCGGGTCCTCGCCGACGTCCGCGCCGACGAGCAGTTCATTCCAGCCTCCAACATGAAGCTGCTCACCAGCGGGACGGCCCTGCTCACGCTGGGGCCCGACTACCAGTTCCGCACCGAGCTGATCGCCTCGGGCGACCGCCTGGTGGTCCGCGGCTCGGGCGACCCCGCGCTGGGTGATCCCGAGGTGCTCAAGAGCGCGGTGCCGCCCATGACCGTTGACGACGTGCTGGGCCGGCTGGCCGGCGCGGCGGTCACGGGGGGCGTGGCATCGGCCAGTGAGCTGGTCATCGACGACCGCGTGTTCGATCGCGAGCATCTCCACGCGACCTGGAACAAGTCCAACTTCCTGCACGCCTACAGCGCCGAAGTCTGGGGGTTGAACTTCCACGCCAACACGCTCCGGTTCTTCCCCAAGCCCAATCCCCAGGGCGCCGGCGCGCCGCCGGTGTACGAGGTCGAGCCCGCCGCCGACTGGCTGTCGGTGGTCAACCGAGCCCAGACCTCGACCCTGCCCCAGAGCACGATGTGGGCCAGCCGCGCCGCGGGCGACAACCAATTCACGCTGCTAGGCGAGATCGGAGCGCTCACCAACGTGCAGTTCGACGTGACGGTCCACGACGTGCCGCAGTTCTTCGGGCGCTTGCTGGCCCAGCGGCTCCAGAAGGCTGGGGTCAAGATCGCGGGCGCCGGGGCCCGGCCCGCCGTCCGCGTCGTGCGCCAGGACGAGTCCCTCGCGCCCGGCCGTGTCCTGGCGGTCGTCACCACGCCCCTGCCCGTGGTGCTGCGTCGCTGCAACACGAACTCCGAGAACCTCTACGCCGAGAGCCTGCTCAAGGCCGTGGGTCACAGCGTCACCCACGAGGCGGGGAGCTGGTCGAACGGCACGGCCGTCATCCGCATGGTGCTGACGGAGAAACTCGGCCCGGGCGCCGCCGCCGTCACGGAGATCGCGGACGGTTCGGGGCTCTCGCGCCACAACCGGCTGACCCCGCGCACGCTCGCCTCCTGGCTGCGGTTCATGGCCGGGGCGCCCGGGGCCGGCGTGTACGTCGCGTCGCTGGCCGAACCGGGCAAGCCGGGAACGCTGGAGCGCCGCTTCCGCGGCGTGCGCCTCGAGAACACCCTCTCGGGCAAGAGCGGGTACATCAACCACGTGCGAACCCTCTCGGGCTACCTCACCCACCCCAGCACGGGGCACCGGGTGGCCTTCAGCATCCTCGCCAACGACGTCTCCAACGAGGCCGATGCCTCGGTCCTGCGCCTCCATGAGGAGATCGTCAAGGCCGCGGACGAGTGGTTGGCCCGCCGGGCCTCGGTCGAGCAACCCAAGAACGGCGGGTGAGCGGGACGCTATCGCCTCCCGCGCGGGCGCGTGTCTCCTCCTCCGCCCTCGGCCTCCGATTCCACCGCCACGCTCGCCCAGAGCTTCTCCACCTCCGGCTCACCCGGGCAGGCGCCGCCCGCAAGCGCGGGCGCGAACACCACCACTCGCAGCTCTTCCAGGGCCCAGCGATAGCGATCGACCGCCGGCGAGAGGTTCCCCGGCGTCATGGCCCACTCGCCCGCGTCGAGGTTGATCGTCGCACCGGCGCGTCGCGCGGCGGGGAGGGGCGCCTTGCCGCCCCGGCCGGCGCTCCGCGACGCCTGCCCTTCGCCCTCCAGACTCTCCCGTTCGCTCGCCATGGCTCCCGCGACCCATCCCGTGAACCGCTTCCAGTGCGGCAGGAAGACGCGGAGGGACTCGCCCTCGACGCTCGAGCCGTCCTCGCGCAGCGACATGAGCCGCTCGCGCATGACCCGGGCGTACTTGGGGTAGCTCCGCAGTCGCTCCGGCGGCGCCAGCGCCAGGAACCCCCGCGGCATCAGGTAGACCGCGTGCTCGCGGATGTCCCCCACGCTCTGGGCCCACAGGCGCGGGGTTCCACCCGAGATTCGCTGGGCCACGCGGAACCGCGGCTCCAGGATGCCGCCCACCATCTCCCCCACCTCCGTCGCGATGGCGCCCAGGCGCCCGCGCCCGCCCTCGAGCCGGGCCGAGAACTCCTCGCGCGTGCGCACCGGGGCCTGGCGCTCCATGAACGCCCGTTCGGCGATCACGCAGCAGACCCCATCACGCAGCTCCTCGGCGCTGCCCAGGGCTCCGAAGTGGCGTCGCATCTCGCTCCATTGCGGCAGGGCGTCGACGTAGTGCCCGAGTTCCTCGGCGCACTCCAGAACGAACAACCGGCGCAGCCCCAGGCGCGTCCGGGCCTGCGCCTCCCGGCTCGACGCGCCCAGCGTCAGCCACGCCGACGCTCCCTCGTCCACCAGCATGGGGTAGCCCGTGAAGACCTGCCCGTCGCGCTCCGACTCCACGCGCTCCGACAGGGCGTCGAAGTCCCAGGTCCGCAGCCCGCGACGTTCGAATCGACTCCGCTCGCGCGCGGCCAGGGCCCTTCGCACCCGCCCGTCCAGGCGAGCCCGCAGGGCGGCCAGATCCCGCTCCTCCGCGACTTCCTTGCCCGCGTGGTCCACCACGCGGACGCGCAGACGCAGGTGCGTGGGCAGTGCGCCGGGCGACCAGTCCGATTCGTCGATCCGAATCGCGTACAGCACTTCCAACGCCTCGCCCAGGGCCCGGCCCAGCGACCCCACCCCAAACGCGATCACGCCCGCGCACGCCCCGGCCACGGTCGCCAGCGGCGCCTTCTGCTCAACACTCGCACGAGCCCCCCGCGGGAGGGTCTTGAGCATTCCCAGGACCAGCTCATCGAGCATCCCGGGCACGAGCCACCCGGCCCGCTCGGGTGTCAGGTCGCCCAGGGATTCGAGAGGCACGGTGATGGTGATGCCGTCCTCGTCCTTGCCTGGCGCGAACGCGTAATCCAGCGGGAACGGGCCGGCGCCGGGGCGTAGTTCAATCGCATCGGGGAACCGGACACGATCTGCCGCGGCGGACGCCTCGGGGCGAAGAACGTCCGCCTCTGCGAGCCGCAGCACGCCCGGGTCGCGCCCTTGCGCCGGCGCCAGCCAGGCCTTGAACGCCTCGGGCTCGCCAATCTCCTTAGGCACGCGGGCCTCGAACCAGCCCGCGATCTGCTCGGCGCCGGCCACCACGTCGCGTCGCCGCAGCTTGCCCTCCAGCCCTCGGGCTCGTTCCAGCATCGCGCGGTTGTGGGCCATGAACGCCAGGTCGGTTTCCCACTTCATCAGGGCCAGGGCCTCGCGGATGAACACCTCGCGAGCACCCCGCGGCTCGATGCTCGCGATGGCCGTGCGGCGCCGCGGCACCACCACGATCCCGCTCATCGTCACCCGCTCCCAGGCGCTGGGCTGGCCCGTCCGCGGGTCCAGGTGCCGGTCGCTGAGCTGACGCTTGAACATGTGCCCGGCCAGTTCCTCCACCCAGGCCGGGTCTATCCGGGCGCACGTGCGAGCGTACAGGCGCGAGGTCTGCACGACCTCCGCGGCCATGATCCACCGGGGCCCCTTCTTGAACAGGGACGACCCCGGGAAGATCTGGACCACGTTCCCGCGCACGCCCCGGTAGTCGAATCCGCCGTCGCCCTCGCGGCAGGCCACGCTTGTAATCAGCCCGGTCAGCAGGGCGCGGTGGACGCGGTCCTCGAGCGGCCTCGAACCGGCGGGCGAGGATCGCCCCGCGTCGCCCGCGAGCCCCAGCTCCCGCGCCACGTCCGCGATCTGGCGGATCATCTCCCCCCACTCGCGCATGCGTGCCGCCGACAGGAAGTGCTGGCGGCACCAACCCGCCAGGGCCCCGGCGCCCATCGACCTGCCGGCGTGCGAGTACTGGTCCCAGACCTTGAGCAGCGTGAGGAAGTCGCTGGTGTCGTGGCGGAACACCAGCTGGGCCCGGTCCGCGTCGTCCTGGCGTCCCGAGGGACGCTCCCGTGGGTCCTGGATTTCGAGCACCGACGCCAGCGTGACGATCTCGCCCAGCACGCCCTCGCCCCTTGCCGCCAGCAGCATGCGCGCCACGCGGGGATCGAGCGGGATCTGGGCCATGCGGCGCCCCACGTCCGTCAGCTCGCCGCAGCGCGACGGCGCGTCGATCGCGCCAAGCTCGAACAGGGTCTCGTACCCGTCCCGGATCGCGGCGGCGTCGGGCGCATCCAGGAAGGCGAAGTCCTCGACGGCGCCCAGCCCCGCCCCGCCGATCGTGCGCATCTGCAGGATCACGCTCGCCAGGTTCGTGCGCCGGATCTCCGGCTCCGTGAACAGCGGGCGGGCCCGGCACGACTCCTCCGAGTACAGGCGGATGCACACGCCGGCGCTCACACGCCCGCACCGACCGCTCCTCTGGTTGGCCGACGCGCGGGAGATCGGCTCGATGGGCAGTTGCTGGATCTTCCTCGCCGGGTCGTAGCGGCTCATGCGGGCCAGGCCCGTGTCCACCACGAACCGGATCCCGGGCACGGTGAGCGACGTTTCCGCGACGTTCGTCGCCAGGATCACGCGCTGGCGTCCGGGCGAAGGGTGGAAGACGCGATCCTGCTCCTGGTTGCTCAGACGCGAGTAGAGCGGGAGCACGTCCACGTCCACGCCGCGACGCCCGATCGCCTCACCCGCCAGGCGGATGTCGCGCTCGCCCGGCAGGAACACCAGCACGTCGCCCTCGCGCCCGGGGCCGCACAGCTCGTCCACGGCGTCGGCGACCGCCTCGAACTCGACCTTGTCGAAATCCTCCTCGCCCGCGTCGGTCGGGCGATAGCGGATCTCGACGGGATAGGTGCGCCCGGAGACCTCGATGATCGGCGCCGCGGCGGGCCCGCCGAAAAAATCGCTGAACCGGCGCGGGTCGATGGTGGCCGACGTGACGATCAGGCGCAGCTCCGGGCGGCGGGGCAGGATCTGGCGCAGGCACCCCAGCAGGAAGTCGATGTTGATCGACCGCTCGTGGGCCTCGTCGATGATGATCGTGGAGTACTCCCCGAGCCACGGGTCCCCCGCCATCTCGGCCAGCAGCATCCCGTCGGTGAGCACCTTGATCCGCGTGCGCGGGCCGGTCTGGTCCTGGAAACGGACCTTGAAGCCCACCAGCCCGCCCAGCGCGTCCCCTCGCTCTTCGGCGATGCGTGCCGCCACGGCGCGGGCCGCCAGCCGGCGCGGCTGGGTGTGCGCGATCACGCCCGCCCCGGCGCCCTTCGCGGACGCGGCATCGCTCAGCTCCAGGCAGATCTGGGGGAGTTGCGTGGACTTTCCCGAGCCCGTCTCGCCACAGACCACGACCACCTGGTGCGCGACGATCGCTTCCTCGATCTCGCGCCGGCGTTGCAGGATGGGCAGGGGGCCGGCGTGATCGGGCATGGCGGTGGCCCCGGCTGGAGCCTGAGCGCGGAAGGCCCGGAGCACAGGCGAAGTGACCCCAAGGGGATTCGAACCCCTGTTCCCAGGATGAGAACCTGGTGTCCTAGACCGGGCTAGACGATGGGGCCGGTCACTCTCCGGGCCCGGCGGCCCGACGAGTCGGAAACAATACGCCCACGGCCCGGGGCGTCAACTCCAGCTTGGGCGTGGATTCGGTTCTCAGGACGCCAACGCACCCTGCGCTTTGACCAGGCGACGCAGGCGGGACAGGGCGTACACCGCGGCCTCGGCCTCGGACTGCCCGACCACGCCCCCGGCCGCCTGACCGCCCGCGTCGCGCCACTCCGCGCGGAAGCAGTCGAACAGCTGGACGTGCCGGATCGTCAGGGTAAATCCCAACTCACCGAAGTCGCGCCGCACCCGCTCCACGGTCGGGAACGCGCGACCGTCCGCGTGGTACTCGCACCCGCTGGTGTCCAGCGCCGTCCAACCCGTCGCATAGAGCTCATCGATCGCGAAGTTCAAGCCCACGGCGGACCTTCCTTCCTCGGAAACGACGGCCGAAGCAGACCTGCGGACGAACCCGTGCGGCCCGAGCACCCTGCCCGGCCCGCCCCGAATACTAGCGGAGGCCGGCGAAACCTGCCACCACCCGCCCGCGGGCCCGGGAGGGGGGATTCCCTGAGTATCGGACCGTCGAGCCCGCGCCCTCAGGCGTGCCGCGGGAATACGACCAGCACGATCGCGTCATAAATCGCGTGGGTGGCCACCACGATCCCGAACCCGCGCACCAGGAAGAGCAGCCCGAAATACGCCCCCGCGAGGGCGTAGAACGTGAACAGGCGGGCGTCCAGGGACCCGTTGGCCCCGGCGTAGTTGTGGTACAGCGCGAAAGCCACACCCGACACGATCACCGCCAGCACGCACCCCCATCGGTGCGACATCTTCCCGAGGTCCACGAGGAGAAAGTGGATCATCGTGATCATGATGAGCCGGAAGAGCAGCTCTTCGTAGATCCCCGCGCCCACGGCGAGCGTGAAACGCGCCGGCTTGCCCAGTGCCAGGGCCTGCACCGGCCCGGGGTCGTCCGCCCACGCCGGGCGCGCCATGCCTTCCATCAGCAGCCCCAGCACGAGGATGGGCATGGTCCACAGCACCGACTCGATCAGCATCCCCACCAGCACGCCGGGCCTCACCTTCCACGGATGACGCAGCAGCAGGTGCCAGAACACGAGCACGGCCGCCAGCATGGCCCCGGGCAGGTAGAGGCTCGCGACCCCGAACGTCGCGAACAGGCGGCTGACGATGGACCTGGCGCCGATGGTGCGGACCAGGCCCGCCTGGGTCAGGTAGAGTGCCGAGCCGATCTCGTAGAACGCGATCAGCGGGAGCAGGAAGCACAGCACGTGCAAGGGCTGGGCGGCCAGGCGCGAATAGGCGGATTCGTCGGCGCGCGGCGCGGACGGTGTTGCTCTAGCGCGGCTCATGCCCATGCGGTCGACAGTAGGTCCCGGGTTGGGAAGTTCAAAAAAGACGACGCCCGCGCCCGATGGGCGCGCCGTCCGATCGCCTCGCCGCCGCGATTACTTGGCGAGCTTCTTCTGCTTGAGCTTGGCGCTCATGCGGCTCTTGCGACGCGCCGCCTGGTTCTTGTGGATCACGCCCTTCTGGGCCGTGCGATCGATGATCTGCTGGCACTTGGCGAAGGCCTCGGAGGCCTTCTCCGGCGTTCCGTGGAGGACCTGCTCGTTGAAATCCTTGATCGCGTTGCGCATGGTGCGAAGGCGCCAGACGTTGCGGGAACGGCGGGCGGCAGTTTGGCGAACGCGCTTCTCGGCAGACCGGGTATTGGGCATAGGTCCTTCCAGCAACTCCGCCGACGCCCGGCGGGGGACCACAATGATCCCGCCTCGGCGTTCCAAATCAAGGCGCGGCCCGGCCCGACTTGCCGCCGCCGGGGCCCGGTCTATGCTATGCCCCGGGGTGGGAACCCACCCCAATGCGGGCGTAGCTCAATTGGATAGAGCATCTGACTACGGATCAGAAGGTTAGGGGTTCGAGTCCCTTCGCCCGCGTTTCATTGCCCGCCACCGGTTCCCGGGTCGCCGCGCCAGAGTTCCCAAGTTCCCAGGCGCCCCGACCTCCACGCGAGGCCTGGTCGCCGGACAACCCGCCCTGGGGCCTAGATCAGGCCGCGCCGGCGGGCGTACAGCAGCACCGCGATCGACTTGCAATCGACGAGCTCGCCCGAATCGATCAGGGCGAGCGCGTCGTCGATGGAGAGGGGGTGCACGGTGAGGTCCTCGTCGGGCTCGAGCCGTTGCCCCACGTGGGTCAGCCCGCGGGCCACAAAGGCGTGCATCCACTCGTCCGAGAGCCCCGGACTCGTATGAAACCGGCATAGGGGCGTCAGGGTTGCCGCGCGGTAACCGGTTTCCTCGATGAGCTCGCGTGCGGCGCAGGCGGAGGGGTCCTCGTCGTGGTCGCGGGTCCCCGCGGGAAGTTCCCACAGCCGCCGGGCGACGACGACGCGTCGGTTGCGAACGAGGACCACGCGCGTGGGTTCGCAGGCCGATTCGAGGACCGCGAGCACGACCACCGAGCCGGGGTGACGCACGAACTCGCGGTGGAGAGGGCGACCATCTGGGCCCGTCCAGGAGAGTTGCTCGTAGTCGAACTTGGCCCCGCGGAAGAGCGTGGTTCGCGTCGGGGTCGGGCTAAACTCCGGGCTGGGGACGGACATGGGGCAAGCGTAGAACTGGCATGGGGCAGGAGCGGGAACACGACGGTTCCGACGCCGACGCGGGGACTCCGCCGCACGCCATCGCGCGCCTGGTTGGGGTCCGCAAGAGCTTTGGCTCCCAGGTCGTCCTCGACGGCGTGGACCTGGAGATCCCCACCGCGCGCACGACCGTGGTCATGGGCCCGTCGGGGTGCGGCAAGAGCGTCATGCTCAAGCACCTGGTGGGGCTGCTCAAGCCCGACGCGGGGGAGATCTACTACGGGCAGCGCCGCATCGACGTGCTGGGCGAGGCCCAGTTCACCCCCATCCGCCTCGAGGTGGCCCTGCTCTTTCAGGGCAGTGCCCTGTTCGACTCGATGACCGTCGCCGAGAACGTGGAGTTTCCCCTCCTCGAACACACACGCCTTACGGAGCGCGAGCGGGGCGAACGCGTGGCGGGGGCCCTGGAGCGTGTGGACATGGCCGGGACCCAGCCCAAGCTGCCCGCGCAGCTGTCGGGCGGGCAGAAGCGCCGCGTGGCCTTGGCGCGGGCCCTGGTCCTCGAGCCGCGCATGGTGCTCTACGACGAGCCCACCACGGGCCTGGACCCGGTCCGGGCCGATGGGATCAACGAGCTGATCCTGCGGCTCAAGCGTGACCTGGGCGTGACCAATCTGGTGGTCACCCACGACCTGACCAGCGCCCGCAAGGTCGCCGATTACTGCGTGATGCTGCTGGGAGGCAGGATCGCCGCCGCGGGCTCCTTCGCCGACCTGGAGCGCTGCCCCGACCCGCGCGTGCAGCACTTCCTCCATGCGCAGTACGATCACGACGACGAGGTCCGCCAACGCAACGGCACGAACGGCTCCACGGAGGCCCCACGATGAAGACGGCGTCGATGCGAGATTTCCTGACGGGGGTGACGGCCATCGTGGGCATCGCCGGCGTGTCCTTCCTGTTCATCCTGTTCGGGCAGCTCGCGGGGCTGACCAAGCGGCAGTACGAGATCCGCATCCAGGCCCCCACCGCCGCCGGCGTGCGCGACACGTCGCCCGTCACGCTCAACGGCGTTCGCGTGGGCCAGGTGTCCGGGATCGCCGTCCTCCCGGGCAACCGCGGGATCGAGGCGACGCTCCTGATCCACGAGGACACACACGTCCCCCGCTGCGTGGCCACCAGCGTCGAGGCCAGCTTCGTCGGCGAGACCACCCTCGAACTGACCGTTCCTCGCGACGCCACCGACGCGCAACTGGCCGACCTCATCAGGCCCGGCGAAACCCTCAAGGACCGCGAGTTGCGCAGCCTCCTGGCCAAGCTCAGCGAGGGCGTGCAGGCGCCCCTCGATCGCCTGACCAAGACCGCCGAGAGGATCGACAAGCTCGCCGACGAGTACACCCTCGTAGGCCAGCGCATCAACTCGGTCCTGGAGCCTCGCACGCCCGAGGAGGTGGCGGCCGGCAAGGACCCCAACGTGCGCTCGGCCGTGGCCCGGCTCGACCGCGCCCTGGCGGGGGCCAACGAGTGGCTGGGCGATTCGGACCTGCGCGCCAGTGCCAAGAGCCTGGTGCAGCGTGCGGACAAGGCCGCCGCGGATTTGGGCGGTGCGGTCCAGTCCATCAAGGACACCTCCACCCGTGCCGACGCGGCCATCGCCTCGACTTCCGATCGCCTGGCCGCGAGCCTCTCTACGCTCACCGACACGCTTCGGAGCGTTCAAGGAGCTTCGGAGCAGTTCGCGGCGGTGGTCGAGGGCGTCAACGCTGGGCGGGGCACGCTGGGGCAGTTGGCCCGCAACCCGGATCTGTACAACTCGCTGAAGGACGCGTCTGATCGACTCGAGAAGGCCCTGACCCAGGTCGAACTGGTCGCCCAGAAGCTCAAGGCCGAGGGCGTCAAGGTCGGGCTTTGAGGTCGATCCTGGGCACGGGACGGTGGAGGGGTAACCACCCACTCCGAATTTACTTACCCAATTCTCGATTTTCACGCGACCGTCGCGCCCCCGCCGACAGTAAGGTGTCTGCCCCGACCGCCCGATCCGAATCGGCGGCGGCGTTGCAACCCTGCGTACGCCTGCTCGTGTTCCGTGCCGGCCCCGCCGCGTGCGTCGCAGGAGCCCAGAACAGGAACTTCGATGTCGACGCTCCCCGCCTCGGACCCCTCGACCCATCTACGCCCCTGGCTGGACCCCCCGCAGACGGGGCGGTCCCTTGATCCCTCCGAGGGCATCACGCCCGACGACGCGGACATGACCGAGCTGGTGCGCGACATTGAGCCCGAGCTTGGCCCCCTCTCGCTCTCGCGACGTTGGGCGACCTTCACGCTCGTCGTGCTCCCCTTCATCGGCCTGGCCGCGGCCATCGTGATGCTCTGGCACTCGCCCTTCCACTGGGTCTACCTCGCCCTCCTGGTCGGGTTCTACATGGCCAGCGGGCTGGCGGTCACCATCGGGTATCACCGCTTGTTCACCCATCGGGCGTTCAAGGCGGGACCCAGGACGACCTACGCCATCGGCGCCCTGGCCTCCATGGCCGTTCAGGGGCCCGTCATCGAGTGGGCCGCCGTTCACCGGCGCCATCACCAGCACAGCGACGACGACCGCGACCCCCACTCCCCGCACCTGCACGGAGAGGGGCTCATGGCCGTGGTCCTGGGATTCTGGCACGCCCATGTCGGCTGGCTTTTCAAGCCGCACTTCGACGGGCTCGCCAAGTACGTCCCCGACCTGCTCAAGGACCCCGTGATCACCCGCGTGAACCGGCACTACCCCTACTGGATCGTGATCGGGCTGGTCCTCCCGGCGATCATCGGGGGCGTGGCCACCACGTCCTGGTGGGGCGTCCTGCTCGGGTTCGTGTGGGGCGGGCTCGTGCGTCTGGCCGTCGTCCACCACATCACCTGGAGCGTGAACTCCGTGTGCCACATCTGGGGCTCACGCACCTACCGCAGCAACGACGAGAGCCGCAACAACCCCATCTTCGGCGTCCTGGCCTTCGGCGAGGGCTGGCACAACAACCACCACGCTTTCCCGGCCTCGGCACGCCACGGCCTGGCCTGGTGGCAGTTCGACCTCAGCTACATCCTCATCCGCGCCATGCAGCTCGTCGGGCTCGCCAGCGACGTGAAGGTCCCCAGCCGCGAGCGGCAGGAATCCAAGCTGCGGGCCAGGTGAAGTCCGCCCGCCACGAGACTGCCCCACGGGTCGTCCGCCTCGCGCTGGTCCTGGCACGCCGTTGAGGGCATGAACTCCTGCCCCGCCGGGCGGAACATCACCACCATCACCTTGCCGCCGGGGCCCCGCCCCTACTTCTTGTCGGGCTGCTTCGCCCCCGCTCCCGCCTTGCGGGCTTCATCGATCAAGGCGATGATCCGCGCGGGTTGCTTGCGCACGTCCTTGACGCACGAACCGCAGCACAGGCGGACCAGGCGTCCCGCAACGACCATGTCCTTGGGCTTGCCCATGGAGCCCAGCTCCTCCTCGCTGACGGGGCAGGCCTTGAGCGGGTAGTCCTTGGCTTGTGCAGCGATGACCGCCTTGTCGAGTTCCGCGATGAGCTTGGCGGGGTCCTTGAGGAACTCCGCCCTCTCGCCCTCCGCTCCCACACGGACAAGCCGGTGGCCATGCACGAAGTCGACGGGCTTCTCGGGCAGGGCCTGGCCCGTGACCGGCGAGGTCGTCAGGGGGTAGAGCGGGAGCTGGTCCTTGATGATCGCCTCGTCGAGCTTGGCCAGGTTCTTGGCCAGGTCCTTCTCGAACTCGGGCGGGCACGATTCGCCGCAGAAGCGGACCTCGCGTCCCTGGTAGGATTTCACGATCGGCTCGCCCTTGGATCCGAGCTTCTCCCCGCTCACCGGGCAGGTCGCGAGGGGGTAAGGATCACCCGTGGGCTTGGCCTTGCCCGCGCCGGTCGCCTTGGTGGTCGAGGGCGCCTGGTTCGCGGGCGGCTGGGGCTGGGCTTGGCTCGACGCCGCGAGTACGGCTCCACCCAGCGCGATCAAGAGAACGGAAACCGGCGACTTCATGCGTTGACTCCTTGGCTCATCCGGACCCCAGAACGCCCCGCGCACGCGAGCGGGACTCTACGCCTCGGCCAACTCCCGTCGGAGTTGCCACTTCTTGGCCAGATAGAACACGACGGGGTACACCACCAGCTCCATCACAAAGCTGACGAGCAGCCCGCCGATCATCGGCGCGGCGATGCGACGCATCGTGTCGGCGCCCGTGCCCTGGGCCCACAGGAGCGGGACCAGCCCGACGAACGCGGCCGCCACCGTCATCGCCTTGGGACGGATGCGCATGACCGCCCCGTCGTGCACCGCCGCATACAGGTCGCCATAGGTCCGCATTCTCCCCTGGGCGCGGAAGCGATCGAAGCTGTTGTCGAGGTAGAGCAGCATCACCATGCCCGTCTCCGCGTCCAGGCCCGCCAGCGCGATGACGCCGATGACCACCGCCAGCGACATGTTGAAGCCCAGGGCGTGCGTGAACCAGAACGCCCCCACCAGGCTGAAGGGAACCGCCAGCAGCACCACGCCCACGCGGAACCAGGAGCGGCTGCCGGCGTACAGGAGGAACACGATCGCGGCCATGGCCACCACGCTCGCGGCGATCAGCCGGGGAAGCGTCTTCTCCCAGAACTCGAACTGCCCGGAGAACACCAGCGTGTAGCCCGGCGGGAGCATGACGCGGCGTGCGACGGCCTCGCGGGCCTCGGCGATGTACCCGCCAAGGTCGCGCCCCGCGACATCGACATAGACCCACGCCGTCCGCTGCGCGTTCTCCGAGCGGATCATCGGCGCCCCGGGGTTGATCTGGATCCGGGCCAGTTCCCCTAGCGGGACCTGGGTGCGCTCGCCCATGGACCCGGGCATGGGCGTGGTCACGAGCATCTGCTCGAGGGCCGGCAGGTCGTCGCGATAGTCGCGGTGGTAGCGGAGGTTCAGCGGGTAGCGCTCCACGCCCTCCACGATCGTTGTGATGTTCATCCCGCCGATCGCGGACTGGACCACGTCCTGGACGTCCGCCGTGGTCAGCCCGTACCGGGCGGCGGCGGCGCGGTCGATGTCGATGTCCAGGTAATACCCGCCCGTCGTCCGCTCGGCATAGGCCGACAGCGTGCCCGGAAGGTCGCGGACGGCGGCGGCGGCCTGCTCGGCCAGCTCGCCCAGGACGCCTAGGTCCGGGCCCATGACCTTGATCCCCACGGGAGTCTTGATGCCCGTCGAGAGCATGTTGATGCGATTCTCGATCGGGAAGGGCCAGGCATTGGCCATCCCGGGAAACGCGACCACCGAGTTCAGGCCCGCGTGCATCCGCCCGTCGCCGTCCTGCCAGCCGAGCTTCAGCTCCTCGATGGTGATGGGGCGCAGGTCCGGCCAGAACGTCGCGCGGAAGGGCGCCCCGAGCCATCGGGGCCACGTGCTGAAGAAGTAGGTTGGGCGCCGGGTGCGCCACCGCGATCGGTCGGGGTTCAGTTGGATCACCGTCTCGATCATCGAGAGGGGCGCGGGGTCCGTGGCGGTCTCGGCCCGCCCGATCTTCCCGTGGACGCTGAGCACCTCCGGGAACGTCGCGATGAGCTTGTCGGTCTGCTGCAGCAGTTGCTTGGCCTTGGTCACGCTGATCGCCGGGTCGGTGGTGGGCATGTAGAGCAGGTCGCCCTCGTCCAGGGGCGGCATGAACTCGGTGCCCATCCGCGTCAGCGGGTAGTACGTGGACGCCAGAGCCGCGACCGCCACGAGCACCACCCGCACCGGGTGGGCCATGGCGAACCGGAACGCCGGCCCGTAGGCCCATTGGAGCACGCGGCTGATGGGGCTGTGCTGCTCGTGGATGATCTTCTGCGGCAGGAGCAGCATCGCCATCAGCACGGCCCAGCCGCCGGCGATCCACCAGCGGAAGTGTTCCAGGTGCGGCATGCCGGAGGCGATGATGAACAGCGCGGTCGCGGGCAGGAACATGGCGCCCAGCGTGATGGCGGTGTTGCGCCAGAATCCCCAGCTCTTGGGGAGCACCCGCCCGGTGATGAAGTAGTACATCAGGACCGGGATGATGGTGATGGAGAGGAACGCGGCCGCCGTCATCGCGAAGGTCTTGGTGAAGGCGAGCGGCTTGAAGAGCCGCCCCGCCTCGCCGCCGAGCACGAACACCGGGAGGAACGAGACGGTGATGATGAGCAGGGAGAAAAAGAGCTGCGGGCCGACCTCCTTGGCCGCCGCCATCATGATGTCCGCCCGGGGCGTCGGTGGGTGCCCGGCGTGAACACGGTCCTCCTCCCGGTCCAGGTGCTTGTGCCCGTTCTCGACCATGATGACGGCCGAGTCCACGACCACGCCGATGGAGATCGCGATCCCGCCAAGGGACATGATGTTGGCGTTGATCCCGAGCAGGTGCATCACCAGCAGGGCGGCGATGACGCTCGACGGCACGACGAAGACCGCGACCAGCTCGCTGCGCATGTGGAGCAGGAACAGGATGCACACCAGCCCGACGACGATGATCTCCTCGACGAGCGTGTCGCGCAGCGTGGAGATGGAGCGATTGATCAGGTTCGAGCGGTCGTAGGTGGTCTTGACGAAGACGCCGGGAGGCAGGCCGTCCTCCAGCGAGACCAGCTTGGCCTTCACATCCGCGATGACCTTGTACGCGTTGGCCCCGAACCGCGCCACGACCACGCCGCCCACGGCCTCGCCCTCGCCGTCGAGCTCGCCGACGCCCCGGCGCATGTCGCCGCCGACCTGGAGGGTCGCGATGTCCCCGAGCATGACCGGCGTGCCCTTCTCGCCCAGACCCACGGGGACTTTGGCGAGGTCCTCCAAGCCCGTGAGGTACGCCCGGCTGCGGACCATGTACTCGTTCTCGGCCAGTTCGATGACCGACCCGCCCACGTCGTTGTTGGAGCGCTGGATCGCCATCATCACGTCGCGGAGCGGCAGGCCGTACGCCCGCAGCTTGAGCGGGTCGAGGATGACCTGGTACTGCCGCACGTACCCGCCGATGGAGGCGACCTCGGAAACATCCTCGACCGAGGTCAAGGGGTAGCGCATGTACCAGTCCTGGAGGCTGCGGAGCTGGGCGAGGTCCTGGTTGGCCGACAGCAGCGGCGTCCGGGTGAGCGGGTCCACGCCCCCCACGACGCCCGGCTTCTCGAACGCGCGGACCTTCACAAGTTTCTCGCGCCGCTCCTTGGGCGCCTCATCGGGCGAGGCGTACCAGCGGTCGCCCCCCCCCGCCTCAGCGTCGTGCCAGAAGCCCTTGGGATGGTCGGGGCTGTAGTACCCGGGGTAGAGCACGTACTGGTACACCCAGCCCACGCCCGTGGCGTCGGGGCCGAGTTTGGGCTCCACGCCCTTGGGCAGCCGGTCGCGCGCGAAGTTGAGGTACTCCAGCACGCGGCTGCGGGCCCAGTAGATGTCGGTGCCATCCTCGAAGAGCACGTACACGAACGACTGCTCGAACATGCTGTAGCCGCGGACCACCGTCGAGCCGGGCACGGCGAGCATGGCGCTGGCGAGCGGATAGGTCACTTGCTTGTCCACGACCTCGGGGTTCTGGCCGGCGTACTCGGTCTGGACGATGACCTGCACATCCGACAGGTCGGGGATGGCGTCCAGGCGGATGTTGAGGATGCTCCATACGCCCGCGCCGACCATCATCGCGGTCAGCAGGAGCACCATGAAGCGGTTCTTGATGGAGAGTTCGATGATGCGTGCGATCATGGGAAGTGCGTCTCCGGGGCGGTAGGCTCAGAATGCAGGCGGCGGCGTGTCTCGGCGTTCATGGGCGGCCTCCCTTGGGCGCGACCGGGCGCACGACCGAACCGCATTCCTTCATGTCGTCGGCGTAGTACGGGTTGGCCACATCGGCCTTGCGCTGCAGCCAGTCGGCCTTGGCCATCGGGCAGTTGAGCACGAAGAGCGACTCGGCCACCCTCGCCGACGGCGGCATCGCGTCGATCAGCGCGATGACCGCTGCGCTCACGCTCTTGAACGCCTCGCGCTGCCGGTCGATCGGCTTGCCCATCAGTGATTCGGCGGCCTTCGCCGCCTCCGAGACCAGCCGCGTCGCCTCCGGCCCCGAGACCTCGGCGTGCAGGGCGTGGATGGCGGCGACCAGGTCGCCCGGCTTGAGCGGCGTGGCGTCTTTCTGCACCGCCCCCAGCGATTCGGCGAGCACGAGGTACGCGCTCACGATCGCGTCCACCCGCGCCTGCGCGGCGGGCGAGAGCGCGATCGGCGCGGTCGAGTGGGTGGGGGCGAGGCCCGGGGGGGTGGGGGCGGCGCTCGACGGGCCGGGGGCCGCCCTCGGGGCGTTCTTCTGCGCCAGGAACTTGGCGATCGCCTCGCGCAGGCGGCTCTCCGAGTCGATCAGGAACTGTCCGCTGGAGACCACCGACTCGCCGGCCTTCAGCCCCGAGCGCACCTCCACGAGGCCCTGCTCGCCCGAGAGCCCGATGGCGACATTCCGCGGCTCGAAGCGCCCCTTGCCCGTGCTCACGAAGACGAGCTGCTTCTCGCCCGTGTCGATCACCGCCTCGCGCGGGATGAGCGTGACGGAGTCCGCCGAGCCCACGTCGATGTCGGCGATGGCGTACATCGCCGAGCGGAGCACCCCGTCGGGGTTGGGCATCGCCATGCGCACCAGCGCGGTCCGCGTCATTTCGTCCAGGTGCGGGTGCACGAAGACGACCTCGCCCTCAAAGGTCTGCCCAGGCAGCGCGTTTACGCGGGCGACAGCCCGCTGCCCCACCCGGACCCGACCGATCGAGCCCTCGGGCACGCGGGCCTCGAACCACATCGTTGAGCGGTCGGCCAGCCGGAGCACCAGTTGTCCGGCCATCACCGCCGAGCCGTTGTAGACCATGGCCTTCTCGACCACGTGCCCGTCGATCGGGGAGAGGAACGTCACCACGGCCGGGGCGTGCTCCATCCCGCCCAACTCCGCGATCTGCTCGGCGCTCAGCCCGAGCGTCTGGAGGCGGAGCTCCGACGCGGCGATCAGCGCCGCGCTGGTCTGGCCCAGCGAGCCGCCGGCCTCTTGGCCGGTACGATCAGCGGACTTCCGCGCCGTGATGAGTTCCTCGATGGCCAGCCGCAGGTCCGGGCTGTAGAGGTCAAAGAGCGGGTCGCCCTTCTTGACGGCCATGCCGTCGGTGTTGGCGTAGAGCGTCTGGATCCAGCCGGACACGCGGAGGTTGATGTCGCGGCGGCCCGGCTCGGGCTCGGCGAGGATCGCGGTGGCCCGCACCGTCTGCTGGAGCGGCCCCTCGGTCACGACCGCGGTGCGCACGCCCATGTTCTGTACCACGGCGGGGTCGATCACGACTGCACCGGCTGTGCCAGCGCCGGCTCCCGCCGACGATTCACCGGCATCGTTGCCGGTCACCAGCGGCGTGAGCTTCATGTGGCAGATCGGGCAGTCGCCCGGATGGTCCTGAATGACTTGCGGGTGCATGCCGCATGTCCAGAGCCGCTTGTTGCCGTCGGCGGGCTTGCCGGATTCTCTGGCGGAGGCGGCCGCGGCGGTGTCGCCGCCAGCGGACGGCATTAGCCAGCGCTCGAAGGTCGTGTGCCAGCGCATCCCCGCGTAGATCCCGCCCGCCGTGAACAGCAGCAGGAGCACGAGGGAAGCGGAACGGCCGCGGCGGGCGGCGGGTGCCAGAGAAGCGGTATTGGTTGTCGGAGTCTCAGTGGTCATGGCGTTCTTTCTGGTGACCGGCGTTCATCGAGCCGGGAGCGTGTTGCTTGCGGAGGGGGACGCGACGACGGCTGCGCTGGGAACGACGGTTTCAATGTCCGTACCCATGAGCGCTTCGAGTTCGGCAAGCCGCTTTTCTCGCGAGGCGCGGGCCTCGACGATCATGAGCCGGGTGTCCAGGAGCATGTTCTGCGCCCCGATCAGGTCGAGGTACATCGCGGCCCCGGAGGCGTAGGACTGCCGCATGTTGGTGAGTACCCGCTCCGCGAGCGGGAGGAGCGTGGTCTCGAAGAGGGCCGCCTGACGCTCGTTGTTGCGGAGCGCCACGAGCGTGGCCACGAGCGTCGCGGCCCGATCGCTGCGGGTCTGCCGCAGCATCGCGTCGCCAGAGCGCAGCATCGCCTCGGCCTCGCGGATGCCACCGCGGATTTCAGCGATGGTCGTGGGGAGCATGATCGTCGCGCCCAGGGCCTGCGACACGTTCCCGGTGAACATGAACGAGGGGTTGATGTCGGGGATCCACTGCATCCGTGCCAGCTCCAGCGCGTCCGTGCGGCCTTGAACTTGATGAGCCAACGCCGCGATCTCGGGGTTGCGCTCGACGGCAACGGCGAGGATCTGGTCATCGGAGGCCGCGATCTCCCGCACGTCAGCGGCCGCGGCCGCTAACGGAGCGTTCGGGTCCCGGGCGAGCATGCCGTTGAGCATCGCCCGCATCGCGGTGAGCTCTGCGTCGGTGTTCTGGACGTTGTTCTCCAGCGTGCGGAGACTCGCTTCGGCGCGGAGCAGGTCCCGCTGCACCCCGCCGGCCTGCGCTCTCGCCCGAGTCGCGTCAATCGTCAGATGACTTAGGGCCAACTGTTCCTGCTGAATGCGTCTCCTCTGCTCCAGCATCCGCAGGTCCGCCCACGACGAGAGCACGCGGCGCTGAAGGTCAAACTTCGCCGTGCGGAACCGCTCAGCGGTGGTCCGGGCCTCGTCGAGCGCGACCAGGCCCTTCTGCTGGACCTTGGTCGGGAACGAGAGGTTCATCGACGGGTCGAAACCCAGCGAGAACGTCTGCCGGTCGAAGGTCTTCATCCGCTCGGACGAGAACATGTACGAATAGCCGAGCTGGACGTTGGAGTTCGGGTACGCGGAAGCCATCTCAATCCGCTGGACCGCCGCCTTCCACTCGAAGTACGACGCCTCGAGGTCTCCGTTGGCCAAGAAAGCTCGGTGGAGCACTTCTCTCCATGACGAGGACGCCGGGAGTTCGGGCAGTGCTCGTTGTTCAAACGGCGCCTCGTATGGTCTGCCCGCCTCTTTCATGCGGGCCTGCTCCTCCTTCGTGCCCGAAGGCGTCAAGGCGCAGCCAGAGAGCCCTGCAAGCGCGAGCGAGCAGATGATCAGAACAGTCGAATCACGAGTTGAGCGGGTCGCGGCGAGCGCGTTCGCGGCGGGGCGGCTCCCCGCGCGGAACACACCTGCGGTGCGGTCGATGAACATGATGCAGGCTCCTAGTTGTGGGGGATCGGGCCGTTGTTCCGGGCAACAGATGCGAGGGAACGGGCCGGAATCGCGGGACAGCGGAAACCTCAGCGCGCAATGCGGCTAAGGCACCGAGTACCTACACGACCCACACACACAGGAGCGACTGAATGGAATCTGCGGACTGCTTCGGCGACCCAGACGAACTGGTCCACCTCTGCGCGAGCACGACGGGTGCCGGAGGAAGGACCGCCAGCAGAATGGGGAGCAGTGCGACGAACTGATGCGTCTGCTCGGCCTTTGGATTGAAGGGCGGGGTACGAGGCTCGTCGGGTTGGGACATTCCGCAACGGCAGGCGACGAACTTGTCGCCGGTTGGGCATGAGGCCTTCATTGCTCCATCGCCGCCTCGGCAACAAGAGCATTTCGAACCGCCTGTGCTTGTTGCGGCGGCGGTTCCGGGCGTCATCTCCGCGCAGTTCAGCGTGGTCAGTCCTGGCAAGGACTGGAGCAGCAGTGAAAAAACAAGAATGATCCGAGAAACGACTGCCATAGGCCTACCCATCAATGCCTGCGAACCTCGCCAACGGTTCACCAAAGCATATCGGTCAGTCGGCTTGCGGGCTTCTTCAACCCTAACAAACAACGCATCGACGACCACGACATCCCGTGACGGCGATGCGCTTTTTGCCGGGCAAGGCCAATCTTCCCCCGTTAACGACCCGTGTCGATCGCATGCCCATTGCGCCACCCCGAGAGTGGTCCGCCAACCCTACGAAACGGTCTTGGACAGGGAGCTTCAAGGGCCGCGGCCAAGTGCCGCGGCCCTGTTTGTTTACGTGTCAGGTAGCAGGGGCCCCCTCGGCACCGAGCCATTTCCCCGCGGGAATCCGCGAAGATTGGCGGCACAGGGCAAGCCGGGCCACGTTCTCCGGTTTGCCACCTTCGCCAAGACCGCATCGTTGAAGGCGGCTTCAGGTCGCGCGTGGCGCGCCAAACTCTCGACTCTCGGTCGAGAGCGGTCGAGCGGGTTTACAGGTGGGTTGTCGATAGCCCCGAACGCCCGAGCCGGTTCGCAACCCAGCCGCGTCAGCGCACGGCTTGCTCGCTGGCGAGGATGCGATCGGGCCAGGCGACGAGGCCTCGCGCATCACGGGAGACCCCGCGTTCCGGAAGATCGCCGAGCGCGCGGTGCGCTACGCCGACCGCGTGCTCGACG
>JBGAOG010000044.1:0-25317 GCA_044221985.1 Phycisphaerales bacterium
CATGAACCTCCTCGATCTGCTCTACATTCCCATCGCCGTCGCCACCGCCCCCGCCTGGGCCGGAAAGAAGCGCGAGGGCTGGCGCGAGCGATTCGGGCGCGTCACCGCCCTGCCGCCCAGGGCGGAGGGCAAGGCCGCGCGCGTGCTCGTGCACGGCGTGTCGGTGGGGGAGGTCGCGGCCCTGCGCACATTGGTGCCGCTGCTGCTCGGGCGCGGGGTGGAGGTCGTCGTCAGCGCGACCACCGATACCGGCATCAAGCGTGCCCGCGAGCTCTTCGGGAGCACCTGCGCCGTGGTGCGCTATCCGCTCGACTTCTCCCGCGGCGTGCGCCGTTTCCTCGATGCGGTGCGGCCCGACGCGGTCGGGCTCATGGAGCTGGAGGTCTGGCCCAACTTCGTGAAGGCCTGCTCGCGCCGCGCCATCCCCGTCGGCGTCCTCAGCGGACGCCACAGCGAGCGCAGCTTCAAGGGCTATCGCAAGATCCGCTGGGCCCTGGGCCCCACGTTCTCCCGCCTTGCCTTCGTGGCGGCCCAGGATCAGGAGTACGCCGAGCGGTTCGTCGCGATGGGCGTCCCGGCGCCGCGCGTCAGCGTGTGCGGCAGCGTCAAGTGGGACAACGCGACCATCCAGGACGACGTGCCCGGCGCCGCTCGGCTCGCCGAGGAACTCGGCATCGATCGCGCCCGACCGCTCATCGTGGCCGGCAGTACCGGACCGACCGCCGACGGCGGGGAGGAAGCGCTCCTCCATCGCGCCTGCCCGGCGGGGGCGCAACTCCTGTGCGCCCCGCGCAAGCCCGAGCGATTCGACGAGGCCGCCGCTGCCCTGCCCGCGTGCATCCGCCGCAGCCAGCGTCGCAGCGGCGCCGCGGCCCCGGGCGGGGATCGCTTCCTGCTCGACACCATCGGAGAGCTTCGCCAGGCCTACTCGCTCGCGGACGTGGTGGTCGTGGGGCGGTCCTTCGGCGACCTCTACGGCTCGGACCCGTTGGAGCCCGTCGGCCTGGGCAAGCCCACGCTGATCGGCCCGTCCGTGGCGGACTTCGCGGGCGTGGTGGGGGTCTTGGCCGCCGCCGGGGGGATCATCCGGGTTGACCAAAGCACCCTGGCGCCGTCTTTGGCTCGGATCATCCGTGACCCCGCCGCCGGGCACCGCCTCGCCCAACGCGGGCGCGAGTGCATCCGGGGGAATCAGGGGGCGAGCCAGAGAAACGTCGAAGCGCTCCTCGCCAGCCTGGAACGGGCCGGATCGCGACCATGAGCCGCGGCCGGTCTGCGCGTTTGGGAAACGATCGGTATGGGGCATCGGCCCGAACTTGTGCGTGCGCGGGTTTTCGGGGATGATGCAACGCCGGGCCGGGAAGGCTCGTAGCCTCATGGGTCCCGCGCGCCGCGCGGGCAGGCTGGCTCGCAAAGGACGCGGGCCCGGAGCCCCTTCGGAGTTGCCGCATCGCGCCCCACCGGGCGTGCCAGGAGCGCGGCAACGGGGATCCCGCACACCGGGTGATGACAAAGAGCTGGCGCGATCGTGCGCCGGCGCTGGAGTGTTCGACGATGTCGCAGGCACGATCCCGTGGTACGTCTCAGCGTCGCCGTTCCCACCTGTCCCAGCACGGGATGCTCGACCGCCTCGAGGAGCGCGTGCTGCTCTCGGGCGACCTGGGCCCGGGCGTCGCGATGATGCTCTGGGGGCGGGGCGAAGTTCCGGTCGTCGCCGGCTCGTACATCGTGACGTTCGACAACTACCTGGGCAGCGCCCAGGCCGAGCTGATGGCCCGCGAAGTTGCCACGCGGCTGGGCGTTCAGGCCACCGGATTCCAGAGCCTGGGCCGGGGCGGCTGGGCGACGTTCCACACCAACGACTTCGTCTCCGAGGAGATGGCCCGGCGCGCCGCCGGCGCCGTTTCGGGCGTCAAGGCCGTCGAGCCCAACACCATCCAGACGACCGCCCGGGTGCCCAATGACCCGCGCCTCAACGAGCAGTACTCGCTGATCAACACCGGGCAGGTCATCCCGCTCCTGGGCGGGCAGTTGGGCACGCTCGGCGCGGACATCGACGCCGCCCTGGCCTGGGACATCACCATCGGCACGCGCGACGCCATCATCGCGGTCATCGACACCGGCGTGGACTACACCCACCCCGACCTCGAGCGCAACATCTGGGTCAACCCCGGGGAGATCGCCGACGACGGGATCGATAACGACGGGAACGGGTACGTCGACGACGTCCACGGCTTCGACTTTGGCGAGCAGGACGCCGATCCCATGGACAGCTCCGAGGTCGGCGGGCACGGAACGATGTGCTCGGGCGTGATCGGCGCCGTGGGGGACAACGGGCAGGGAATCACGGGCGTCGCCTGGGCCGTCCAGATCATGGGGCTCAAGATCGCCGACGCCTTCGGACGCCTCTCCACCGCGGCCATCATCGGCGCCCACGACTACGCCACCATGATGCGCCAGCGCGGGGTCAACATCGTCGCCAGCAACAACAGCTACGGGGCCTTCGCCCCGGCCTTCTACGAGAACCAGGCCGGGGGCTTCGCCGACGAGAAGGCCGCCATCCAGCGTTGGGTCGACGCCGGGGGGATCTTCGTTGCCGCCGCTGGCAACGACGGGTTCGACAACGACTCCACCTTCACCCACTGCCCCGCCTCGTACAACATCCCCGGCACCATCGCCGTCGCCGCCTCGGACAACAACGACGGCCTCGCCGACTTCAGCGACTGGGGCGCCCGCACCGTGGACCTTGCCGCCCCGGGCGTGCAGGTCCTCACCACCACGGTCGAGGGCGGGTACGCCTACGTGGACGGCACCAGTTTCTCCTCGCCCACCGTCGCCGGAGCCGTCGCCCTCATCAAGACCATCGCCCCCAGCGCCAGCGCCGTCCAGGTCCGCCAGGCCCTCATCGACAGCGCCGACCAGCTCCCCGCCTTCCAGGGCAAGACCGTCTCGGGCGGTCGCCTCAACATCGCCCGCGCCCTCCAGATCATCAACATCGACGGGCCCATCGTGCGCGGCGTCTCGCCCGGGCCCGTCACCACCCAGCTCGACCCCGCCACCAACCAGATCGTCAACTCCGTCTCGGTCTCGTTCAACAAGGAGATCGACAACAACCCGGTGTTCTTCAACGCCTCGGGCCTCACCCTCACGGGCCTGGGCGCCGACGCCCTCCAGGGCACCGCCGACGACGTGACCGTCCCCATCGTCTCCGTGTCTCGATACACCAATCCCGACGACGCCAACGACCCCATCAATCGCAGGCGAGCCGACGCCGCCCTCAACCTCACCTCCTTCCCGCTCCAGCGCCTGCCCCTGGGGACCTACGTCCTGACCCTCGCCCCCGACGCGTTCCGCGACCTCCAGGGCAATCGCCTCAACGGCAATGCCACCTCCGGCTCGCCCGCCACGTACACCTTCCGCGTCGTGGCCGCCTCCGGGGACAACGAGCCCAACGACTCCTTCGCCCAGGGCACCCCCGTTTCCTTCGACGCCACCGGCACCGCCCGCTTCAACGGCGCCACCCTCGGCAACGGGCTCTTCGCCAACCTCGACGTGGATCTCTACAAGGTCACCCTCGCCCGCGGCGGGCTCATCACCGCCGAGGTCTTCGCCCAGAGACGCACCAGCCCCTCCACCCTCGATAGCGTCCTGCGGCTCTTCAACGCCCGCGGCGAGGAGATCGCCTCCAACGACCAGTTCTTCGGCTCCGACTCCTACCTCGATTTCTTTGTCTCCACCGGCGGCACGTACTACGTCGGCGTCTCCGGCTTCGGCAACGCCCGCTACAACCCCAACGTGCCCGGCAGCGGCGCCAGCCAATCCACCGGCGCCTACGACATCTCCCTGGGCGCCCAGCTCGTCACCGACGACGTCGTCAGCGTCGCCGCCTCCGGGCAGCAGATCAACCGACGCATCCCCCTGGCCTCGGGCGCCACCCAGGGCACCACCTCCTCGCAGATCCTCGTCACCGACAGCCGCCAAATCCAGGACGTCAACGTCCACGTCTCCATCACCCACACCTTCGTCTCCGACCTGCAGATCAGCCTGATCGCCCCGTGGGGCACCGAGATCCAGCTCTTCAACCGGCGCGGCGTCAACGGGCAGAACCTCACCAGCACCGTCTTCGACGACGAGGGCACCGCCGCCATCGCCGCCGGCTCGGCCCCCTTCACCGGCGTCTTCCGCCCCGAGCAGGCCCTGGGCGCCTTCGACGGGCACGCCGCCAACGGCGCCTGGACCCTCGTCGTTCGCGACCAGGTCGCCCTCAACGCCGGCAACCTCGACAACTGGTCCCTCGAGCTCACCTTCACCAACGACATCTTCGGGCCCTTCGAGTTCAACGACACCCTGCCCACCGCCAAGGCCCTCAACGAGATCGTCGGCTTCGGCTCCGCCACGCGCACCGCCTTCGTCGGCGACGGGGGCTTCGGCAACCTCGACCGCGATCTCTTCAAGGTCACCGTCGACGCCGGCACCAGCCTCGCCGCGTCCCTCACCTCTGCCGGTCAGCTCAATGGCGCCCTGCGCCTCTTCAACGAGACGGGGGTCCAGCTCCTCATCTCCAACCCCGCCGCGGGCAACAACGCCTTCATCCAGAACTACTTCTTCTCCGCCGGCGGGGTCTACTACATCGGCGTCTCCGAGTCCGCCAACGTCGGCTACAACCCCCTCTCTGCCGGGGACGGGGTCGTCTCGGCCACCACCGGGAATTACACCCTCGTCGTCACCGTCGCCAAGGGCGTCAGCGATCCCGCCCTCGTCCTGACCGGCACCCCGGTCTCCGCCGGCCTCAGTCCCTCGGGCACCTTCTCGGGCACGAACCCCGCCGGCGCCAGCGCCGGCATCCAGTTCGGCGCCGTGGACTTCCTGCCCGGCACGGGAGGCGCCGTCCCCCGTTCCTTCATCGGCGCCGTGTCCGATGGTTCCACGTTCAGCAACGTCTCGGGCGCCGCCGTCAGCGCCGTCCCCTTCGCCCTCGTCGACCGCAGCGACGCCGACCACTACACCGTCTCCGCCTTCGGCCAGTTCGGGTCCCTGCGCATCGAGCGCGTCATTTCC
This sequence comes from Phycisphaerales bacterium, assembly GCA_044221985.1. GTDB lineage: Bacteria > Planctomycetota > Phycisphaerae > Phycisphaerales > UBA1924. The sequence goes on from JBGAOG010000044.1 coordinate 5,059, forward strand.
TTCGGCAAGACCGACACCTTCATCGCGATCGACGTCTACCTCACCAACACCGGCACCGGCGCCATCTCCTCCCTGGGCTGGATGGAGGGCTTCAACCCCAACCCGGGAATCTCCGACCGCGACTTCAACCCATCCACGTCCAACGACGTCGTCGGCCGCTCCGCCTTCGCCGTTTACACCACCACCTCCCACCAGTCCGGGCTCACCATCGCCCTCGTCGCCCCCGAGGGCGACACCCGCGCCAAGGCCACCGTCGTCTCCGCCACCGAGGAAATCCGCGACCCCGGCCAGCTCATCGCCCAGGCCTCCAACGACCCCAGCGGCTCGGTCTCCGACTCGCAGCTCGCCCTTTCCTTCAATATCGGCGCCCTGGCCACCGGCGCCACCACCCGCCTGCGTTACTTCGTCATGATGAGCGAGAGCTCCGCCGCCGTCCACGCCACGCGCGACGCCATGAACGCCGGCACCGGCGCCGGCAACCTCGTCGCCACCATCGGCACCGACGGCAACGGCGCCATCACCGTCAGCAGCGCCGCCCCGGCTTCCGAAGCCCTCGACACCGGCTCGGGCCCCGCCGCCTCAGCACCCACCCTGCCCTACCGCCTCTACTACCCCGAGGGATTCTCCGGCCCGGGCATCTCCACCCTGCTGCGGTTCTCCAACCCCACGGCCCAGTCCACCCGCGTCTTCGCCATCGCCCACTTCGAGCTCGGCGACCGCGACCAGGTCCTCGCCGACATGACCCTGGCGCCCAACTCCCGCGCCGTCACAACCCTCACCACGCCCGCGACCTTCGGCACCACCGCCATCCTCAACCGCGACCGCGTCCCCTACTCCGTCGAGATCCGCTCCGAGCGCCCCATCAACGCCACCTTCGAGCACTCCGACACCAACCTCAACGGCGCCAGCACCTCCACCCTGGGCGAGGCCCTCACCTCTCGCTCCAACGCCAGTTGGAGCTTCGCCAACGTCCAGAAGGGCGACGGCATCAGCGACTTCGTCTCCTTCTTCAACACCACCGGCACCTTCACCAAGGTCACCGCCACCTTCTACCCCGCCGTGGGAGGCGCCTCCACCAGCGTTGCCTTCAACCTCGCCGCCATGCGCCGCGGGGGCTTCGCCGTCGCCGACGTCGCCGGCCTTGCCGACGGGACCTATGGCGTCATCATCACCGCCGACGTGCCCATCGTCGCGTCGCAGTCCGACTACCGCGCCATCGAGCGCGTCTCCGAGGGCGCCCTGGGACAGGTTGGCGCGGGGGTCGCCGCCGGCGTCTCGCCCGAAGGGCAGTACGGGCTCAACGCCACCAGCGAAACCGTCTCCGTCCTCAACACCAACGCCGCCCAGGCCCAGGTCGTCTTCTCCTTCCAGTTCGCCAACGGCACGTCCTACCGCCAGCAGCTCCTCGTTCCCGCCAACAGCTTCCGCCAGCTCAGCGTCGGCTCGCTCCCCAGCTTCCCCTCGGGGCAGGCCTACTCCATCCTCTACGAGTCCAACATCCCCGTCACCGTCACCGCCCCCGCCAACGCCTTCGGCGGCGAGCTCTGGGGCGCCTTCGCCGACCGTGCCTACTCCCTCTGGGGCGTGAGCAACGGCTTCCGCCCCGCCGGCGACACGCAAACCTCCACCACCGAGTACCTCCGCGTCTTCAACTCCGCCAACACCGCCACCGCCGTCGAGATCACCATCGGCTACACCGACGGCACCACCGAGGTCTTCCGGCGCACCATCGACACCCGGCGCGTCGCCGAGTTCAACCTCGACGACTTCATCACCGGCGCCCACCGCCAGGTCGATTCCTTCTACAGCGTCCAGGTCAAGTCCGCCAGCCCCGTCGTCGTCTACTCCGCTCGCATCGACCGCGCCGCGGGCCTGGCCTACGGCAGCCTCGCCACGCCCCAGGGCTCCAGCGGGCCCGTCGTCCAGCCCCTGAGCTGATTCCGCGGCCGCGCTCCATGTCCGCACCGCCCGCGGGGCCCTCCCACGGGCGTTCTTCAATGGGCACCGAAGAAGGAAGGCACCCCGGGCAGGATTCGAACCTGCGACCTCATCTTTAGGAAAGACGTGCTCTATCCAACTGAGCTACCGGGGCACGCTTCCATTCTACCCCGAGCTTCGCGGGCTCACCCCTCCCGGCAAGTCCCGTGTTGCCCTTTGGCATCATGCCCTGTCGCATGATCGCCCCAGGGCTCCGCCCACGCCGGTGCCCTGGCGTCCCCCGATGCGAATCCCGCCGGCACACGCCTCCGGCACGCCGCTTGTATGCTCACCCTCGGAGGGTGCCGACATGTTCAGAAAGAGCAGGTCCGGAAATGCCGTCGTGGCGCTGGCCGGCGGGCTCGGGCTCGGCGCCCTGGCCCTCTCCGGGTGCGCGCAGGCGATCGGGGGGCGTGCGAGCCCGACGATCATGGACGCCTCGGGCTCCAACTCGGAGCTGCTCTTCGACGCCCCGCCCGTCCAGGCCGCCCGCGCCCTGGCGCCCGAGCTCCCGCGATGGGAGCTGGCCCGCAACGATCATCTCCTGGGCGCCCGCGCCGAGCCGACCCAGGCCCAGCTCGCCGCCTACGGGGACGCGTCGCCCTGCCTCGACTCCCTGCGCCGGTTCACCATCCAGGCCCGCCCCGAGCAGCTCCTGTACTTCCGCGTCGGGGCCGTTCGCCAGCCATCGCTTCGCTCGTGCACGGGATGGTGATCCGCGGCCCTCGCCGCTCCAAGGAAAAACGCCCGGGCGGGCAACAAGCCCAACCCGGGCGTGGAAATCGTCGCGCCGGCTCGCTCGACCCCGCCCCCTCCAGCGGGGCCGGCACGGCTCGGCGCGGGGAAAGCCGCGGGGCTTAGTCGAACGCCGCGCCCACCGCCGGAGGCTCGACCCGCAGCAGCTGCAGGGTCGTGTCGATTCGGAAGTTCGACTGGGTGGTGTGGCGCTCGGCGAAGAAGAAGTCCAGGCGATAGGTCTGCCCGTCCACCAGCCAGGAGCAGCGGTCGAGGTCGATCGTCTGCGACAAGGCCGCGTGGATGCCGCCGATGTCGATCACCAGCTTGCCGTCGACATACACCCACACGTCGTCGTCGCCCGTGAAGGTGAAGACCTGCCCGGCGTTGCGGTGGTAGGTGAACTCGGTGTTGAGCTCGAAGGTGAAGTGGAAGTTGTGACCGCTGCTGGCGTAGTTCCCGTACAGCTCGCCGTCGAGCGGGAAGAACCCGCCCCGCGTGCTGAACACCGGGTCCGTCCGGTCCTGGAAGGTGTAGATGTTGCTGTCCCCCTGGCGCGTCAGCTCCAGGTCGATGGTCGTGGAACTGTTCACCCCGGGCACGTCGCGGAACCACTTGGCGAAGTTGGCCGCGTCCTGCACCTGGTCGCCGGTCGTGGTGGCCAGACGGTTCGCGGCGTCCCCCGTCTTGGCGGTCAGGTAGGACTTGCCCCCGAGGATGTTCCGCCCGCCCGAGTCACGGGCCTCGGTGGTTACCTTGTTGCCCGCGCTGTGGAACACCGGCTTGCCCTCCGAGTCGAGCTCGTCGGCGACGATGTTCACGAAGTGCCCGAACCCGGCGCTGGGGTTGCGCTCGAAGTCCGTGTGCCCGCCCGCCTGGTTCCGGGCCTTGAAGTCGCGCAGCTTGCCCGTCAGGCGGAGCACCTGGGGCGCCGTCTCGCTCACCACGGCGTTGGAACCGCTGGACGTGGAACCGCCCGCGGGCCCGCTCGAGGCGCTCTCCCCGCCGAACGCCGAGGCCGTCCGCCCCGTCGCGCTGCCCAGGCCGATGGCCAACCCGGCGAACACGAACACCCCCATCATCGCCGTCGGACGAACGTTGAAATCACGAAAGTTCATCGAAGCTCTCCCTTCCTGCGTGGCGACGCGTCGGCGTCCCCGGTGCTTGCTCACTCACTACTCCTCACCAAGTCTCCAAAACACCGGCCCGCCTCGCAACCCGTTCGCCCATTTCCCCCCACCCGTGCGCCCGTGCCTGACGCCTGCGCCTTCTGGGAAGCCTCCCTGCCCAACGTCCAAAAAGAAACGCCCGGGCGGGCGACGAGCCCAACCCGGGCGTGGAATACCGGACCGGCGCGGCCTGCGCCGCGGGTTCTCAGTCGTACTGCGGGCTCACCCTCGGCGGAGAGACCCGCCTCAGCCGCAGCGTCGTCTCGATGCGGAAGTTCGATTGCACCGTGTGCCGCTCCGCGTGGAAGACGTGCAGCGTGTACCGACCCCCGTGCGTCAGCCAGGCGAGCCGGTCCAACTCGATCGTCTGCTCACGCTGGGGGTGCATGCTTCCCAGGTCGATCACCAGTCGCCCGTCGATGAACACCCACACGTCGTCGTCGCCCGTGAACCGGAAGATGTGCCCCTTCCCGGCCTCGAAGTCGAATTCCGTCGCCAGCTCCGTCGTGAAGTGGAAGTTGTGCCCATACGTCTCGTAGTCCCCGTACAGCTCCCCGTCCAGCGGGAAGAACCCGCCCCGTCCCCGGTACGGCTCGTCCAGCGCCGAGTCGAACACGTACCGCCCCGTCGACTCGTCCATGTTCAGCACGATGGGTACGCCCTTGGACGCGTTCACGCCCGGCACGTCCCGGTACCACTGGTCGAACGTCGCCTGCGACGTGATCTTCTTGTCGGCCTTGGCTACCAGCGTGCCGGCCCGGTCGCCGCGGGCCGGGTCGTAGTGCGTGGGGTTGATGTTGTTGCCGTTCTTGTCCTTGAACTCGTCGGCGATCTCGATCCCGTAGGGGCTCAGGAACACGGGCTTGGCGTCCGCGCCCAGCGTGTCCTGCACGTGCCCGATCCGCGTCACCCCCATGTAATTCTCGAAGTCCTGGTGGCCACCGGGCGCGCCGTACGCCCGGAAGTCACGGACCACCGCCAGCAAGTCCAGCCGCGTTGGGATTTCGGACGCCGCGGCGCCCGTGGCGCTCGCGGTCGACGCCGGCGCCGCGCCCTGGCGGGCCGCCGCCTGGCCCAGGAACCCGCCCGCCAATCCCAGCAGCCCCAGGGCACCGATCCCGATCCCGTTCTTCAGTTGCACCGAACGCATGGATGAACCCCCGCCGGCGATCCGCGCCCCTCACACGCTCCCGGCGCGACGCCCGCCATCCCCAGCATGACCCGCCTTGGGCCGCCCGGCAACCCACTTCGCCCCGCGCCCGCCCAATCGGGCCCGGCTCACCCGCGCAGGCGTCGCGTCCTGCCCGGGTTCGCGCGCCGCCCCGTCCCAAAACGACAAGCCCCGCCGATTTCTCGGCGGGGCCTGGTTGCTCTCTCACCCTCCGGGCGGTCAATCGAACATGGCCGACACCAGCGGGACGTCCACCTTGTGCAGCACCAGGTTCGTCTCGATGCGGAAGTTGGACTGCGTGGTGTGCCGCTCGGCGTGGTAGATCTTCAGCGGGTAGCTCTCGCCATCGCGCAGCCCCAGCCGGTCCAGGTTCACGCTCTGCGTCTGGGCTCCGTGCACACCGCCCAGGTCGATCACGAGCCGCCCGTCGATGTACACCCACACGTCGTCGTCCCCGCGGAAGGTGAACACATCGCCCCGCCCCGCGTGGTACGTGAACTCCGTATCGATCTCCGTCGTGAACGAGAAGTTGTGCCCCGTGCTCCCGTAATCGCCGTACAGGGCCCCGTCCACCGGGAAGAACCCTCCCCGCTCGGCGTAGGGCGCCTGCGTCGCCGAATCGAACACGTACATGCCCGTGCTCGTGTCGCGCGCCAGCGTCAGCTCCACGCGCTGGGACATGTTCGTCCCCGGCACGTCCCGATACCACTGCGCGAAGCTCTCGGGCGACGCCACCTGCGCGTCGCTGGCCTCCCGGTACGAGCCCGGGTTATCGCCCTGGCCCTGGTCCGCCAGCGCCGGGTTGATCCGGCGACCGGACGAATCCGTCGCCGGGGTGAGGATGTCGCTCCCGTTGGTGCTTGCCAGGACGGGCTTGCCGTCGCTGCCCAGGCTCTGGGCCAGAAGGCCCACCCGCCCGCTGCCCACGAAGCGCTCGAAGTCCGGGTGCCCGCCGGAAACACCGTTGGGCTTGAAGTCGCGGATCGACGCCGTAAGGGCGACCGAGGCCGGTTCGGTGCCGGCGCCGGCGTCGTCATCCGAGATCGCCGTGGCCGTATTGGCCTGCAGTCCCGCCGAGCACGTGCCGCGGGCGCCGGTCCGCGAATCCGTGCCGCTCGAGACCCCGGAGCTCGACGAACCCGCGGGCGAACTCGTTTGGGCCCGAGGGGGAACCGCCACCGCCGCGCTCGCCAGAAGTCCGCCCAGACCGACCGTCAGTAGAAGCCTGCTGTTCATCACTCACCCTCCCGACGGCTGTTCGACCCGTCGGTCCCACCGGACCCGAACCACCGGCCCCGACCACGCACCGGGTGCCGCTCCATCCAAGGTCAAATACCCCGTTTCCCGCGTCAAGGAACTACACACGGGATTCCTTCGCAGCGCGTCAAACCCTGCCGCCTGCCCTGCCCATGCCGTTCCTGACGCTTCCTGTCGGTTGCGCGCCGCGATTGCAGCCCGCACCGCCCCCCGGGCCGATGTATGATCGGACTCACGCACCCAACCGCGGCCAGGAGCGAGCCGCGTCCCACGGAAGGGCGAGCATGGACACGTTCGTCATCGTCGGCGGTCGTCGTTTGTTCGGACGCGTCCGCATCAACGGCAGCAAGAACGCGGCCCTGCCTCTGATGGCCGCCACCCTCCTCACCGACCAGCCCATCATCCTCCGCGATGTCCCCAATCTCGCGGATATCGCCAACATGCGCCGCCTGCTGGGCGAGCTCGGCGTCCGCATCGCCGACCGCCCCGCGTCGCACGACGCCCTCGCCGGCAACCCCAGCCCCGCCGGGCACACCGGCGTCCTTTCGTTCCAGAGCACCGACGAGGGCGCCAGCCACGCCCGCTACGACATCGTCAAGACCATGCGCGCCAGCATCTGCACCCTCGGGCCCATGCTCGCCCGGCGCGGTTACGCGCGAGTCTCCCTCCCCGGCGGCTGCGCCATCGGCGAACGACCCGTCGACCTCCACTTGCGCGGCCTGGCCGCCCTCGGCGCCCACATCACCCTCGACGGCGGGGACATCATCGCCCGCACGCCCCCCGCCGGGCTCGTCGGCGCCACCATCTTCCTCGGCGGGACCTTCGGCTCCACCGTCCTGGGCACCGCCAACGTCATGTCCGCCGCCACCCTCGCCCGCGGCACCACCATCATCGAGTCCGCCGCCTGCGAGCCCGAGATCCAGGACCTCGCCACCATGCTCGGCGCCATGGGCGCCAGGATCCGCGGCGCCGGGACCCCGCGCATCACCATCGAGGGCGTCGACGAACTCTCCGGCGTCGATTACACCGTCATGCCCGACCGCATCGAGGCCGGCACCTTCATGATGGCCGCCGCCATCACCAACGGCGACCTCACCCTCGACAACTGCCCCATGGACGCGCTCCTGGCCGCCACCTACTGGCTCAACGCCGCCGGCGTCCACATCCAGCCCGTCTCGCCCCTGGCCCTGAACATCAGCCCCGTGGGCCGCCAGAGACCCGTCGCCACGCCCACGCTCACCACCACCACGCGCCTGGCCGAGCCCAAGCACGACGATCCTCTGCGGCGCACCGTCCGGGTCACCTGCGAGCGAATCCTCAAGCCCATCGACATCACCACCCAGCCCCACCCGGGCTTCCCCACAGACCTCCAGGCCCAGATGATGGCCCTGCTCACCCTCGCCGACGGCAACTCCGTCATCACCGAACGCATCTTCCCCGACCGCTTCCTCCACGTCGCCGAGTTCTCCCGCATGGGCGCCCGCCTCGTCCGCCAGGGTTCCACCGTCATCGTCCAGGGCGTCCGCCGGCTCGTCGGGGCCCCCGTCATGGCCAGCGATCTCCGCGCCTCCGCGGGCCTCGTCCTCGCCGGCATGGCCGCCGAGGGAACCACGACCGTCAGCCGGGTCTACCACCTCGACCGCGGCTACGAGCGCATGGAAGACCGCCTCCGCTCTTTGGGAGCCTCCATCGAGCGCGTCAGCGAGAAGGAACTCGCCCCCACGGAAGTCGCCGCCGCCCAGGCCTAGGCGATCCACTCCCGGGCGGAGAGGCCTTGGGAAGGCCTGCATCTCCTTTCCCACTCTCGCGGGGCGGGCATCGCGCCTGCTGCCCGCCCGCCCTTCCCTCCACCCGCGGCCCCCCATCCCCGTTCACCAATGAAACGATCCCGGGCACAGGTGCGCCCGGGATCGCCTTGGAATCTCTTACTCTCTCCCGCGCCGAGGATCGCTGGTTCAGCAACCGCCCTCGTAGTGCGCGAGGAAGAACAGCAGGTCATCGATCGTGACGGCCCCGTCGGGATGCCCCAACCCCGAGCCGTCGTCCAGGTCCGCCGCGATCGTGCCTCCCTCGTACGCCCCGAGGAAGTACAGCAGGTCGTCGATCGTGACGGCCCCGTCGGGATGCCCCGTCCCCGACCCGTCGTCCATGTCCGCCGGGCAGGGCGTCGCGCCGCGCGACCAGAACCCGCCGCTCAGGGAGAAGGCCCCCCCGCCCAGCAGCCCGGCGTCGGGCTGCCCGATGGTCCCCCGCAGCGTGAAGGTCCCGCCCGTGGAGGTCCCCCCGCCGCCGTCGACCGTCCACCAGCCGATGGCCAGCTGCGCGTGGGCGGTCGACGCCGCGCCCGCGAGCGCCGCGATCCCGATGATGGTGCTTTGAATCGTCATGTGAGTGCTCCTTGCTCTCCGGGATCAGCGGCCTTCCAACGCCTCGAGGCGACGCTGGAGTTCCTCGATCTGGCGTTGCTGGGTCACGATCAGCGTGGCCAGCTGGTCGGCGGGCAGTTGCACCGCCGAGGTCCGCACGAAGTTCCCGAACAGCACGGAGATCTTCGCCTTGCGGGCGCCTGTGGCGTCCGGCTCGACCTTGGTCCAGTCCACGCGCTGGGCCGCCCTGGCCACGACGTGCCCGACGGGGTACTTCTCCGCGTCGTCCCTCATCGCGCACCCGGCGACGTCGGACGAGATGAGGTAGTCGCCCGGCTCGATGTTGGCGCCGGTGTACGTCACCCACATGTCGCCGTTGCCCACCGCCATGATCTGGTGCGGGTTATCCAGGCTGATGGGCTTGGTGGGCTCCATCACGCCCAGGTACGCCCCGAGCACCGCCGGGTCGTTGGCCCGGGCCGTGCGTGCCACCCCGTAGATGGGCTCATGTCCGGGCAGATCGTGATAGAACTTGTTGTCGCCCGTGAACGAGACCAGCTCGTAGCGATCGATCGCCTGGTCCGTGTGCGCCAGGTGCGAGCCCGTGAACGAGAGGTAGGACACGGTGTTTCCCGAGACCGTGATCGACCCTTCCACGGTGTCGGCCTGCTGGAAGACCACGATGATGCCGTCGTTCGTGTTGCGATTGAACGAGGCGACCGTGGCGCCGCTGGCGTTGACGTCCAGGATGCCCTCGACCGCGGTGGGCTCACCGACGGTCACGCTGCCCCCGAGGCGGTTCAAGCTGAGCGTGGTGCCCAAGCCCGCGGAGGTGCGGACCTGGATCTCGTCGGAATCCATGCCCAGGTTCGTCGCGGTGTTGGCGCCGATCTGGATGGAGCCGGTGCCGTTCGCGAGGGTCACGTCCGACCCGCCCACGATCGCCAGCTTGTTGGTCCCGACGCCCGTTCCCAGCCCGATGTTGCCCAGGAACTCCACGTTCGCCGTGCCCCGGGGGATGCGGATCGAATTGGTGTGCGTGCCGGAGACGGTCGTGCCGATGAAGAACGCGTCGGCGGACGTGCCCTCGTAGAACAGACGGCCGCCCGCCACCGCGGCGGGCGTCGAGAAGTTCTCCCCGATGATCAGCTGGGCGTCCTGGTTGAACAGGCTCTGGAACCGCACGTCCACGATGTCCGTGTCCGTGATCTGGAAGTCGCCCACCGGCGCCGACGTGCCGAATCCGACGTCGCCGTCGTTCTCGATCACCATCCGCGTGTTGTTTCCGTTGGTCCGGAATTGCATCCCGTTCTGCGTCCCCGCGTTGCCGTAGACGATCCCGCCCTCCTGCGCGTTGGTCGGCGTCCCGAACAGGATGCCGCTCTCATTGGCCGCCGGGGTGAGGAGTGACAGGTACGCGTTGGCGTCATCCTCGAACACCGCCAGGCTGCCGGCGTTCGACGTCACCGCTCCCGCCGAACCCCCGAACACGTGGAAGAACCGCTCCGGGGTGGACGTCCCGATGCCCACCAGCGACGTGCCCAGGTTCCCGATGTAGACGTTCCCTCCTTGGTTGTTCAGGTACAGGTTCCCGGGCCCGCCCGCGCCGTTGCGCCCCTGGACCTCGTTGTTGTCGATGCCGAGGTTCTGGGCCCCGCTGACGCCCACCTGCATCGCTCCCGTGCCGTCCGCCAGGCTGGTGTTGGACGCGGTGCTGAACGTGTTGAAGGCGGTGAACGCGTTGGTCGCGTTGCGCAGCGCGACGTTCGCCGACAGGCGCGCGTCCGGGATCGTGCCCGCGCTCAGGTTCCCCGCGTTCTGGTAGAACGCCCCGTGCTGCCCGTCCAGCAGGTCCGCGTTCAGGTTGGTGACCAGCGTCGTGCTGCTGACCGTGAAGGGCGCCCCCGCCGCCGTGAACGCCGCCGCCGCCGCGAACGTCTTGGCCGCCGTGAACGTCTGCACCGCGTTCAGCAGCGCCACGTTCGCCGAGAGCCGCGCGTCCGCCAGCGTGCCCGCGTTCATGTTTGACGCGTTTATGTAGAAGCTCGGCGGGTTGCTGCCCAGGTTCAGGGCGTTGTTCGCCGTCGCCGCGTTCGTCGCATTGGTGGCGTTCACCGCGTTCGTCGCGTTGGTCGCGTTCACCGCGTTGATGGCGTTGGTCGCGTTCACCGCGTTCTGCGAGTTGGGCGCGAACCTGGCGTACGGCGTCGCCGACAGCAGCTGCCTCGGCGCCAGCGTCGTGTACGCGCCACCGCCCGCGGGTCGGATGTCGATCTCCAGGTAGCGCGCGTCGCCCGCGTACACCGCCGCCCCGAAGTCCAGGCTCGTCGTGAACCGCCCGTTCACCAGCGCCACCCCTAGCTGCACGAGCCCCGATCCCCCGATCGAGTCGACGCGAAGCCCGGCCGCCAGCGAGTCGTACAGGCGGAATCGCAGGTCCACCGGGCCCGCTGCGACCACCGTTCCATCCACCACCTCGCCCTGGTACGTGAACTCCGTCCCCAATGGCGCCGCCATCGCGGTCCCCGCGGACAGCGCGATCAGCGCGGCGAACGACACGGCCTGGCACAGATTCCGACGCTTCATGGCTATTCCTCCACGCATCTCAAACCAATCGAACACACGGCACGTCATGACTTGCGGTTACGCGGCGCACCGCTACCGCGAAGCCCTAAGGAACAAGTACCACATGAATCACGGTTGTGCAAGCGATAAAAACGCGTGGCCCGCAGATTGACGCACAAGTCATTGCCGCCACTGGACTAACAGCTTACATCGCTCGGCGTGGTCCGTGCGCGCCGATCCTCCAGAGAAAACACGCCCCGTTCGTCCCTTCTCCCGGCCGCACTTGATTCGCACAAACAGCCTGCAAACCCGCCCCGCCCGTCAGTCCTTGATCAACTTCAACGCGATCAGGTCTTGCACGTCGAGAATCCCCACCGGCCTGCCCGCCGCGTCGATTACCGGGATTTCGTCCTGGCGGAACTCCCGGATCAGCAGCACCGCATCCTTCACCTTCGCCGTGTCGGGGAGCGTCCGCGGGCGACGGGTCATCACCTCGCCGATGGGGCGTGCCAGTTCCTTCGCGTCGCGCAGCACCAGCCGCCTCAGGTCCCCGTCCGTGAAGATCCCCGACAAGGCGCCCCGCGCATCGACGATCACCATCGCCCCGGGGCGGCGTCCGGGGGCCGCCGCCTGCGCCGCCGCCAACGCCTGCGACACGCCGAGCCCTTCCCCGATCACCGGCAGGTTCTTGCCCACCACGAACCGCATGGCGTCGCGGATGGGCCGGAGCAGGTCGCCCAACGTTCCGCCCGGATGACGCTTGGCGAAGTCGTCGTGCGTGAAGTTCCGGCGCCGCGCCGCCGCCAGCGCCAGCGCATCGCCCAGCGCCAGCGTCGCCGTTGTTGACGTCGTGGGCGCGATGAACGTTCCGTCGCCGGCCTCGCTCTCGATGCCCAGCGTGAGGGCGACGGTGGCGAGTTCTTCGAGGCTCGATCTCGTCTCCGCGTTGCGGCCCTCCTGCTCCCCCGCGCCCCGGCTCTTGCCGTTGGTGATCCCCACGATGGGGATCCCATCCTGACGGAGGATGGCGACGAGGTTGACGACTTCCTCCGTCTCGCCCGAAAACGAGATCGCGATCACGCAGTCATTGCTCCGGAAGCGACCCAGGTCTCCGTGGGCCGCCTCGGTCGGGTGCACGCAGTGCGAGGGAATCCCCAGGCTGGCCATGGTGGCGGAGATCTTCGCGCCAACGTGCCCCGACTTGCCCAGGCCCGTCACCAGCACCGTGCCCCCGCCCGTGGCGCACGCCGCGATCAGCCCCACCGCCTGGCAGAACCGCTCGTCCAGCCCCTCGGCCAGGGCGGAAACCGCCCCCGCCTCCGCCCTCAGCACGCCCCGGGCGAAGGAAATCTCGTCGGGAATCGCCGCTCCCGAGGGGGTGATCCCTCCCTTGCCTGTTCGTTCAGCCATGCAGGTAGGGTAAACTCCTGAGCCGGGCCGGGCGCAGACTCCTTGCGGAGCCAAGGGCAGCCCCGAGCAACCCAACCAGGCCGGCAAGCCACGGAGCGGCGACATGGCAGCCTTGGAAGAACATCGCGTCCGGCTCGAGGCCTTCGAGGGCCCCCTTGACCTGCTGCTGTACCTGATCCGCAAGAACGAGGTGGATGTCCACGACATCCCCGTCGCCGCCATCACCGAGCAGTACCTCCAGCACCTCGAGGAACTGCGGGCCTTGGGACCCGGCACCAGCCGCATCGACATCGACCTCGCGGGCGAGTTTCTCGTGATGGCGGCGACCCTCATGGAAATCAAGAGCCGCATGCTCGCCCCCAAGCCAGCGGTGGACCCGGGCGCCATCGACGCCCCCCGTGGTCCCGCCGAAGACCCCCGGTCCGAGCTGGTGCGCCAGCTGCTGGCGTACAAGCACTTCCGCGACGCCGCCGACGCCTTGGAGCATCGCGCGGACGACTGGAACCGCCGCTTCCCCGCCTCGCCCGCCGCCGCCGACGACCAGAGCCTGCGCCAGGCGATGGACGCCCTCGCCTCCGAGGGCGCGGAGCTCGAAGACCTCAGCCTGCTCGACCTGGTCGAGGCGTTCCGGAAGATCTCCGAGACCGTCAACTTCGAGCGGCTCGGTGCCCACGAGGTGACCTACTCGGACACGCCCATCGAGCTCCACGCCGAGGACATCGTGGACCGCCTCCGCCGATTCGCCTCGGGCGAGCGAGGGCCCGGCGAGGATCCGCCCCAGGGCCAGGAGATGCAGTTCCGCTCCCTCTTCACCGGACGCACGCGTGCCGAGATGGTCGGGCTCTTCCTGGCCCTGCTGCAGCTCGTCCGCCAGCAGCGCGTGGCCTTTCGCTTCCAGCCCGGGCACGAGCACATCTTCCTCGCCCTGCGCGAGCCCGACCCCGCCCTGGCGGGCGAACCGATCGAGCCCGAGCCGCCCCTCGCCCAACCCGCGTCCGAACCCTGATTCCCGACACCAACCGACAACGCCGGCCGTTTACAGGCAAATCCCGCGCCATGCCGATACCATCGTCCCAAGCCATGTTCTGCACGCGGATGGAGGTCTCGCAGACGTGGCCGGTAGGCGCCGGCCTCCGCCCGCAGCCCTAATGGAGTGATCTCATGTCCCGCCGTTCTCTCGTTGCCGTCGCCAGCCTCGTCGCCCTCGTTTCCCTCGCCGGGTGCGCCGGGCAGCGCCCCCTGTACCTCCTGCGCGCCGACGCGATGCGCAACATCGCCGAGGAGAACTACCAGGCCGCCGAGCCCGACCTCAAGTACTACGTCGAGCAGCGCCGCGACGACTACAAGACGCGCTTCGAGTACGCCAAGTGCCTGCTCAAGCTCGACCGTCCGACCGAGGCTCGTACCCACTTTGCCATCTGCGCCGACGCCGAGCCCCAGAACGACATGTACTGGGACTGGCTCGCCGAGGCGATGTTCCTCGGGGGCGAACGCGCCAGCCTGACCACGTTCCTCGAGCAGCGAGCCCGCGGGCGCGGCGCCGTCGCCGACTGGATGCGACTCGCCTCCTTCTGCCAGCGTCAGGGCAACCCCGACGAGGCCGAGCAGGCCTTCCTCACCGCCGCCAAGGTCGATGCCGGACGCACCGGCTCCGTTCAGAAGACCCTCGCCGACTTCTACGGGTCCCTCGGCGACCGAGTGCACCAGGTCCGCCGCCTCCGCATGGCCTTCTACCTCGACCCCAAGAACCAGCTCTACATCGATGAGATCCGCCGCATGGGCGAGATCCCCGGGCCCTCGTTCGGCATGGTCCCGGAAGAAGCCTCCCCGGTCTTGGCGGACGCCCCCGGCTGGCAGTGAATCATCCGATAACTCGACGCACGTTCAGGCCTTGACTTCGGCCCGTCGATTTGTACCATTCATCCGGATAGAAGGATGAAACGAATCGATCGCGCCAGCCAGGTCACCGATTTTCTCGCCGCACTCGGGGAGGTGCTGCGGCTGCGCGTGATGCGATTGCTGGAGGCGGAGGAACTGTCGGTGGGCGAGGTGGCCAAGGTGCTCCAGCACCCGCAGAGCACGGTGAGCCGGCATCTGAAGGTGTTGTCGGACGGGGGGTGGGTGGTTCGGCGTGCCGAGGGGACGGCGACGCTGTACCGGCTGGTGCAGGACGACCTGCCGCCCGAGCAGCGGACGCTGTGGCGCGCGGTTCGGGATCAGCTGACCGGCGATGCCACGCTGGACGAGGACCTGCGCCGACTGAAGGGGGTCATCGAGGAGCGCAAGACGGACAGCCAGACGTTCTTCGGCAAGTACAGCGGGCGGTGGGATGAGCTTCGCACGGAGCTGTTCGGGGGGCGGTTCACGAGCCTGGCGCTGCTGGGCCTGCTGCGGCGGGATTGGGTGGTGGCGGACCTGGGATGCGGGACGGGCAACGTGGCGGAGCTGCTGGCGCCGGTGGTCGAGCGGGTCGTCGCGGTGGACGTGTCGGGGGCGATGCTGGACGCGGCGCGCCGACGGCTGGCGGGGACGAAGAACGTCGAGTTCGTCGGGGCCCCGATCCACGCGACGGGGCTGGGCGCGCGGAGCATCGACGTGGCGGCGTGCTTCCTGGTCCTGCACCACCACCCCGCGCCCAAGCTGGCGCTGGCGGAGATGCGCCGGCTGCTGCGGACGGGGCGCGGCGGCGGGATCGCCATCGTGGTGGACATGGCGCCCCACGATCGCGGCGAGTACCGGCGGCTGATGGGGCACGAGCACCTCGGCTTCTCGCCGGCGGAGGTGCGAACGATGATGATGGACGAGGGGTTCGAGTCGGTCGAGTATCGCGAACTTCCGGCGGAGCCCGATGCGAAGGGCCCGGGGTTGTTCGTGGCGACGGGGAGGATCGAAGGGGCCCCGGGGCCAGGGGAACAGAAGTAGACGGGGAAGAGGCGGGCGGGACGCCTGCCCCACGAGATCGAGACGTCTGCCGGGCACACACACCAAGGAGTTTGAATCATGTCGACGATGAGCAAGGGAGCGGGGAAGAAGGGCGTCAAGGCGATCAGCGCGCCCGACTACCGGGTGAAGGACCTGTCGCTGAGCGCGCTGGGGCGTGACGAGATCCGGCTGGCCGAGCAGGAGATGCCCGGGCTGATGGCGATCCGCGAGCGTCATGGCGCGAAGAAGCCGCTGAAGGGCGCGAAGATCACGGGCAGCCTGCACATGACGGTGCAGACGGCGGTGCTGATCGAGACGCTGGTGGAGCTGGGCGCGGACGTGCGCTGGTGCTCGTGCAACATCTTCAGCACGCAGGACTCGGCGGCGGCGGCGGTGGTGGTGGGCAGGTCGGGCAGCGTCGAGAACCCCAAGGGCATCCCGTGCTTCGCCTGGAAGGGCGAGACGCTGGAGGAGTACTGGTGGTGCGTGGACCAGTCGCTGACCTGGCCCGACGCCAGCGGGCCCAACATGCTGCTCGACGACGGGGGCGACGCGACGCTGCTGGTGCACAAGGGCTGCGAGTACGAGAAGGCGGGCAAGGTCCCCGGCTTCAACGAGAAGAAGGACCCCGAGGAGTGGAAGTACATCCTCGACACGATCCGCAACTCGATCGCCGATCGCCCGGGGCGCTTCGCCGAGATGGCCAAGGTCATCAAGGGCGTGACGGAGGAGACGACGACGGGCGTGCACCGCCTCTACGAGATGCAGAAGAAGGGGCAGCTGCTCTTCCCGGCGATCAACGTGAACGACAGCGTGACCAAGAGCAAGTTCGACAACCTCTACGGCTGCCGGCACTCGCTGCTCGACGGGCTCAACCGCGCGACGGACGTGATGCTCAGCGGCAAGGTCGCCGTCGTGTTCGGGTACGGGGACGTGGGCAAGGGGTGCTGCCAGGCGCTCAAGGGGCAGGGCTGCCGCGTGGTGGTGACCGAGATCGACCCGATCAACGCGCTGCAGGCGTGCATGGAGGGGTACCAGGTCGTGACGATCGAGGACGTGGTGGAGACGGCGGACATTTTCATCACCGCGACGGGAAACAAGGACGTGGTGACGATCGACCACATGGCGAAGATGAAGGACAAGGCGATCGTGGCCAACATCGGGCACTTCGACAACGAGATCGACATGGCCGGGCTGGCGAAGTACCCGGGGGTGAAGCGGCACACGATCAAGCCCCAGTTCGACGAGTGGACGTTCCCGGCGGGCAAGGGCCGCAAGGCCCGCTCGATCCTGATCCTGGCCGAGGGGCGGCTGATGAACCTGGGCTGCGCCACGGGGCACCCGAGCTTCGTGATGAGCAACAGCTTCACGAACCAGAGCCTGGCGCAGATCGAGCTGTACACGAACACGAAGGCCTATGAGAAGAAGGTCTACGTGCTGCCCAAGAAGCTGGACGAGGAGGTCGCCCGGCTGCACCTGGGCAAGCTGGGCGCGAGGCTGACCCGGCTCTCCAAGGACCAGGCCGAGTACCTCAACGTGCCGGTGGACGGGCCGTACAAGTCGGACCACTATCGTTATTGAACGGTGATGGCCCCGGGGCCTCGCGAGTGGGGAGGCAGGAACCCGCGCCGGCGGTCGGAGGATCGCCGGCGAGATTGGGGCGAGTGAAGGTGGAGGCGGTGCTCGCGGGACTTGAGCACGCCGGCACACCCGCGCCCAACCCCCTTCGCGCCGTGAGGGGGCTCAACACCTGGGGAGGGACTCCAATGGCCGAGCAGGTCGAAGCGAAGAGGAAGAGCGGTCTGGGCAAGAAGCTGGGGATCGCGCTGGGCGCGGTCCTGGTGCTCGTGGTCGCGGGCGTGATCGTGCTGCTGCTGACGGTCAACGGCCTGGTGCGGGCGGGCGTGGAGGCGGGTGGGAGCTACGCGCTGGGCACGAGCACGACGCTCAAATCGGCCGACGTGGGGCTGCTGTCGGGCAAGTTCGGGATCGGCGGGTTATCCGTGGCGAATCCGCGGGGGTTCAAGGGCCCCGAGTTCCTGGGGCTGGGCAGCGCCGCGCTGAGCGTGTCGATGGGGTCGCTCTCGGGCGAGACGATCGAGGTGCCGCAGATCAAGCTCGAGACGATCCGCGTGAGCCTGGAACGGGCGTCGGGGCGGACGAACTACGGCATGATCCTCGACAACCTGAAGAAGGTGGCGGGGGAGTCCAAGGCGCAGGCCAGGCCCGGCGAAGGGGGCAAGAAGTTCATCGTGCGCGAGATCGACATTCGCGACGTGAAGGTGCACGTGGACCTGCTGGGAACGGGCGGGGCGGCCGACAAGCTCACGAGCCTGGATGTGCCCATCGACGAGATCCGCCTGACCAACGTGGGCAACAGCACCGACGGGGGCGTGGACCTGGCGACGCTGACGAGCGTGGTGGTGCACGCGGTGCTGTCGAGCGCGGCGGCCAAGGGGCGGGGCGTTCTCCCCGACGAGTTCCTTGATGAACTGGGCTCGCAGTTGCAGGGCCTTGGTGCGCAGCTCTCGCAATTGCGGGGGTTGGGCGACACCGGGGTCGCGGTGGCGGGCAAGCTGGGCGCGGGGGCGCAGGAGCTGGTGGGCAAGCTCGGGGGCGATCTGCAGCAGGCGCTGAGCTCGGGCGCTGTGAAGGACATCGGCGCGGGCGTCGAGGGAGCGGCCAACGAAGTGGGCAAGGCGGTGGAGGGGGCGGCCAAGGACGTGGGGGAGGCGCTCAAGGGCATCCTGCCCGGGAAGAAGGATGAGAAGAAGAGCGACCCAAAGTGATCGCGGGGCGAGCCGCGCGTGCGCCGGCGCCGCTCGGCCTTGGACGTGCATCGCATGGCGGGCGCTGGGGGCGAGGCTCGCGACCCGGGGACGCGCCCTCTTGGGAGGCTGGGGAGGTTGGTCAGGGTGTTTCGCCGATGTCGACGATGGAGCAGGCGAGGATGGGCTCGATGCCCTTGGAGCGGGCGTGGGCGATGAGTTCCTCGGACTCGGCGCCGGGGTTGAGCCAGACCTCGGAAACGTCGCCGCGCTCGGCGATGGCGTCGATGACGGCGAATCCCTTGTCGGGCGGGAGGTAGATGCTGGCGCGATCGATGGGCCCGGGGATGTCGTCGATGGACTCGAAGACGTGGTGCCCGTAGATGTCCCCGCCGCGGGGGTTGACGGGAAGGACCTCGTGCCCCTGGCGCGAGTAGGCGGCGACGGCCTTGTAGCCGTACTTGGAGGAATCCTGGGACGCGCCGACGATCATGACTCGCATGGGAGGTTCCCTTTCCAGGCGCAAGATCGGCTGGGAACAGGGGGTTTCAACAGCCGATATTGTCGGATCCCGCGAGGATAGCGCCATGCACATCCGCGACATCTTCGCCCAGCAGAGCGCGACGTTCAGCTTCGAGTTCTTCCCACCCAAGACGGGAACGGGGGCGGACGAGCTGTTCAACCACATCAAGGAGCTGGAGGCGCTTCGCCCGAGCTTCGTCTCGGCCACGTATGGGGCGGGGGGCAGCACCCGCGACCTGACGCACGACCTGGTGGTCAAGCTGAAGACGAGCACGGCGCTGGACCCGATCCCGCACCTGACCTGCGTGGGGCACGACGACGCCGAGATCGCGCGGATCCTGGAGCGGTACGCCCGGGCTGGGATCAGCAACATCATGACGCTGCGCGGGGACGTGCCCAAGGACCTGGCCGCGGGGACGGAGCCCTGGCGGACGTTCCGGTACTGCGCCCAGCTCGTGCGGTTCATCAGGCAGTTCGGGGACAAGGGCGGGCACCCGGACCGGCGCGGCTTCGGGATCGGCGTGGCCGGCTTCCCCGAGGGGCACCCCGAGACGCCCAACCGCATGGTGGAATTGGAGCATCTCAAGGCCAAGGTCGACGAGGGCGCCGACTTCATCGTGACGCAGTTGTTCTTCGACAACCGGGATTTCTATGACTTTCGAGCGCGCTGCGAGCTCGCGGGCATCAGGGTCCCCATCATCGCCGGCATCATGCCCGTCACCAGCGCCGGCGGCATGAGGCGCATGGCCGAGCTGGCCCTGGGCGCACGCTATCCCGCGCCCCTGCTCCGCTCGATCAACCGCACCGGAGGCGACGAGGCCGCCGTGCGGCGCGTGGGCGTGCACTGGGCCACGGAGCAGTGCCGCGACCTGCTGGACCACGACGTCGCGGGCATCCACTTCTACACGCTGAACCGCTCGACGGCGACGCGGGAGATCTACGCCACGCTGGGCGTGAAGGACTCGCAGGGGCTGCGCGGCTAGGCGCGGGCCGCACGCACGAACGCATCGAACACGCGCTGGCCCGGACGCTCATCGCTCGTCCGTTCCGGGTGCCACTGCACGCCGACATAGAACTTCCGGCGTGGGTCGCCCACGGCCTCGATGACGCCGTCGTGCGCGCGGGCGAGGACGAGCAGGGAGCCGGGGTTGTCGACGGCTTGCCTGTGGTGGCTGGCGGCGAGGCCCGCGAATTGCAGCCCCGCCCGGGCGGGCGCGGAGGCGAAGAGGCCGCTCGGGTCGGGCTCGGGATGCACGGGGTGGTCCTTGGCGGCGTGGTCCGCGTGGGTGGCCAGGGTGTCGGGGAGGTGCTGGTCCAAGGCGCCGCCGGCGACGAGGGCCATGAGCTGCATGCCCAGGCAGATGCCCAGCACCGGCTTGCCCGCGCCGCGCAACGCC
>JBGAOG010000045.1:0-25310 GCA_044221985.1 Phycisphaerales bacterium
GGGCGCGGTAGGCTTGTCTCCACAGGAGCCATCGATGGGCCAGACCCTCGTTGAAAAACTCGCGACCCGGCACGCCGTCGCCCTCAGGCCCGGCGAGCTCGTCCACTCGGGCGACTTCATCACGATCCGTCCCAAGCACGTCATGACCCATGACAACACCGGGGCGGTCATCCCGAAGTTCAAGGAGATCTTCACCCGGGCCGGCGCCTTGGGCGTCCCCATCGCACCGAAGATCCACGACCCGCGCCAGCCGGTCTTTGCCATCGACCACGACATCCAGAACACGTCCCCGGAGAACCTCGGCAAGTACGCCAAGATCGAGGCCTTCGCGCGTGAGCACGGCGTGGACTTCTACCCCGCCGGCACCGGCATCTCGCACCAGGTCATGATCGAGCAGGGCTATGTCGTGCCCGGCGCCATGGTCGTGGGCAGCGACTCTCACTCCAACATCTACGGCGCGCTGTGCTGCCTGGGAACGCCCGTGGTGCGCACCGACGCCGCGTCTCTCTGGGCCACCGGCACCACCTGGTGGCAGGTGCCCCCGGTGGCCAAGGTCATCCTCAGGGGCCGGCTCCAGCCCGGCGTCGTCGGCAAGGACGTGATCGTGGCGCTCTGCGGGCTGTTCAACCACGATGAGGTCCTCAACCACGCGGTCGAGTTCCACGGCGACGGTATCGCCTCCCTCTCGATCGACCAGCGTCTGTCGATCGCGAACATGACCACGGAGTGGGGCGCCCTGGTGGGCCTGTTCCCGCTGGATGAGGTGCTCCGCGACTACCTGCACTCGCGGGCCGACTATTTCGAGGCGGGGCGGCGGCCCGGCGTGCGCCGCGTCGACTCGCTGGGGTTCTACACCCGCGCGGGCGTTGATCGCTGGTGGGCGTCGCGTGCCGAGGTGTCTCCCGACGGTGACGCGCGATACGCGCTCCAGCTCGAGCTGGACCTGGCCACCGTTGTGCCCCACGTCTCGGGCCCCAACGACGTGAAGACCATGTCCGCGCTTCCCGAGATCGAGTCGCGGCACGTCAAGATCAACAAGGCCTGGCTGATGTCCTGCGTCAACGCTCGCTACGAGGACATCGCCGAGGCCGCGCGGATCATCAAGGGCCGGAAGGTCGCGCCCGGCGTGGAGTTCTACCTCGCGGCCGCCAGCGCCGAGGTCCAGGCTCGCGCCGCCGCGGACGGGCACTGGCGGGCGCTGCTGGACGCCGGCGCCATCGAGCTCCCGCCCGGCTGCGGCACGTGCATCGGGCTGGGGCGCGGGCTCATCAAGGCGGGCGAGGTCGGCATTTCCACGACCAACCGGAACTTCGAGGGGCGCATGGGCGACCGGAACGGGCTGGTGTACCTCGGCTCGCCCGCCGTGGTGGCCGCCTCGGCCGTCGCCGGGCACATCTGCGCTCCGACGCGGTTCGCCGCTGTCAGGCCGGCCCACCGCATCTCGCGTCCGGCCCCCGCGGCACCGGGCGCCCCGCGCGCCACCACGATCATCCCCGGCTTCCCCGGGCGCCTCACCGGGCGCCTGCTCTGGCTGGACAAGGACAACCTGAACACCGACGGGATCTTCGCCGGCAAGCACACCTACAACGACAAGCTCACGCCCCAGGAGATGGCCGGGGTCATCTTCGAGAACTATGACCCCGCGCTCCGCGCGATCGCCAGGCCCGGCGATGTCGTGGTGTCGGGGTTGAACTTCGGGACGGGCTCGAGCCGCGAGCAGGCCGCGACGGCCCTCAAGTTCTTCGGCATCCCCTGCGTCATCGCCGCCAGCTTCAGCGAGACCTACAAGCGCAACGCCTTCAACAACGGGTTCGTGTGCTTCGAGTGCCCCGCGCTGGTGGCGCACCTCCGCGCCGCCAAGGCCTCGGCAGGAGCGAAGACCACGCTGGCCGGCGACATCTCCGTGGACTACCAGCGGTCCTTGGTCGCCTTCGGCGGGAGGGAATTCGTGTTTCCTCCACTCTCGCCCGTCGCCCAGGAGTTGGTGGTGGCCGCCGGCGCCGAGAACGTCGTGGCCCGGCGTCTGGCGCGAGGGTGACGTCGGTCGGGCCCGGGCCTGGGGGTCAGTCGCCCCGCCCCGCGCCGGCCAGTGCCCGCGCCAGGGCCGCGTTCACCTCGCCCGGATGCGAGAGGTTCAGCACGTGAGGCCCCCCGGCGACGACCTCGATCTCGAGCGGGGGCCGGGTGCGGCGCACGCGCGAGAGCGGGATGACCCAATCGCGGTCGCCGTGAATGTGGTGGACGGGGATGCGCACATCGGTGGCCCCGGGCCACTCCATGATGGCTCGCCCCGCCCAGCGCAGGAACGACGCCGGGATGGTCGCGAGCATCTCGCCCAGCAGCGCCCGGTCGGCGGGCGGAACCCGCCCCGGACCTCCGCCCGCCCCGCCGCGCCCGAGGAACGGCGTCGCCAGCCCCTTGGCGCGCTCGACGACATCGAGGGGGATCCCGCGCGCGGCGAACTCGGCCAGCTTGAGCAGACGCGCGACCGCGTCGCTCTCGCGGCAGCTGGCGATGAGGACAACGCACGCCGCCGGCAGGTGCCGCGACATCTCGAGGGCCACCATCCCGCCCAGCGACAACCCCCCCACCACGATGGGGCGAGCATCGGCGCGATCCTGCGCCAGCACGCTCTCGGCCATTCGCACGGCGTAATGCGCCAACGACTCCCGCGGCTCGGGTTCCCGCCAGGCGGGAGTCTCGGCGAACGCGAAGGCGGCCACCTGCGGGCGAAACAGGCGACCGTCCACGCCCATGCCCGGGATGAGCACGAGGCGCGCGCCGGGAAGCGCTGGACCCTGGGCGGTGGTCACGCCCAGTTGTACGCCCCGCCCCGCCCCGATTTCGCCCGCCGCGCTACATTTGGCGAAGTTCGGGCTCGGGTCGGAAGGCGAACTTTCCCAAGCCCCTCGGGAACGGGGGGGAGCCGGAGCCCGGCAACAACTCGACCCTGCGAACGGCGAGAAGGACAAGAGGAACCCCCCCAATGGCCACAGCAACCCACTCCGCCCAGGCACCCACCGCCAAGACCGACGCCGCCGCCGCATTTGCCAAGGGGCTCGAGGGCGTGATCGGCGGGCAGACCGCGATCTGCTCGATCGAGCAGGACAAGCTGATCTACCGCGGGTACGAGATCCACGACCTGGCCGAGCACGCGACGTTCGAGGAGGTCGCGTTCCTGCTCCTCGAGGGGCACAAGCCCGGCGCCGACGAGCTGGGGCGGTTCAAGGCGGAGGTGATCGCCGAGCGGGCGCTGCACCCGGCGGCGACGGCATTCATCGAGAGCGCGGGCGGATGGCTGGCGAGCGGGCGGGCCGTGCCGATGGACGTGGTGCGCACGGCGGTGTCCATCCTGGGGCACACCGACCCCGACGCGCAGGACAACTCGGCGGCGGCGAACCTGCGCAAGGCCAAGCGGCTGCTGGCGAAGATCCCGACGATCATCGGGCACATGCAGAACGTGATCGACGGGCGCGGGATCATCGGTCGCGAGCTGGGCGGGGACCCCGGCCTGGGGCACGCGGCGAACCTGCTGTACATGATGACGGGGCGCAAGCCCAGCGTGCAGGAAGCGCGGGTCATCGACGTGTCGCTGATCCTGTACGCCGAGCATGAGTTCAACGCCAGCACGTTCACGAGCCGCGTGATCGCGGGGACGCTCAGCGACATGCACGGTGCGGTGAGCGGGGCGGTGGCGGCGCTGAAGGGTCCGCTGCACGGCGGGGCCAACGAGGCGGCGATGGAGATGCTCAAGGAGATCGTCCGGGACGTGGGCGTCGGGGGCATCGGCACGCCGGCGGTGGACGCGTGGATGGAGAAGGCGTTCACGAGCAAGCGCAAGCTGATGGGGTTCGGGCACCGCGTCTACAAGAACGGGGACCACCGCGCGGGCATCCTGCACAAGCTGGGCAGGCAGATGGCCGCCGGGCTCAAGGGCAACTTCGGCGGGATCCCGGCCCTCAAGTGGTTCGAGGTTGGCGAGCAGGTGCAGAAGATCATGCTCACCAAGAAGAACATCCATCCCAACGTCGACTTCCCGTGCGGGATGACGTACTTCGTGATGGGGATTCCCGTGCCGCAGTACACGCCGATCTTCGTGGCGGCCCGCATCACGGGGTGGGCGGCGCACATCATGGAACAGCACGCGGACAACCGGCTGATCCGCCCGCTGTCGATCTACACCGGCGCGCCCGAGCGAAAGTGGATGGGCTGAGTCGGGGCGCGGGCGTCCTCCCTCCCGCGGACCCGGATCGCTCGCGACGTTGCCCACCGCGGCGAGGGGCGGGCCTGGGCCCCCAGCCGACGAGGCCGCGTACACTGCGTCTCACAGGGTGTAGCTCAGCTTGGTAGAGCGTGTGGTTTGGGTCCACAAGGTCGCAGGTTCGAATCCTGTCACCCTGATTCAAGGCGGCAGTGGCACCGATCCCCGCCCCCGCCTCTATCCGCGATTCGTGGCGGGCCCTTTCCTGGCCGTTTTCTCTTTGGCCGCCGGCGGTGCTTTCGCCCGCGGGTGGGCGCGCTTCGCCTTCACGCCCGCGCCCCCTCGCCCGCTCTTCTTGAGCGGCTTCCCGTCCGGCCCCTTGCCCAGGCGCGCCAACATGGCGACGTGGTCCTCCAGGTGCCTCTTCACCGGCATGCGGCGCATCGCCTCGGCGATCACGTCCAGCGAGAGGTCCTCGACCTTCCTGAACCGCAGGCAGCAGCCCATCCCCCCGACTTCCAAGTGCGATTTCTTTCCGGTGGCCTTCCACGCCGCGTCGAACCACTCCCGCTCGGGCTTGTTGTGGAGCAGGAACAGCATGTAGACGACCATGTCGTTCTTCTGCGACGACAGCCCCATGTACATGAGCGGGAGTTTCGGGTTGGTGTGGTGCCCGTGCGGCCAGGCATGGTGCGGCACGCAATAGCCGATCACGCCGTATTGCATGCACTCCTGGAGGACGGGGTCGAGGTTGTCCAGGATCACCCGGCGCACGGCCTCAAGCGCCCCCCGGCGATCGGGGGGGAGCGAATCCAGGTACGCCGCGGCGGTGGTGGCTTTGCTCTTCATGGAGATGGCGAACAGTGTAAGGCGAGGGTGGATCGTGGGTGGGGGCGACGGGCTGCGCTCCAAAGCACACCGGCCTATGGCACTTTCACGGATTCGCCGGCCAACAGCTTCCGGGTTCCCGATCCCTCACTTCGGCCACGGGGGTTTCTCCGAGCGTACCGTCAGCCTGATCGTCCACCAGGCCGCCGCGCGCCGGCGCGGGGTCGCAACGGGCGCGGAGGCACGACACGATGAAGATCCTGACCGTCCTGCTCGCGTGTGCTGCCGGCGGCTGCGTCTCGAGCCGCTCGATCGCGCCGGCCCATCGCCCCGGAGACTCACCCATGCGCCTCGGCAACTTCTCCGTCAGCCTCGCCGTGAAGGACATCGGGGCGTCCCGCGCGTTCTACGAGAAGCTCGGCTTCACGATGGTCGCGGGCGACCAGTCGAAGAACTGGGTCGTCCTCCAGAACGAGAATGGCCCCAACGGGAAGGTCAACATCGGCCTCTTCCAGGGCATGTTCCCTCGCAACACCCTCACCTTCAACCCCGGCTGGGACAGCAACAAGGCCGCCCTTGCGGACTTCGAGGACGTGCGCGAACTCCAGAAGACCCTGAAGGCTCGCGGCCTCACGCCCGACCCTGCCATCCCGGCCGCCGATGAATCCGCCGCGGGCCCGGCGTACTTCATGCTCACCGACCCCGACGGCAACCCGATCCTGTTTGACCAGCACGTGCCCAGCCCATCCAGGCCGAAGAAGTGAGCGGGGCGATCCGGGGCGCTCATGGCGGGGAACCTCTGGTTCCCCCCCGGCACCACCTCCCTTGAGGGCACCGTCGGGGTGCCGAACAGGGAGGACAGATGCCGCCCGAGAAGGCTCCCCCAAGCGCGACATCGTCGCCAGGGTCATCGACGGCAGCATCGTCCGCAATGGCCCGCCCGGGCGAGGGCTGGGCTCGGTCCCCGTCTACGCTGCGCCCGGGTTGGCGGCGTGCCATCGGCGGCGAACGTCGGGCGGATCGGGCCTGCATCGGGAGGCACTCGTGCGGAACGGAGATCTTCGGGCGGCGCTCCTCAACGACGCGAGGCTGCTCGCGCTCCTGGTTGGCGTGCTGCTCATCCTGGTCTGGTCGGGCATCGCGCCGCACGACTACGAGACCTGGGCGCTGGAGGTCTTCCCGGCGGTGATCGGGATCGTCGTGCTGGGGGCGACGTACCGGCGTTGCCGCCTCACGCCGCTGGTCTACGTGCTCGTGGCCCTGCACTGCGTGGTGCTGATGGTGGGCGGGCACTACACGTACGCGGAAGTTCCGCTGGGCAACTGGGCCCGAGACGCGTTCCACCTCGACCGCAACCACTACGACCGGCTGGGGCACTTCGCGCAGGGCCTGGTGCCGGCGCTGCTGGCGCGCGAGGTCCTGCTGCGCAACAACGTGGTGCGGCGCGGGTGGTGGCTGGTGGTGATTGTGATGAGCATCTGCATGGGCATCAGCGCGCTGTACGAGCTTCTGGAGTGGGGCGTGGCCGAGATCGACGGCGCGGGCTCGCAGGCCTTCCTGGGCACGCAGGGCGACGAGTGGGACACGCAGAAGGACATGGCAGGGTGCTTCCTGGGCGCGGCGGCGGGGCTGCTCATGCTGTCGCGGGTGCAGGATCGGCAGATGGGGCGCTAAGCCCGCGGGCGGAGCATCTCCGCGCCGCGAGCGGGGCGCGCCTCACACGCGCCCCCCCCACCGTTCCCCCCAGGGGCCGCGGTGACGCACCCCAAGCCCGTCACCCACGGGCGGAGGAAGCCCCGGGGCGATCCGGGCATGCCCGATCAGCACCCGCTCTCGTACCACACGAGGAAGTAGAGCAGGTCGTTGAGGTCCACGCCGCAGTCGGGCTGCCCGGTGCTGGATCCATCGTCGATGTCCGCCGAGGGGTCGGCGGCCTCGTAGGCGCCGAGGATGTAGAGCAAGTCGCTGATGTCGACGCCCCCGTCGGGCGTGCCGGTGTTCGTGCCGTCGTCGAGGTCGGCCGGGCAGACGATGACCTGGGCGCCGGCGCTGATGGAGCCGCATTCGCCGGTGACGATGATGCCGAAGGTGTCGGTGTGGATTCCGGCCAGGTCGGTGATGGTGAGGTTGGGCGTCGTCGCGCCGGAGATGGCGCCGTTGCACGTGGGCCCGTCGACGAGCGGGACGTTGTTCTTGACCCACTGGTAGGTGGGGATCTCGTTCCACGCCGAGCCGACGACGACGGAGAGGTTGAGCGTCTGGTGGGCGCTGGCCCACGTGGTGAGCTGGGTGGGGACGATGAAGTAGGGCGCGGTGTGGACGGTCAGCGTGACCATCTGCGTCTGGATCGTGCTGCACCCGGAACTGATCGAGGCGGCGTAGAGCCCGGCGTCGCCCGGCTGCGCGTTCTGGATGCAGATCATGTCGCTGTTGGCCCCCGTCACGAACGACCCCGTGCCCTGCGTGCCGTTCTGCACGGGGAACTGGATGTACAAGCCTCCGCCGATGTCGTAGAGCCGGTACCACTGGACGGAGGGCAAGTGCATGCCGAAGTACCCGCTGAACCAGAAGCACGTCTGCTCGCCCGCGCAGATCGTCTGGTCGTAGGGCTGGAACGAGAGCAGCGGCCCGCACAGGGGCGTGAGCCCTCGCACGACCCAGCCCAGGCTCGTGGCGCCGCTGGAGACGTGCGTCCCGTTGCCGCAGAGCGCCGTACCGTCGGCGCTGATCCCCGTGACCTCGTTGAGGTCCCAGCCGGTCAGGTTGACGCCCAGCCAGGTGAGC
This sequence comes from Phycisphaerales bacterium, assembly GCA_044221985.1. Lineage (GTDB taxonomy): Bacteria > Planctomycetota > Phycisphaerae > Phycisphaerales > UBA1924. The sequence continues at coordinate 7,814 of JBGAOG010000045.1, forward strand.
ACGTCCTCGAGGCGCGTCATGCCCAGGTCCTGGCGCCAGATGAAGGCCTCCTGATCGTTGCCCTGATCGAGGGCGTGCCCGAGAACGACGCTCCCGTCGGCGCTGACGGCCCGTGCGGCGGACCAGCCGTTGGGCGGTGCGAAGGGCAGCAGCCCCAGATCCTGGTACGAGCCCTGCCAGCGGAAGGCGTGCGCCGGGCCGGGAGTGATGATGAACATGCCCTGGCCCTGGATGTCGGCCTGGCCCACGAGGGTCTGGCCGTCGGCGCTGACGGCGTACGCCGCCGAGTCCACGCCCGCCGCCATCCACCCCATCTGGTGCACGCCCAGCGAATCCCAGTACGCGGCCTCGCGGTGATAGCCGAAGTACGTGCCATCCTGCCAGCCGGACTCGCCGACCATGGTCGCGCCCGAGGGGTTCATCGCGCGAACCACGCCCTGGTAGCGGCTCGCGGGGTGGGGCAGGGTCTGGAGCCCGCCGCCGGTGGTCCACACGAAGGGCGCGGGGGTCTGGGCGGTGTTGAACGGCGCTCCCGGAACGGTGCCGTACCCGGCGATCTTCGTGCCCGTCGAGTCCATCGCGAGGGCGACCGTGTCGGTCTGCAGGCCGTTGTTGATCTGCCCGGCCATCAGGCCCATCGACTGTCCGCAGGTGTTCCAGGGGGACCAGCGAGCGGGGACGTAGTAGTTCCAGCCGCCGACGGTCGCGGTGCCCGCGATCTGGGACCCGTCGGGCGTGATGGCGTTGCCGCTGCTGTACCACCCGCAGCACCAGGATTCGAGCCCGCCGGCGGGAGTCCACCTGCAGACGAGGGGCGCGGCGAGGCCGGTCTGGAGGTAGATGGACGCCGCGACGGCCGTGCCGTCGGCATTGATGGCTTCGGCGCGCGAGGCGACGCCGAAATACCCTGGCCAAGCCGAGGTCCCGATGCTGGTGATGGTCTGGGCGGGGGCCGAGCTGGCGAGGGCGGCCAGGGCGAGCAGGGCCAGGTGGGAGGGGCGGGCGTTCATGAGATGCTCCAGGATCTGGGTTCGGTGCGCGGGGGTGGGTCGCGGAGTCTGGGCCCGGTCGAAGAGTCTTGCCGCGAGCGGGCCGGACCTTGCACCGGGGTCGCGCTTTCTTGCACCTTGCCCGTGCCTTTGCCTATGCTTGGGCCCAATTCAGGGCCGCCCGGCCGTTCGGGTGGCGTTTGCACCGTGCGAACCTCCCATCTCCTGGACCCTCCCGGTTGTCCAGGCAGGCCCCAAGGACCCACCCATGTCCACCACCGGCAAGATCACGCAGGTCATCGGCTCGACGTTCGACGCGCAGTTTCCGGAGGACAAGCTCCCGGACATCTACAACGCGCTGGAGATCAACGCCCAGACCAAGGCCGGGCCGCTGAAGCTGACCGGCGAGGTGCAGCAGCACCTGGGCGGCGGGCGCGTGCGGGCGGTAGCCCTGGGCTCGACCGACGGGCTGACCCGCGGGATGGCCTGCGTGGACAAGGGCGAATCGGTCAGCGTTCCCGTGGGCGAGGGAGTCCTCGGTCGCGTCTTCAACCTCCTGGGCGACCCTATCGACAAGCTCCCGCAGGTCCAGGGCCTCAAGCGCATGCCCATCCACCGCGAGCCCCCGCAGTTCGCCCAGCTCAACCCCAAGACCGAGATCCTCCCCACGGGCATCAAGGTCATCGACCTCCTCTGCCCCTTCGTGCGCGGCGGCAAGATCGGGCTCTTCGGCGGCGCCGGCGTCGGAAAGACCGTCGTCATCCAGGAGATGATCGCCCGCGTCGCCCGCGAGTTCGGCGGGTACTCCGTGTTCTGCGGCGTCGGCGAGCGCACCCGCGAGGGCAACGACCTCTGGCGTGAAATGAAGGAAGCCGAGTACACCGACGAGAAGGGCCAGAAGGCCCACGTCATCGACAAGGTCGCGATGGTCTTCGGCCAGATGAACGAGCCCCCGGGCGCCCGCCTCCGCGTCGCCCTCTCGGGCCTCACCATGGCCGAGGAGTTCCGCGATTCCTCCGGCAAGGAGACGATGATCTTCGTGGACAACATCTTCCGCTTCACGCAGGCGGGTTCGGAAGTGTCGGCCCTCCTCGGGCGCATGCCCAGCGCCGTGGGCTACCAGCCCACGCTCAGCACCGAGATGGGCGAGCTCCAGGAGCGCATCACCTCCACCGCCAAGGGCGCCATCACCAGCGTGCAGGCCATCTACGTCCCCGCCGACGACCTCACCGACCCCGCCCCGGCCACCGCCTTCGCGCACCTCGACGCGTTCGTCGTGCTGGCGCGCGGCATCGCCGAGAAGGGCATCTACCCCGCGGTCGATCCGCTGTCGTCCACCAGCCGCATCCTCGATCCGGGCATCATCGGCGAGCGCCACTACCGCGTCAGCCGGCGCGTCCAGCAGATCCTGCAGCGCTACAAGGACCTCCAGGACATCATCGCGATCCTCGGCGTCGACGAGCTCAGCGAAGAGGACAAGCAGACCGTCAACCGCGCCCGCAAGATCGAGCGGTTCCTCAGCCAGCCCTTCTTCGTCGCCGAGCAGTTCACGGGCTTCAGCGGCATCTACACCTCGCTCGAGCAGACCATCGACAGCTTCGAACGCCTCTGCAACGGCGAGGGCGACAGCCTCCCCGAGTCCGCGTTCATGTACGTGGGCAACCTCGACGACGCCAAGGCCAAGGCGGCCAAGATGGCGGCGAGCTGAGCCCCGCACGACGAAACTGAACGCCGCGCAAGCGACTACGCCCGCCACCGTTGGCGGGCGTTTCTTCATGGGCTCTCCACGGGCTGCACGCCACCCGTGGCTTCATCCCAGCGCCCCGTCGGGACGAAAAGCCGCCCCGCTGGGGCGGAGAGCCGCCGCACTCGCGCAGAGCGTCGGGCATCCGATCCCGATGCCTTTCTCTGTGTTCACGGTGCCTCTGTGGTGAGCCGTGCTCGGCCTTCTCGGCGTCGCCCGCGACGCCGGACGCGTGCACGCGGCGCACCGGCGGGCGGCGGGCGGCGGTGCGGTAGGAGAGCGATTCGTCCTTGTTCGGCTTGGCGGTCCCGCACGGCTCACGCGGAAAAGCACGCCCGTTGCCCGGGCCGTCGATCCGCCAGGGGGGGGCACCGCGCTTTCGATCGGCGCGTTTCGGAGAGGGCTTGAGGCATGAATGGAGCTTGCCCCGTGTCCGCTCTGAGCACGCCTTGGCCATACTCTCGTGGTGCCGTCCATCTCCCGCAGTCATGACAGATCACTCAGGCGGTGCATGCCCCAGCGCTCCAGGCTCATCGTGGTTGCCAACCGTCTCCCCGCTGCACGCACGGGCAAGGGGCCATCCGCGCTTTGGGAGCGCAGCCCCGGCGGACTGGTCTCGGCGATGGAGCCGGTGCTGGCCGAGCGTGGCGGCGTGTGGATCGGCTGGGACGGCGGCGCCGGACCCGCGCCGCGCCCGGCATCGGTCGGGTCGCTCGATCTGCGGGCGGTCGCGCTCTCGCGTTCGGAGGTGACCGGCTACTACCACGGCTTCTGCAACACGACGCTCTGGCCACTGTACCACGACGCGGTGGTGAACCCGGAATTCCACCGAGCGTGGTGGGACCCGTACCTCGCGGTGAACAAGCGATTCGCGCTGGCCGCGGCGAAGTCGTACCACAAGGGCGGCCTGGTCTGGGTGCACGACTACCAGTTGCAGATGGTGCCGAAGATGGTGCGTGACCGCAGGCCGGGCGCGAAGATCGGCTTCTTCCTGCACATCCCGTTCCCGCCCGACGAGCTGTTCGCGTGGCTTCCCTGGCGCAGCGCCATCCTGCGCGGGCTCCTGGGCGCGGATGTCATCGCCTTCCAGACGCAGTCCAGCGCCGAGAACTTCGCCCGCGTGGCCAAGCGATACACCGGCGCGGAGGGGACGGAGCGGGAGTTGACCTTCGAGGGTCGCTCCATCCGCGTGAAGGCGTGTCCGATCTCGATCGCCACCACCGAGTTCGAAGCCACGGCGTCGATGCCCGGCGTCAAGCGCCGCGCCGCCGAGATTCGCAGGCAACTCGCGGGGCGCACGGTCCTGCTTGGAGTGGACCGGCTCGACTACACCAAGGGCATCCCGTTGCGGCTGCTGGCATTCGAGGAACTGCTCAAGGAACGCCGACTCTCCGCGAACCAGGTGGTCATGCTGCAGGTCGCGGTGCCGAGCCGAGAGGTTGTTCCGGGGTACGAAGAGACGCGGCAAGCGGTCGAGCAGACCGTGGGCCGCATCAACGGCGAGTACAGCCAGCCGGGCAAGGTCGCGGTGCACTACTTCCGGCGCTCGCTCGAGCGGGAGGAGCTGGTGGCGTACTACCTCGCCGCGGACGTGATGCTCGTCACGCCGCTGCGCGACGGGATGAACCTGGTCGCCAAGGAGTACGTCGCGTGCCGCACCGACAACACGGGTGTGCTGGTGCTCAGCGAATTCGCCGGCGCGGCCCGCGAGCTGCGGCGGGCGCTCCTGGTCAACCCGCGCGACCTGGAGACCATGAAGAAGACGATCGTCGACGCCGTCCGCATGAATCGGAACGATCAGCGGATGCGCATGGCGATGCTCCGTTCCACCGTCCGACGCCACGACGTGCACGACTGGTCGCGTGACTTTCTGGAGGTGCTCGCCCAGTAGCCCCCCACCGCCATGCCCCGCTCACGCCTCCAAGCCCTGGCCACCTCCCCGCTCCTGCTCGTCGGCACCGACTTCGACGGGACGATCTCGGCGCTGGCCCCCACGCCCGCGCAGGCCCGCGCTGACCCGCGTTGCCTGGCGGCGCTGGAGCGGCTGGCCCGTCTTCCCTGCACCCGGGTGGCCGTCGTTTCCGGCAGGCCCCTGGCGTGGCTGCGCGAGGCGGTGCGGACGATTCCCCGCGTCGTGCTGTTCGGGAGCCACGGGGCGGAAGACGGGTCCGTCGCGCCGGGTGGCGCCGACCCGCCCGCGGCAGAGGTGCTGGCTCGCGTCGCCGCTCGGGTCGAGGCCCTGGCGGGCCGCTGGCCCGGGTGCATCGTCGAACGCAAGCCCTTCGCGATCGGGCTGCACTACCGGCGCGCGCACCCGGCCCATGCCGCGGCGATCATCGCCGCAGTGCGGGAGGTCGCGGACGCCACGCCCGGGGTATCGATTCGCGCGGGTTCCATGGTCGTCGAACTCTGCGTCTCCACGATGCACAAGGGCGACGCGATTGCGCGAGCCCGGTACCTCTCGGGGGGCGTGCACACGGTCTTTTTCGGTGACGACACGACCGACGAAGACGCCTTTGCCGCCCTGGGCGACCAGGACTTCTCGATCAAGGTTGGCGCGGGCGAGACGGCGGCGGACGCGAGCGTGGGCGGCATCGCCGACGTGGCCGAGGCGCTGGAACTGCTCGGCGAGCAGCGCGAGCGTTGGTTGGGCGCGCGTCCCGTGGCGCCCATCGAGCGTCACTCGATCCTCTCCGACCAGCGCACCCTCGCGGTCGTCACCCCCGCGGCCCGCGTGTCCTGGCTGTGCCTCCCCCGCATCGACTCGCCCGCGCTCTTCGGCGAGCTGCTCGGCGGCCCGGCCGCGGGGTTCTTTGCCGTCGAGTCCGAGGACGGCGCCCCGCACACGGCCCAGTCCTACATCGGCGACTCGATGCTCCTGCGCACGTCCTGGCGCGAGTTCACGGTGACGGACTACCTCGACTGCTCGGGCGGCCGGGCGTACCAGCGGGCGGGCCGCAGCGACCTGGTGCGCATCCTCGAAGGCCGGGGGCGTGTCCGCGTCACGTTCGCACCGCGTCCGGACTTCGGGCGCGTTCCCGCGACGCTGGAACTCCGCGACGGCGGCGTCGAGGTCACCAGCACGAGCGAGCCGTGCGTCCTGTACGCCCCCGGCGTAGCGTGGGCCATCGACCACAGCGGCCCGCACCAGACGGCCCGGGCCACGATCGACCTGGACGCGCCGAGCGGCCCGCACACGCTCGAACTGCGCTTCGGCGCGGCGAACTTGCGCCCGAGCGTCGTGCCCGAGCCGCAGCGCCGGGCCCAGACCCAGCGTCACTGGTCGGGCTGGGCCGGGGCACTCCGCGTTCCGCCCGCGCTCCGCGCGCTGCTCGTGCGCAGCGCCCTGACCATCAAGGCCCTGTGCGACGGCCCCGGGGGCGCGATCGTCGCGGCGGGGACCACCAGCCTTCCCGAGCAGCTCGGCGGCGTCCGCAACTGGGACTACCGCTTCTGCTGGCCGCGCGACGCCGCGATGGCGGCCACGGCGCTGCTGAAGCTCGGAAACACCGGGCACGCGATGAAGCTCACCGAGTGGCTCACGGGCATCGTGGATCGCCTCGAGTCCCCCGACCGCCTGCGCCCCATCTACGCCGTGCGCGGCGAGGAGCTGGGCCCCGAGGCGGAGATCGGGTCGCTCGACGGGTACGCGGGAAGCCGCCCGGTCCGCGTCAGCAACGCCGCGGCGCAGCAGGTCCAGCTCGACGTCTTCGGCCCCATCGTCCACATGGTGGCGAGCCTGATCGAGTCGGGTGTGGCTGTGTCGCCCGACGCCTGGCGGCTGGTTCGGGCGATGGTGCAGGCCGTCGAGGCCCGCTGGGGGGAGCCCGACCACGGCATCTGGGAGATCCGAGGTCCCCGCCGGCACCACGTCCACTCCAAGGTGATGTGCTGGCACGCGGTGGACCGCGCCCTGGTGGTGCACGACGCGGTGCTGGGCGAGGACAACGCCGCGTGGCGCTCGTTGCGCGACCGCATCGCGGCCGACGTGCTGGAGAAGGGCTGGAACGAGTCCGCCCGTGCGTTCACGGGCGCGTACGGAAGCACCGAACTCGACGCCGCGTCGTTGATGATCGGCCTCACGGGCTTGCTGTCGCGCGCCGACCCACGCTGGCACGCGACCGTCGAGGCCGTCGAAGAGCACCTGCGCGAGGGCGCCGCGGTCTACCGCTACCGCGGCGACGACGGGTTGCCGGGCACCGAGGGCGGGCTGGTCATCTGCGCGTGCTGGCTGGTGGAGGCGATGGTCACGCTGGGCCGCATGGACGACGCGCGCCAGCTGTTCGAGGGCATCCTCGGGCAGGCCGGACCGACGGGCCTCTTTGCCGAGCAGTGGGACCCGGCCCACGCCCTCGCGCTGGGCAACTTCCCACAGGCCTACTCGCACCTGGGCGTCATCAACGCGGCGCTGGCGCTGGCCGCATCGGACGCATGACGGTCCTCGGCGGCCCCTTCTTGCCGCGGGTGTTGACCCAGCGCGGGGCGCTGTACGCCGCCCCCCCGATCCTGCCCGCGTCTTCGCTCGTGAAGTCGGCCTGCAGGTGTTGGAGGTTTGCCGCGTGAACTGACGGAGAGGAAGCGGGACGGGGCGTGATCGCCGGAGGCGGGCGGGACGCCCTGGGGTGTCCATCCGCCGGCGTCCTGGAGCAACCCTCGATCGTTGCGAGCCTCGCGACTACGCCCTCGCCGCGGCGGGCGTGGCCCGGTGCGCGGGCCCGGGATCCACCGGCGCGCGGGCGCTGGAGGTCACTCCCCGCCCTGGCCGGCGCTCTTCGCGGCCGCCAGGGCCAGGTCGTAGTCGGGCTCGCTGGCGACCTCGGGCACGATCTGCTGGTAGCGCACGACGCCCGCGGGATCGATGACGAGGACCGCGCGGGCGAGCAGCCCGTTCTCCTTCATCAGCAGCCCGTAGCGCTCGCCGACCTCGCGGCGTTTGGAGTCCGAGAGGGTGACGACGTTGGGGGCATCGTGCAGCCCGCACCAGCGCTTCTGGGCGAAGGGCAGGTCCATCGACACCGTAACGACGACGACGCCCCGGGACAGCGCGCCCGCTTTCTCGTTGAAGTTCCGGGTCTGCAGGTCGCACACCGTGGTGTCGAGCGAGGGGACCGTCGTGAGGATCACGGTGCGGCCGCGGAACTCCGCGAGGGCACGCTCGCCCAGGTCGATGCCCACGGCGGTGAACCCGGGCGCGAGGTCCCCGACGGCAACGCCATGCCCGACCAGCGTCACGGGCCGGGCCCGCATGGTGACCAGCCCGGTGCGCTCTAGCGGCGGCGCGGCCGGGGCGGGCCCGGAGGCTTGGCACCCGCTCAGCATCAGGAGCGCGCCGGCCAGGAGCGTCGTGGGAAAACGTGGGGTCATGCGTCATGGTACTCGGCCTGGCGCCGGGGGCCCGGACCGCGCCCGCGATGGGCGGCGCCGCGTACCCTCGTCACCATGGGCGAGTTCCTGGTATCCACCGATTCGAGCCTCCTGGATCTGGACCTCATCCACGCCTTCCTCTCGACCTGCTACTGGTCGCCGGGGATCCACCGTTCGCGGGTCGAGCGGGCCATCGCCAACTCGCTCAACTTCGGCGGGTACATCGTTGGGGCTTCGCGTCCCGACGGCCGCCCGGCGCAGGCCGGCTTCGCCCGCGTCGTGACCGACAAGGCGAGCTTCGCGTACCTGTGCGACGTGTTCGTGCTCGAGGCGTATCGGGGGCGCGGGCTCTCCAAGCGCCTGATGGAGGCGATCGTGGCCCACCCGGACCTGCGGGGTTTGCGCCGTTTCTGCCTGCTCACGCGCGATGCCCAAGGGCTGTACACCAGGTACGGCTTCGCGCCGCTGCCGGACCCCGGACGCTACCTGGAGCGGATCGACCGGGAAAGCCACCGCCTGCCGTGACCGGTCCGGCGCGGCCCGGCCCAAGAAACCCGGGCAGAAACTCCCCAAGTCCGGGCGTTCTCGCCGATCCATTCCCCCTGTTGGTTTGAACCCCTAAGGAGGTGTCCATGACTCGTGCCGTTGCCGCGCTGTGGTTGGGTTCGTCGCTCCTGGTGCTGGGGGGCTGCTGGTCGGGCGGGAACGCCGCGGGCGTGGCCAAGGCCAAGGACGCCTACTTCGCCGCCTGGACCAAGAAGGACGGGGAGAAGTTCACGACCGATCGGCTGGCCAGGGTGATCCAGACCACCGACGACTTCTTCTCGATCGACGGGGTGGCGCCCACGCCCACGCTGGTGGGGTGGAAGACCTACGAGTCGACCTGGGCGGGCGGGATGAACCAGTTCCAGGCCGCCCAGCTCGTGGAGGTCTCGACGCATCGCACGTGGGTTGGCGACGACATGGCAGCCACCGCGAGCGCATGCCGCGTCACGGGCACGCTCGGCGACGGCACGAAGCTCGACATGCCCGCCAACGTGACGCTCGTGTTCAAGTACATCGACGGTGAGTGGCGGATCGTGCACGAGAACATGAACGTGCCGCCGGCCAAGCGCTGAGCCCGATGGACGAAGCCGGGGCACCGTTGCGCGTGTTCGATCCTGCGCTGGAGTTTCGAGGCCCGGTGGTGGCGCTGCGTCCGTTGCGTCCCGACGACGCCGACGCGCTGTTCGCCATCACCCCTCCGGGCACGTTCGACTACTTCCTGAACTGGCCCAGGGCCTGGACGCGACAGGCCTTCGCCGCGTGGGTCGCCGGGTTCTTCTCGCCCACGCAGCGGGCGTACGCGGTGCTCGACGCTCGCGACGGGCGCCTCCTGGGCGGCACGTCGTTCCTGGACATCGACGCGGGGAATCGCTCGGTGGAGGTCGGGCGGACGTGGTACGCCCCGGAGGTCCGTGGGACGCTGGTCAACCCGGCGTGCAAGCTCCTTCTTCTGGGGCACGCCTTCGAGCGCGAGGGGTGCGTTCGCGTGACGCTCAAGTGCGATGCCCGCAACCTCCACAGCCAGCGGGCCATCGCCAGGCTCGGGGCCGTGCGCGAGGGAACGCTCCGCAAGCACCGCGTGCAGCAGAACGGGTTCGTGCGGGACACGGTCTACTTCGGCGTGACGCGCGACGAGTGGCCCGAGGTGAAAGACCGCCTCGAACGTCGCCTCGGAGCGGGCGGGCCGTAACCGTCGGCGTCCGCGCGTCACCGCGGCGTCCGGGCCCGGCGGCGGCTCGCGAGATGCTCACGCCGTGAGGGCGGCGGCGAGGGAATCCAGGGCGGCACGCACGCCGTGGGTGACCGGGCAGGCGCGTTCGATGGCGCGGAGGCGATCGACCCACGCCGCGGGACGCCGGTCGCGCGGCACCGAGCGCAGGGCGTCGCGGATGTCATCGGCGGCGGCATGGAGGGCGTCGAAGAGCGACGCCGGCGGGGACCCGATCAGGCCCAGGGCCCGCGTCCCCTCGTCGACGAACGTGAGCAGGAGGTCGACTGTGCCCGCCAGGTCGCGCGAGCGGGCGCGATAGTCGCGGACGGCGCGCCGGGCCCGGGCGATGTCCGGCATGCCCTGCGCCGCGCCATCGCGGGGGCGAACGCCGGGGAGGTGGCGCCGTGGGTAGGCGGCTTGGCCGTTTTGGGGGGGGGCTTTGTCGCCCGCGCCAGCGGGTGACAGGCGGGTGGCGATCAGGGCACGAGCCTCGGGAACGCGCTGGTAGATCTCGCGGAGGATACCGGGCAAATCGGCGGCGTCCAGCCCGCGGCGGAGGTTGTCCCAGGTGGGATCGCGGGACATAGGCGGATCCTACTTCGCCGCGCTGACGGTGAGTTCCGCCGGCGCCCCCGCAGCGGGCATCGCCACCTGGCGTTCGATGTGGAGGCGCTTGGCGCGGTGCGTGGACCAGTCCGTGACGGCCAGGTCGGGGCTGGCGGCGGTGTCGTGCACGCGGAGGATGTCGTAGACGTTGTCGCGCTGGCCGGGGATGAACCCGGCCTCGCGAATGAGGCGGCAGAGCAGGGCCTCGTCGAGGAAGTACGTCGTGCCCGCGGCGGAGACCACGTTCTCCTCCATCATCACGCTGCCCATGTCGTTGGCACCGTACATCAGCGCGACCTGGCCCACGTGCGGGCCCATGGTCACCCACGAGGCGCCGATGGAGTAGATGTTGTCGAGCATCAGGCGGCTGATCGCCTGGGTTCGAAGGTAATCGCTGGCGCCGCTGAGGCGGGCTCGCTTGCCGAAGAGTGGCGCGGTGGGGAAGGCGGCCTGGTCGAGGGCGTCGAAGTCGAAGGCGTCGGCGGCACGCTTTCCCCCCGGCAGCGCGGCGGCGGCGGCGCCGAAGTTCCACGCCCGCGCGATCGCGTCGCCCGGGAATTCCTGCTCAAGTTCGGCGGGGTTGGCGCCCCCGGAACCCCAGTCCTTGACGCGCCCCAGCGGCGTGTTCTCACGCTGGAAGGGCCAGGAGATGAAGGAAACGTAGTGGCCGGTGCCGGAGTTCGCGCCCTCTCGCAGCGCCCGGTCCTGCCACTCGCGGACGAGCCCCATGTGGTGGATGCGGTCGGCGTAGCCCTCGATGTGCCCGAACATCATCGTGGCGCTGGTGAACATGCCCAGCGTGTGCGCCACGTACATGACGGTGAGCCAGGCCTCGGCGTCGCACTTGCCCAGGCCGATCTTGCGACGCACGGGATCGGCGAAGATCTCGCCGCCGGCGCCGGGGATGCTGTCGAGCCCGGCCTCGCGGAGTTTCGTGACGACCCAACGGACCTTGTCCTCGAAGGTCGCGCCGGGCGGGTTGAAGAAGTGGACGAACTCGACCAGCTCCGGCGGGCTGAAGGCGTGGACGTGGATCCGCGGGAACTTCGCCCTGATCCCCGCGAGCAGGTTGAGGTACCAGTCGAGGGGGAGATCGGGGTTCATCCCGCCCTGCATGAGGATCTGGGTGCCCCCGACGCCGGCGAGTTCGGCGATCTTCTCGTGGATGGCGTCGTAGGAGAGGGTGTACGCGTCGTGGTCGTCGCTATCGCGCCGGAAGGCGCAGAAGGTGCAGCGGGCATTGCAAACGTTGGTGTAGTTGATGTTCCGGTCGATGATGTACGTGCGGTACGCGTCGCCGTGGATGCCGCGGCAGCGGGCGTCGGCCCAGCGTCCGAGGGTCGGGAGGATCATGGGCCCTCCGGGGAGGGCGGCACGGAAGAGGTCCAAGCCCTGCTCGCGGGTGAGGCGGGCCTCGCCGCGCGCGACGGCGGAGAGGAGCCCCTCGTCGGTGGCGCCGAGGTGGGGATGCTCCGGGGGAGGGGTGTAGATGTGAGCCATGCTCTCCCTTTCGATCCGCCCCGACCGGGCGTGGACCGGGACTGATTTCAGGTCTTTCTGAAAACTGCGAGAGTTTAGCGTGCCCCGCTCGGGTCCTCCATGAAGGCCACGCACGGCGCACGGGGTGTGTTCGGGGGTGGGTCTGGCGCGACTATGCCGATTATCTGGCGGTGTTATCGCCCCCGGGGCTCAATCCGGGTCCGGATCACGCCGACTTCTCGGGGGGCAGGGTGCCCGGGAGGTCCTCATGCGTGCGAAGGCGGCGTTGTCGGCGGTGGCCATCGCCCTGGTCGTGGGTTCCGCGCGCGGGCAGTCCGCGATGAGCGGGACGTTTACCTACCAGGGCGAGATCACGTACGCGGGGTTGCCCGACAACGGCACCGCGGACATGCGCTTCACGCTGTACGACTCGCTGGCGGGCGGGAACATGGTGGGCTCGCCCGTGACGCTCTCGGGCGTCACGATCCGCCAGGGGCGGTTTGCCGCCCAACTCGACTTCGGGCTTGCGGCGTTCAACGGTCAGGCACGCTGGATCCAGATCGAGGTGCGCCAGCCCTCGGGCGTGGGCGCGTACGTCGCCATGACGCCGCGCCATTTGATCACGGTGACGCCGTACGCGGTGTACGCGCTGAACGCGGGAGCGGGGCTGCAAGGACCCCAGGGGCCGGCGGGGCCGCAAGGTCCGGCAGGTCCCGCGGGAGCGGACGGCGCGCCGGGCTCGCCGGGGCCGCAAGGACTCCAGGGACCCGCCGGAGCACCGGGGGCGCAGGGCCCGCCCGGGGCCGCGGGCGCGTCGCCCTTCCTGCTCAGCGGCGCCAACGCGTACTACCTGACGGGGAACGTGGGAGTCGGGCTGAACGCGCCGCAGTATCCCCTCCACGTGAGCTCGTCCGCGCCCCGCGCCGGGCTGATGGAGAGCACGCTCACGAGCGGGACGTCCATCGGAGCCGCGGGCAAGTCCGCCAGCACCGCCGGCCTGGGCATGCTGGCGTGGGCGTCGGCCACGAGCGGGCAGACCTACGGGCTCTACGCCGAGAGCGATTCGCCCACGGGTCGCGGGGTCTTCGCCTGGAATTCCGCCACGTCGGGCGATGCGCACGGCGTGTATGGGCAGTCCAGCAGCAGCGCGGGCATCGGCGCGGCAGGTCACGCCAGCGCCACCACCGGCGTCACCACCGGCGTCGTCGGGCTCGTGGACTCCGCTTCCAACGACGCGACGGGCGTGTACGGAGCGGCGTCGGCCTCCACCGGAATGACCGCCGGCGTCTGGGGCGTCGTCCAAAGCCGCACCGACGGCGCGGCGGCCCTCTACGGCACCAGCTACGCGACGACCGGGGTCAACTTCGGCCTGTTCGCGGCCGCCGAGAGCCCCACCGGTTACGCCGTCTACGCCAGCGGCGACCTGGCTTGCACCGGCACCAAGGACTTCATGATCGATCACCCCCTCGACCCGGCCAACAGGGTCCTGGTGCACTTCTGCAACGAGGGGCCCGAGCCCACGAACACCTACCGCGGCAACGCCACGCTCGACGCCCAGGGCGAGGCCGAGGTCCGGCTCCCGGACTACTTCGACGCCATCAACCGGGACTGGACCTACCAGCTCACGCCCATCGGCGCCGCCATGCCCGCCCTGCACGTCGCGGCGGAGATCGACGCCAACCGCTTCAAGATCGCCGGGGGCGCGCCCGCGATGCGGGTGTCCTGGAGCGTCACCGGCACGAGGAACGACGCGTGGGTACGCACGCGCGGCGTGCGGGCCGAGTTCGACAAGCCCGACGACTGGAAGGGGCGATACCTCGCGCCCTGGGCCTACGGGCAAGGACCCGAGCAGGGCGTCTTCTTCCGCTCGCCCCGCTCCTGGCCCTCGGTGAACCCCATGCCCGCCGACGCACTTCTCGAGTCCGCGCGGTAGCGGGACTACCTGCCCGGCGCCGAGAACCTGGCGAGCAAGCAGGGCGTTCCGGACGTTCGCAACTCGACGATCATCACGTCGCCCACGATCCGCTTGGCCACCTGGCACCCGCTGGCGCTGTCGGGCACGTCGCGATCCTCGCTGGCCCGGTCCAGGAACAGCACGAGGGGTTGCCCGTGGTAGCGGGCGAACAACGTCAGCGTGTGGTCGCTGAAGACCCGGTGCGTGTGGTCCCAGCCGATGAGCGTCAGCCCCTCGGGCACGTTGATCATCACCGCGGCGCCGAGCCTCTCACGCGTGTAACGGGCCAGCTCCTCGGCGCTGGTGCAGGGCTCGACGGCCTTGAGCCCGCGGGCCACGTCGTCCGCGTACGCGCTGGCCAGGGTCCGTCGGGTCCGCGTCACGTACCACCAGGCCCCGCCCGCCCCCACCGCCAGGACCGCGATCGCCGCGGCGGCGCGAAGCCAGTCGAGCCTGGGCCGCGGCCCGTGGGGCGTCGCCTTGGAAGCGGGCTCGCCGGCGGGCGCGGGCGGAACATCGACCGTGAAGCTGGCCCGGATCGCCGCGTCGAAGCGACCCTGCAATTCCAGCTCGGCCCGCAGCGCGGGGTCGGCGCGGAGGGCTCGCTCGAAGGCCGCGCGGTCGCCGGGCGACAACAATCCGTCGAGGTACAGGTCGAGCCAGTCGCGCGGATCGGGGGGCGGGGGAGTGGCGGGGACGAGGCTCACGGGCGTGCCCCCTTTCCACCCGGGCCCGACAAGGCCGCCCGGACGCGCTGGCGGGCGCGGTGGACGTGGCTCATGGCCGTGCCCTCGGGGATCGCCAGGGCCTCGGCGATCTGCTGGTACGTCATGTCGAGCACGGTCCTCATGAGCAGGCAGGTCCGGGCGGTCTCTTCGAGCGCGTTGAGGGCGGCCATCGTGCGATCGTCGAACTCGTCGGGATTGAACCCCGCCGCAGCGCGGATGGGCGCCTTGGTCGCCGGCTCGGGGACGGGCTGGGCCCCGGCGGCGACGTGGTGCCGGCGTCGGCTCTCGTTGAGGGCGGTGTAGCGGACGATCTGCCCCATCCAATGGACGAAGCTCGTTCCGCGCCGGAACTCGCCCAGCTTGCGCAGCCCCACGATCGCCGAGTCCTGGAGCACGTCGCGGGCCCGTTCCCGATCGCCCAGAACCCCGGCCGCGATGCACCAGAGAATGCGCGAGGACCCCTCGAACGCGACGGCGAATTCCCGCGCATCCAGCGGAGCGACGCCAGGCCCAGGGGCAACGGGATGCGATGTCGCGGGAAGCAAGAGTTCTGCGGTTTCCTGGCGGAGGGTCGTCGCGAGCGCGGGGAGATCCGCTCGCCTGCACGCGCTCGCACGGCCCCGGGAATGCTAACCGATCCGACCACGTGCACGCCCCTTGGGGCCAAGCCGCCGCCCGGGCACGGCCCGTACCCCCGGGATTGGTCCGGACTCCCGATTCCAGATGTCCCGCGGTGTTGGTCCCATTGCGGGTCGGGCGGAGTTCTCGAACACATGTCAGCCCCGCGGGTGGAACTTGCGGTGAACGCTCTTGAGCCGCCCCTTGTCCACGTGGGTGTAGATCTGGGTAGTGGCGATATCCGCGTGCCCCAGCATCTCCTGGACCACGCGCAGGTCCGCCCCCCCCGCCAGCAGGTGGGTCGCGAAGCTGTGCCGCAGGACGTGCGGGTGGACCATCGGCAGTCCCGCGGCCCGGGCGTAGCGCTTGACGATCTGCCAGATCGCGACCCGCTCCAGCGGGCGGCCCGTGCGCGAGAGGAAGACCCGCCCCAGGTCCTGCCCGGCGCGCCGCGGCGCGGCCAGCACCGGGCGGCAACGCGCCAGGTACGCCTCGATCGCGTCGCGCGCCGGCTTGCTCACCGGCACGAGGCGCTGCTTGCGGCCCTTGCCCGTCACTCGCACGCTCCGCAGCGTGGGCAGGTAGTCCGTGAGCGCCACGTCGGCCAACTCGGACGCGCGCAGCCCGCTGGAGTACAGCAGTTCCAGCATCGCCCGGTCCCTCAGGCCCAGGTCCGGCGCGGAACGCCCGCCATCGGACCCCCCATCGCCCGGGCTGAGCCCCGCCCGTGCGCGGCTCGCCGTCGTGGCCGCGAGAAGGTCCCGCGTCTGGTTGACCGACAGCACCTCGGGCAGGTTCTTCCAGCGCGTGGGACGCTCCAGGAGCTCGGACGGGTTCTCGCGGATCAGCCCCGCCCCCAGGGCCCAGCGGCAGAAGGCCTTGATGCTGGCCAGGTGGCGGATCACGCTCGACCCCGCCATGGACTTGCTCGCCTTGAGCCCCCGCACGTGCTCGACGAGGTGGCGCGGGGTGGCCTGGACCCAGGACGTAACCCTGGCCCGGGCGAGGTCCTCGGCCAGGTCGGTCAGGTCGCGGGTGTAGGCGCTCAGGGTGTGCGGGGAGAAGCCGCACTCGACGCGCAGGAACCCTCGGAAGCGCTCGATGGGTTCGGTCAGGCCCGCGGAGATGGGGGCGCGGGCCCGGGGCTTGCGTCCCCGGCGAGATGGTGCGGGCTTGGCGGGCATGGGCCGTTCTAGGCATCGACCCGGGGCCGGGCCCAGGTCCAGCTTTGGCGCGCAAGAAAGCCCACGCTCGCGGGGAGCGTGGGCCACGGGCACGGATCTGCCTGACAGAGGGGGTTATCCCAGGAGCTGCAGGGCGGACTGGGGCTGCTGGTTGGCCAACCCGAGGACCTGCGTGGACGAGGAGACCAGGATCTGGGCCCGGGTCAGCTCGGCCGTGGACTGGGCGAAGTTGGTGTCGCGGATGATGCTCTGGGCGGCGGCGGTGTTCTCGACCGACACGCTCAGGCTGCGGGTCGTGGCGCCGATGACGTTCTTCTGGAACGCCCCGAGCCGCCCGCGGAGGG
Organism: Phycisphaerales bacterium; assembly: GCA_044221985.1. Lineage (GTDB taxonomy): Bacteria > Planctomycetota > Phycisphaerae > Phycisphaerales > UBA1924. The sequence goes on from JBGAOG010000045.1 coordinate 24,580, forward strand.
AGGAGACCTGCTTGATGGCCTCGGCGACGACCTTCTGCCCGTCCAGGATGCTCCCGTTGACGACGTTGTTGGCGCGTCCCGAGCCCAGCGAGCTGAGGAAGCCCAGCGCGGTGTTGCCCAGGTTACGGGTGGCCACGTCGCCGACGCCGATGGCGACCTTTCCGGCGATGTCGGCCTTGGATGAGAGCTGGAAATCGGCGCCGCCGCCGGTGATGTAGAAGGCGGGATCGCCGGGCGTGTTGGAGACGTTGCCAAGGCTCTGGGCCTGCGACGTGGAGAGGGTCACCTCGACGTCGAGGAAGTCGGTGCTGATGCGGGCGACCTTGCCGATCGAGGTGGCCAGCACGCCGTTGATCGTGGCGCCGATGTTCTGCCCGGCGTCGCGGACCTCGTTGATGGCGCTGCTGAACGACGTGAAGTCGCTGGAGCTGGTGGAGTGGTCGTTGAAGTTGGCGGGGTCGAGCCGGTAGACGCCGCGCGTTCCGCTGGGGCCGGTGTCACCGTTGGTGGTGGCGTTGATGCCCGCGGCGTTGATCACCTTGAGGGACACGAAGTTGTCCGCGCCGAACTCGGAGGAGATGACCTTGAGCCCGCTGCCCGAGACGGTGGCCTCGACACCGGTCACGTCGGCGAAGGAGTTGATCGCGTCGGCGATCTTCTGGAGGGTGGTCCCCGAGGCGAACGAGAGCTCGCGGCTGCCCAGGCTCCCGCCGATCTCGACCACCAGGGAC
>JBGAOG010000046.1:0-25046 GCA_044221985.1 Phycisphaerales bacterium
GCCGACGGCGCGCTGAACGCGCAGACCCGGTTGACCCATAAAACCACCGGCGTGGTCCAGACCCTCGGCAAGGCCCTGGGTGCCGCGGATGAACAGGCGCGCAAACCCGAGCAGTCCATCCCCGCCGTTCCCGCCGCACGCGTGGGCGAGTTCCTGGTCCAGCACGACGTGTTCGTCCAGGCCTCGCGGATCGAGGGGCTGAGCCTGTCCATCCTCGAGGCCATGTCCTGCGGCTGCGTCCCCGTGGTCACGCGCACGCGCTCGGGCGCGGGCGAGGCGATCGAGGACGGCGTCACGGGGCGGGTCGTGGAGTGGGAGGACCCCGCCCTGCCGGCGCCGGACCCGGCGCGACTGGGGCGGCTGCTGGCCGACGGCGTGTGCGACGCGGTGAGGCGAGGGCTCGGGGCGATGTCGGCCCAGGGCTCGGGCGCGGCGCGGGAGCGGTACTCGATGGAATCGCACGCGGGCGCGGTCGAGGGGCTGATCGACGCCGCCGCGAGCGAACCGCCCCGCACCTGGCCGGCGCATCGACCCTGCGCGTTCACGTCCGCGGCGAGCACCGGCGGCGCGGGCTCGGGGACCGTCCCGCCCCACGCGGGCGAGCGATTGCGGTTCGTCCTGGGCCAGTTGGCCGGGCGGAAGGTCGTGCTGCACGGCACCGGGCGGCACACGCTGGAACTGGCGGGCGTTCTCGCCGAGTTCACGCCCAGCCTCGTGGGCTTCACCGACGACGACCCGGCCAAGCACGGGCGCAAGCTCTGGGGCCTGCCCATCCTCGCCCCCACCGACGCACGCCTCAGCGGCGCCACCGACGTGGTCATCTCCTCGGCCCTGCACCAGAACGACATCTGGTCGCGCCGCGGCGTCTACGAGGCCCAGGGCCTGAGCGTCCACAAGCTCTATCCCGCGGCAGCGTAGGCGGGCGGGAGTTATTGACGAGGAGGCAGCCCGAGCTGGCGGCGCGCTTCGGCGGCGGCTTGGGCTTGGCCAGCGCAGTCGGCGCAGTCCGCGACGAGCACGCGGACTTGGTTTTCCAGGCCGTCGAACTTGCGCGGGAGAACGCCGCCATTGGCCGCGCGAACCGCGTCGAGCTTCGCGAAGAGCGTCTGGCACATGGACACACGGGCAGCGCACTGATCAGCGGTGATCGGCGAGATCCAGCGAGCAAGTTGGATCCCGGTGTGAACGATGGCGCGATCGTTCCGCGCGCCGAACTCATCCCAGATCCGTTGGTATCGGGCCCGCGCACCGGCAACGTCCTGGGCCGACAGGGCAAACGACGCCTGCGAGGTCAACAGTTTGACCATGTCTTCCGCGGTGATCGACCCCGGCGGGGCGGCGGCAAGTCTCTCGTCGATCCGCCTGATCGCTGCCGCGAAATGCCCTTGCGATGCCTCCAACATGCCCGCATTGATCGCGGCGGCGTGGGTCGCGCCAGGGCTCAGCCCTCCGCACTGGAGGGCCTGGTCGTAGTAGGCGACTGCGGTCGCCGGATTGCGAACGCCAATTGCATAGAAGTTGGCCAGGTCGAGCAGGATGGCGCCGGTGAGCGCCGCGGAGTGGGGTCCATTGCCCGGAACGGCAGCCCTTGCCGCTTCCAGTTCCGTGCGGGCACCACCCAGGTCGCCTTCGGCCCGGAGAATCCTCGCCAAGAAGCGATGCCCTTCCGCGGGATCATCGGGATCGGCTGCCTGCGCGATCATGGCCTGTGCCCGCGCGCGGGCCGGGGATCCCGTCCCAGCTCGCGTAACGGATCGGATCGCGGAGGCTCTTCACGCGCCGGGTTGGCTCTACCCTTCCCCGTGCCCACCCATCGCTTCACGCGCCAGCAGCGGCTGACCCATGCCCGGGAGTTCAAGGGCGTGTTCGATGCACGCCTGCGGAAGGTGCGCGGGCCGTTGACGGTGTTTGCGCGGGCGAACGCCCTGACGACGCCGCGCCTGGGGTTGTCCATCGGGCGTGCGGTAGGACCGGCGGTGCGTCGGGCGCGGCTGAAGCGGCACCTGCGTGAGGCGTTCCGCATGGTGCAGCACGACCTGCCGCGGCACGGGGGGGGTTGCTACGACCTGGTCGTGGGCGCGCGGGCCCACGATGAGCTGGCCCTTGGGGAATACCAGGGTTTGCTGATCGAGGCCGCCCGGGCTCTGGACGCCGACCACCGCAAGAGAGTGGCGAGGTCGGGATGAAGCCGTCGCCCGCCCAGGGTGGTTCGAAGCCGGGGGGGGGCGGGCGCTCGCGGTGGTCGCGGGCGGCGGCGTTTCCATTCCAGGCCCTGATCATCATGTACCGGAGCACTCTGGGGATGTTCCTGGGCGGGCAATGCCGGTTCCACCCCAGCTGCTCGCAGTATGCCCTGGAGGCGTACCGGGAGCACGGTGTGCTGCGGGCGACGTGGCTGGCGGCGCGGCGGTTGGCGCGGTGCCACCCGCTGTGCGCGGGCGGGTACGACCCGGTGCCCCCGCGTGCTCCGCCGGATCCACCGGGCGCGGGCCTATATTAGTGAACGCCAGCGTGGGGAAGGCCGCCCATCGCACGGGCGCACGCCGAGGATCCATGGGGAGAGCATGACGCGACTGCCCGCCGCCCAACGCAAGGCCCAGCTGCTGGATGTGGCCGCCGATCTGTTCTCGCGGGCGGGGTATGCGCGGGCGACGACGGCGGAGCTGGCGAAGGCGGCGGGGGTGACCGAGCCGATCATCTACCGGCACTTCGCGTCCAAGCGCGACCTGTTCGTGGACCTGATCGAGCGGACGGCGGCGCGGACGCTGGAGGTCTGGGAAAAGCACCTGTCGGGGGCGAAGGACCCCGGCGAGCGCCTGCGCCGGCTCCTGGGCGACAACCCGATGGTGATGGACGAGGAGCGGGCGGCGTACCGCGTGTTCCTCCAGGCGATCACCGAGATCGACGACGAGAAGATCCACCAGGCGGTGGTCAAGCACATCGCGGAGCTGCACGCGTTCATCAAGCGGGAGATCGAGCGGGCCCAGGAGGAGCGCAAGCTCACGCGCGTGTTCTCCAGCGAGCTGGTCGCGTGGGTGCTCATCGACATCGGGCTGGGCTACGGCATCCTCGACGCGATGCGCATCCCCGGGCAGGGCGAGGACAAGAAGGGCAAGAGCGTGCGCGACGTGCTCGAACGGCTGCTCGTGGGCAAGGACTAGCGCCCCGCCGGCAGGCGCCCGAAGAGGGCCTGCGGCCGATTTCCAGGAAATACCGGGATCGGGGCCCTGCTTTGGTTGCGTCCCGCGCCCGGTGGTCTACGCGCGCGCGTGAAGCACGGGCATGGCGCGCAGGTACTCGGCGGGCGGGCCGCTGGGCACGGCCTCGAACTCGTCGTAGGTTCCCGCGAAGCAGACGCTGCCGGCATGGAGCATGACCACGCGCGGGCGGACGCGACGCAGGAGCTCCTTGTCGTGGGTGACCAGCACGCTGGTGCGGGGCACCGCGTCGTCGGTGGGGGTGAGGTGGGTGGTCCAGATCAGCTCGTGGATGCGAGCGCCGACCACGGGATCAAGCCCGGTGGTGGGCTCGTCGTAGTAGATGAGGGCGGGGGAAAGGGCGATGGCGCGGGCGATGGCCACGCGCTTGGCCATCCCGCCCGAGAGGCTGTCGCGGTCCTTGTGGAGGACATCCCCGACGTCGAGGGCGACGGCCTCCAGGGCCCGCGTGGCCCGATCCAGGATGCGACCCTCGTGGCGCTCCCCGTGCTCGCGCAGCAGCAGCGCGATGTTCTCGTAGACGCTCCCCGAGAAGAGCGCGTTCTGCTGGAAGACCACGGCCCAGTGGCGACGCACCGCGTCCAAGGCGTCCTCGTCAAGCGTCGCCAGGTCCACCAGGGGCGCCCCCGCCCGCGAGTGATCGGCGGCCAGCACCCGCCCGCTGGTGGGTGGAATCAGCCCCGCCAGCAGGTGCAGCAGCACGGTCTTGCCCGACCCGCTCCCTCCCACGATGGCCACCATCTGCCCGCGTTGCACGCGCAGGTCGATGCCCGCCAGCACGGGCCGCGCTCCGAAGGACCTGCACAGCCCCTCCGCGACCACCTCCAGAGCATCCGGCCCCGCGTCTGCCATGCCCGAATCTAGGCGCGGCCGGGCACCCGTCGTTCCCCCGCGGGCCCCTCGATTCGCTGGCCTTGGGGCCCCCGCCTTGCCGATGTACCCCCGGTGCTGGCCTCGGCCCTCCCCCATCCCGCGCCCGGAATCAGGGTCCGACCCATGGTCGATCCGGGGTGGCTGTTCCTGATGGCGGGCCTGGCGTTGCTGGGTGCCACCGTGCTGATCCCCGCCGCCGAGGACCTGGCCGACGCCCGGTGGAAGCGCGACGCGGCGTTGTCCTACGAACGCCACCGGCTCGACCGCCTCGAGCGCTACCAGGGGTACCTCGACGCGGTGGTGCGGCGCGAGCCGGCCCTCGTGATGACCCTGGCCCAGTCGCAGCTGGGGCTGATGCCGGCGGATCGAGGGCTGCTGTCCACGCCCAACGACTCGCGGGTTCGGAGCGTGTCGGTGTTTCCGGCCCTCGAGCCCCCGCCCCTGGACCTGCCCGAGCCGCGCCCGCCCACCAACTCGCGCCTGGCGCGCTGGGCGATGAGCTCGCACCGCCTGTGGCTGATCGCCGCGGGCGCCGTGTTCGTGCTGGTCGGGCTGCTGCCCGCGGGCCGCCGGGCACGCTAGGGACCGATTAGAATCGCCCGTGCCCAGGGTCTCCCCATCGCCCGCGGTGGTGCTGCTGTCGGGCGGGCTGGATAGCGCCGTCTGCCTGGCCGCGGCGCGCGCCGACGCTCACGAGTGCCACGCCCTGTCGTTCGACTATGGGCAGCGGCATCGCGCCGAGCTCGGGGCCGCCGACCGGGTGGCCCGCCAGCTCGGGGCCGCGTCGCACAAGGTGCTGGCCCTTGACCTTCGCGCCATCGGGGGCTCGGCGCTGACCGCGGACATCGCCGTCCCCAAACACGACGCGGGCGAGGACCTGGGCGCGGGCATTCCCGTGACGTATGTTCCCGCGCGCAACCTCACCTTCCTTTCCCTGGCCCTGGGCTACGCCGAGACGCTCGCCGCCCGCGACTTGTACCTGGGCGTCAACGCGGTGGACTACTCGGGCTACCCCGACTGTCGCCCGGCGTTCATCCGGTCGTTCGAACGCACGGCCAACCTGGGCACGAAGCTCGGCGTCGAGGCGGGCGAGCCGTACTTCCGGGTGCGCACGCCGCTGATCGACCTGGCCAAGCGCGAGATCATCGCGCTGGGCGCGCGCCTGGGCGTGGACTTCTCCCTGACGCACAGCTGCTACGACCCCGGTGCTTCCGGCGCCGCCTGCGGGCACTGCGACAGTTGCCTCATCCGCGCCAAGGGCTTCCGCGAGGCGGGGGTTCCCGACCCCACGCGGTACGCCCCCGCAAGCCGACCCGCCGCGCCCGGAGCCTCGCGATGACCGCCCCCGGCGAATTCCTTTCCGTCGCCGAGACCTTCCACTCGATCCAGGGGGAGGGCAAGCTCGCCGGAGTTCCGAGCTTCTTCATCCGCCTCAGCGGGTGCAACCTGCGCTGCGCCTGGTGCGACACGCCCTACGCCAGTTGGGACCCGGAGGGCGAGAGAACCTCGATCTCCGGCCTCGTCGCCCGGGCCCGGGCCAGCGGCGCGACCCACGCCGTCGTTACCGGGGGCGAGCCCATGATGTTCCCCCTCCTTCCTGCGCTCACTGGCGCCCTGCGCGAGGTCGGGCTGCACATCACGATCGAAACCGCGGGGACGGTCATTCCCGAGGGTGACCTGGCCTGCGACCTGATGAGCATCAGTCCCAAGCTGGCCAACTCCACGCCGCGCGAGGGCGACGAGCGTGATCCCGGCGGCGCGTGGCGCGCCCGCCACGAGCAGCGCCGGCTGAACCTCCCGGTGTTGCAGGCGCTCCTCGACCGCTGGCGCGACCCGCCGGGCGTCTTCGCCGGGCAGTTGAAGTTCGTCGTCGCCGGCCCCGAGGACCTCCCCGAGGTCGAGTCCCTCCTCGCCCGACTGCACGGGTGGCGCCCCGCCGACGTGCTCCTCATGCCCGAGGGGGTCACGCCCCCCGAACCTCACCGCCGAGCTTGGGTCGCCAGGGCATGCCTCGATCACGGCTGGCGGTATGGCCACCGATTGCACATCGAATTGTACGGAAACCGGAAGGGTACCTAACCCCCGTGATGTCCCGAACAGCGCACGAATCGTTCGTTGGCACGCGGGGCGGAAACCCAACAACTGCGCATCCATGCGGGCGTCCGCCGGCGTACGAGGCCGGGGGCGGCACGGGAAAAGGAAGAACGGACATGATGGCCAAGGTCGTACGTGACAAGCGGTGGCTCGGGTTGCTCGCCTGGCTGGGGCTGGGGCTGATCGCCGGCGTGGGCATGGCCCGCGGCGAACAACCGGCGCTGCCGGACCAGGGCAAGGGCAAGGTGAGCGAGGAGATCGCCTTCGCCCGCAACCTCTCGCGGGCTTTTCGCAACGTGGCCTCCAGGGCGGACGCGTCGGTGGTCCACATCAGCCAGTACGGGCGCGTGCTGGTGCGTCAGAGCTTCTTCGACGCGGGGCACGCCGAGCTGCGGCCCACGGGACTGGGCTCGGGGTTTGTGGTTTCGCGCGACGGGTACATCGTGACGAACAACCACGTGGTGGAGCGTGCCGAATCGCTCAAGGCCCGCCTGGCCGACGGGCGCGAGTACGACGCCCGGGTCGTGGGGCGCGACCCGCTGACCGACGTGGCCGTGGTCAAGATCGAGGCCCAGGGCCTGACGCCCCTGGAGTTCGCCGACAGCGAGTCGATGGAAGTGGGCGACTGGGTGGTGGCCATCGGGAGCCCCTTCGGCTTCAGCAACACGGTGACCGCGGGGATCGTGAGCGCCAAGGGGCGGGCCCTGACGCCACCGGGGCAGGGGCGGTACGAGGACTACATCCAGACCGACGCGGCCATCAACCCCGGCAACAGCGGCGGGCCGCTGCTGAACCTCGAGGGCCAGGTGGTGGGCGTGAACACGGCCATCGCGAGCAGTTCGGGCGGGAGCGAGGGGCTGGGCTTCGCCATTCCCAGCAACCTGGCCAAGGGGGTGATGGAGAACATCATCAAGAACGGGCGGGTGGTGCGCGGGTGGCTGGGCGTGGACCTTGAGGACGCCGCGGTGCCCGAAGCCTCGAGCGTCGCCGTCGGCGCTCGCGTGGTGGGCGTGGAGCCCGACAGCCCCGCCGAACAGGCCGGGCTGAGGGTGGGCGATGTCATTCGCCAGTTCCAGGGGCGCCAGGTCAACGAGAGCCGCCTGCGCGGGAGCATCGCGGTGCTGCCCCCGGGCACCAAGGTCGCCATGGACGTGTTCCGCGACGGGCAGCGCGTGGAGGTGGCCACGAACCTGGGCGATCGGGACGAGTACGTCACTCGCGCCGCCGCCAAGGCCGGGCAGGTCTATGCCCCGCGCCTGGGCGTGGCCCTGCGCACGCTGACGGGCGCCGATGCGCGTGCCCGCGGCTATCGCTCGCTCTCGGGCGTGCTGGTCACGTCGGTGGACGCCAACAGCAAGGGCGCCGCCCTGGGGCTGGAGCAGGGTGACATCCTCCACCAGTTCAATCGCGACCCGATCGCGAACGCGGAGGAGTTCGCGAGCGTGCTGGCGGGGGCCGATCTCTCCCGCGGCGTGCGCCTGGGCGTGGTGCGCGGGCGGATGTCGGCCGAGGTCATGGTGCGCGACTAGCGGGCCCCGGGCAGCACGCCCAGGGTCATCGCCCCCAGCAGCACCGCGGTGGACACCAGCGCCAGCGCGATGTTCAGCCACACCCCGGCGTGGGCCATCTGGCGACCGGTGACGTGCCCGGACGTGAACGCGATGGCGTTGGGAGGCGTTCCCGCGGGCAGCATGAACGCGAGGCTCGAGCCCAGCGTGACCGCCACGAGCACGGCGGCCGGAGGCAGCCCGAGCTTCTCGGCGATGGGCGCGGCGATCTGGAGCCCCATGATCGCCAGGGCCGTGTTGCTCATGACCTCGCTCAGGAACACGCACGCCAGGTTCAGCGCCAGCAGCAGCACCGGAAGGGGCAGCCCCCGCAGCGCACCCGTCCCCGACGCGAGGAACCGGTCCGCGCCCGAGGCCTTCAGGGCGTCGGCCAGCGCCAGCCCCCCGCCGAAGATGAGCAGCACGCCCCACGGGACGCCCTGGGCTTCGTCCCAGCGCAGCACGCGGCGCGGCTCCTTGCCCCCCACCGGGAGCATGAAGAGCAGCAGGGCGGCCGCCACGCCCACCACGGCGTCGCCGGAGCGGGCCAGCGGGGCGCGCCAGGATTCGGGAACGCCCGACCAGCTTCCCAGCAAGGGCAGGACGATCCACAACGACGAGGCCATCACGAAGACCGCCAGGACCCAGCGTTGCCCGGCGTTCCAGGGGCCCTGGGCGCGCCGCCGATGGTCGATCTCGCGCGCCAGCTCGCGCATCGGGGGCAGATCGACCCGCACGGCCAGGCGCACCAGCACGACCCAGGCCACCAGCACGCACGCGAGCACCAGCGGAGCGCCCAGCACGATCCACTCGAGGAAGCGCACCTCGATGCCCATCCGCTCGCGCATGAAGGCGGCGAACTGGGCCGTGGGCGGCGTGCCGATGAGGGTGCCCACGCCCCCGATCGAGGCGCCGTAGGCGACGGCCAGAGCGGCGGCGGTGGCGAAGTCGCGGGCCTGGCGGTCCATCCCCTCCCCGTGGGCCGCGCGCACGTGCTCGCGCACCAGGCGCGTGATGCTGACGGCGATGGGGAGCATCATGATCGCGGAGGCGGTGTTGGAGACCCACATGCTGACGAAAGCGGTGGCCGCCAGGAGCCCGAGGACCATGAGCGCGGGGCGTCCCCCGAAGGCGCCGACCACGCCCAGGGCCAGGCGCTCGTGGAGGCGCCAGACCTCCATGGCCTTGCCGAGGATCATGCCCCCGAGGAAGAGGAAGATCACCTCGTTGGCGTACGCCGCCGCCGCGGGCTTCAACCCCAGAGCGCCCGTCAGCGGGAGCAGCACGATGGGGAGCAGCCCCGTGGCTTCGAGGGGGATCGCCTCCGTGAGCCACCAGACGGCCATGACGATGCCCACCGCAACGGCGCCCTGCCCCGCGCGGGTCAGGCCCGAGATCACCTCGCCCGACGCGTCCAGCTGGGCATCGGGGAGCAGGTAGGCGAGCGCGGCCAGCACGGGCCCCGCCACCAGCCCGATACGCGCGATTCGACGATGCGACCCGGGGCCCATGTCTCCCCCTTCATCGCCCGTTGACCCGCCCGGACATCGAAACGAGCACCGCCAGGAACACGAGCGCCAAGGCGACTACGTCGGCCTTGCGGAGGCTCTCCTTGGCCACCACGATGCTAAAGACGCTGAAGACCACGAGCGTGATCGCCTCCTGGACGACTTTGAGCTGGGGAAGCGTGAGGGTCCCGCCGTGATCGACGTGCCCGAGGCGATTGGCGGGGACTTGCAGCATGTACTCGGGCAGGGCGATGAGCCACGAGATGAGGATGGCCGTCAGGAGTCCCCACGCGCCCTTCTTGACGTGGTAGTACCACGCGTAGGTCATGAAGGTGTTGGAAGCCAGGAGGAGCAGGACGGTGACCAGCCAGCGGTAGCTCTGCATGGGCCAAGGGTACACGCCGGGCACGGGCGGCCCGCGAATCCCTCCTGACCGAGGCCGTTTGACGCCTGTTAAGGCACTCGGTATGTTGCCCGACGTGGCGTACTCAAAACGCAGCGTGCAGTTGTTCGCAGCCATGTGCTTCGGAATCTCGCGGATGGCGACGGCCGCTCCCGCGCCAGACCTGAACAACGACGGAATACCAGAGCGGCGGGTCACCCCCTCGACCTCTCCAGGAACCTCGTGACCGTTACCCAGATCTACAAGGTCATGGACGGACTCTGGCTTGACGTGCCGGAGGGGGAGTAGGCATGGGTCAGTCCGGTTCGCTCTACATCTTCACTCAGTCCAACGTGCTCACACCTGCGGCGGCCATGGGCGCACTCGTGGAGCTGTTTCCAGGTACGATGATGTTCACATGCACCCGGCATAACCGGGAGGACACGAGCTGGGCCCGGTTTCAGGACGAGACGCATGCATCCTGCCCCAGGATGCGCCGGCCTTCAAGTCCAAGGCCGGGGACTGTGTTTGGGGGCGTCGCACGCCCATTTGTTCGGTCTTGGCTCGGGTCGGCTTGACTTCCCCTTCCGGTTGCCCCACACTGACCCTCCCGGTCGAGCATCCCTGGGTGGGTTGCCCGCGTACCGGAAGGGCACGTTGTTGGGGCGGCCGCGTTGGTGCGGCGTGCTCCAAGCGCGTGCGGGGCAGGCGCTTGCGGCGCGTCCGCTCCTGCCGGGCTTCCCCGATCGAACGAGTCGGCGTTGCGGACGGGCCGCGCGCCAGTAACGGGAGCGTGAACATGGCTGGCAGGTCTGGAATGGGCGTGGGGCTGGGCGTAACGGTCTTTGCGCTCGCCGTGACGACGCTGGGGTTCGGGGTGGCGGCGGCGATCTTCTTCTCGCAATACAAGGACGCGGATCGCGCGCGCAAGGACGCCCAGAACGCCAACATCGAGATCATCACGCCCGCGGAGCAGAACTCCGACGCGATCCGCGGGCTGGCCGCCGCGGCGAAGAAGTCGCGCAAGAGCCTGGTGTCGTACCTGAGCGAGCAATACGGGTCGACGATGACCAAGGTCACGGGGCGCGGGGCCGACACGCCCGAGACCCTGGCGACGCGATTGAACAGCTATCCGGCCCTCAAGGACGGGGCCAAGCCCGTGCTGGCGTACCTGACCGACGTCGAGTCGGAGCTGCGCGGCGTGAAGGACCAGCTGGCCAAGGCCGGCGAGGACCGGACGACGGCCCTGGCCAACCTGCAGGCCGAGAGCGAGCGCGTCAAGGGCATCGAAGAGAACTACAAGAAGACGGTGGCGTCGCTGGGCGACCAGGTGGAGCGCTACCGCCAGCAGATCGAGGAATACCGCAACGGGGTGAACGACTACAAGACGCAGCTGGACGCCAAGCTCAGCAAGGCCGAGACGGACCACTCCGCGGAGAAGAAGAAGCTCGGCGACCAGATTTCCAAGCTCGTGGAGGAGTCCCTGACGCTGGGCGCGCAGGTCAAGCAGCTGCGCGGGCAGGCGAGCCAGCAGATCCTCAAGCCCGCCGACGAGTACGCCCTGGTGGACGGTCAGGTGGTGGGCGTGGACGGCTCGGGGCGGCGGGCGTTCCTCAACATCGGGGCCCAGCAGAAGGTGCAGATCGGGATGACCTTCGCCGTCTACGCCGATGCTTCGGCCATCAAGCCCGACGCCGGCGGAAACTACCCGCGCGGGAAGGCCACGCTCGAAGTGATCAACGTCGGGCCCGCGAGCTCCACGGCCCGGGTGACCAGCGAGATCCGCGGCAACCCCGTGGTCAACGGCGACGTGATCGCCAACGCCATCTTCGATCCCCAGAAGGTCTACAAGGTCGTGATCGACGGGAACTTCGACTCCAATCGCGACACCTTCGCCACCGCCCAGGAGAAGCGTCAGATCGAGGCGATGGTCAAGGAGTGGGGCGCCCGGGTCGCCGACGAGCTCGGGCCCGAGGTGGACTTCCTGATCCTGGGCGACCGCCCGGTGATGCCGCCCAACCCGCCCGACGACGCGCCCGTGGAGGTCTTCCAGAACTTCGTGGCCGCCGAGAACCAGGTCAAGCGCTACGACCGGTTGTTCGAGCAGGCCCAGCGTGCCAGCATCCCGATCCTCAACGAGAACCGGTTCTACACGCTCATCGGACGCGCCGGCGCCCGCTAGGACGAGCCCACCTTCCGATCACCCCCGCCCCCTCCCTCCCGGAGGGGGCTTTTCTTCCGCCATGGGAATGCGCCACCCCCCAGCCTGGCTGCAGCAGCCGCTCTCCATCGCCATCCGCGCCGCGGCCACGCTGCCGCTGGTCCTGCCCGTGGGCGTGTCCACGGCCGGCGCTCGCGTCGCGGCCCGGGCCTTTGCGCTCTCGTCCATCAACCGTTCCAAGTGGCCCCGCGCGATCCTGAACCTCCGCGACGCCTTCCCGGACCTGTCCGCCGAGCGCCGGCGCGAGCTCGCCCTCTGCGCCTACGAGCACCTCTTCCAGCTCGGCGTCGAGATCCTCTACGCCCCGCGGATCATCACCGAGGACGGGTTCATCCCTCACCTGGGCCTGGGCGAACTGGCCGAGGGCGCCAAGCGGCTGATCCGCGGGGGACCCTGCATCCTCATCAGCGGGCACGTGGGCAACTGGGAGCTCATCGGCTACTCGGTGGCGATGCTGGGCTTCCCGATGCACGCCGTCTACCGCCCCCTGGACCTCAAACCCCTCGACGCCTGGGTGCGGGAAACGCGACAGCGCCAGGGACTGGAGCTGGTCTCCAAGTTCGGCGCCGTCCGGGCCCTCCCCCCGGTTCTGGCGGCGGGCCAGCCCATCGGGTTCGTGGCCGACCAGAACGGGGGCGACCGGGGAGTCTTCGCCCCCTTCTTCGGACGCCTCACCTCTACGTACAAGTCCATCGGGCTGCTGGCCATGCAGCAGCGGGCGACCATGATCTGCGGCTTCGCCCGGCGGCTGGCCCCCGACGAGCCCGACCCCGACGGCCTGCCCCCCAACGCCCTCCGCGCCACGGGGCAGCAGAGCCTCCGCTACAAGGCCGAGATCGTGGACATCTTCGGCCCGGAGGACTGGGACGGTCAGCCCGATCCACTCTACTACCTGACGGCACGCTACCGGCGGGCGATGGAAGTCATGGTCCGTCGCGCCCCCGAGCAGTACCTGTGGATGCACCGCATCTGGCGGAGCCGCCCGCTGCACGAACGGGCCGATAAGCCGTTCCCGGAGGCCCTGAAGGCCAAGCTCCGCGCCCTGCCTTGGATGACGGAGACGGAACTGCAAGGCCTCATCGAGCGAAGTGACATCGACAGGGCGATCAGGCACGGTCGCCTCCCCGCGCCGACGGCGTAGGCTTTCGGGCGGGGTCGACCACCCCACGCCGCGGAGGCCCCCATGCAGACGAACCGCAACGGAGACGCCGGGATGAGCGACACCCTGGGCCGCCTGGAAGACGTCAAGGTCCTCATCGTCGACGACGACCGCGACGTGCTCGAATCGATGGACGCGGCGTTCCAGTCCGAGGGCGCGCTGACGCAGATCGCGATGGACGGCAACGAGGCCGTGCGCATCTGCCGCGAGGAACCCCCGGACCTGGTGATCCTCGACATGATGCTGCCCAAGCGTTCCGGCTTCCTCGTCCTGGAGAAGATCAAGGGGTACGAGGACAGCCCGCTGGTGATCATGGTGACGGCCAACGAGGGCAAGCGTCACCAGGCCTACGCCGAGAGCCTGGGCGTGGACGCGTACCTGCTCAAGCCGGTGCCGTTGGCGCGCCTGCTGGAAAAGGCGGTTGAGCTCGTCGACACGCTGGACGAGGACGACGAGACGCCCTGAGGAACGGCTGACGCCCGGCGCTCCGATCCGATCGCGGCGGCAACGAGACGCCGCGCCCGCGATGACCCTTCCATTCCGCGCGCCAAGGCCCGCCAGCGTCCTGCGGCGTCAACGGCGGCGGGCTCGCCAACCGCAGGCATGGCGCGACCAGCGAGCGGAATCCAATGGCGCGCGGTTGAAAACGCCACCCTGGGTCAAGGCTGACCGCCCCGGCGGGAAGATTGGGAAGACCCGGCTTCCATGGCGAAGCGCCGCGTCCCCATTCACGCAACTGGGAGCACCGGTTCCGCCGTTCAGCGCCCCCGGCGACGGCGTGCGGCCAGCACACCCGCCAGCCCGAACAGTGACACGGGGCCCGGCGTCGGGCAGAACATCACGCCCTTGAGGTCGATCTTGTATTTCCCCCCGCCCGATGGACCGCCATCGTTCCAGTGGTCGAGGAGATCCGTCGCGCTCGGGCCATCGGGAGCCCGCTCGGCCGTGCGAGGCGTGTTGTTCCAGATCAGGTTGCCGGCGGCATCGACCGGGTCGTTGTTGTACCGCGTGCTGAGCGGGATGATCATGCCCGGCCCGGGCGACTACTCCTCGCCATTGACCAGGGAAGACACTTGCTGGTCATGGGGTGAATCAAAGCCCGGACCTCACCCCATCAGCTCGCTCATCTTGGGCTGACCCGCGAGGTACTTCTCGTGCACCGCCTTGTAGTGCCTGGCGTAGATCGCGTCGCACTGTTCGGGCGTGGGGAACTTCTTGGAGAAGCCGGGCACGTCGTGGTCGAGCGTGCTCTCGGAGGCCTTGATCATGTGGACCATGAGGGTGCGGGGGTCCTCGGTGCCGACGGCCACGCGGACGGTCGTCGGGCTGATGCCCGCGTCTTTCAGCGCCTGCTCGGAGAGCTCGCTGTGGCTGGTGATGGCCGGGCAGAGGACGACCGTGTTGGGCTGGCCCAGCGAGACCTGGTGCCCGAAGACGGGGTCGAGGCAGTCGAAGAACCGCTCGAAGGTGAGGCGGGAGATGTCGGGGCGCTTCTGGCCCTTGCGGCCTTCGAAGTCGAAGGTGAAGAGCGGGGCGGGGAAGCCCTGGTAGAGGACCTTCTCGCGGATGGCGGCG
The DNA here is from genome assembly GCA_044221985.1 of Phycisphaerales bacterium. Taxonomy (GTDB): domain Bacteria; phylum Planctomycetota; class Phycisphaerae; order Phycisphaerales; family UBA1924. Next base: position 14,578 of record JBGAOG010000046.1, read on the forward strand.
TTCTCGTTGCCGGGTGCGGCGGCGCACTTGACGTTGATGTCGGGGTGGCTGCCGAGGAACTCGGCGAAGGTGAGGGTGTTGACGATCTTGGTGAGCATGCGCACCTCGAGGGTGTGCATGCCGTTGATGACCTCGTAGGCCTTGTCGCTGTCGAGGAAGGCGCCCTTGACGTAGTAGACGTTCCAGAAGAGGGTCTCGTCGTAGGAGTAGGTTCGGGGCGTGCCGTCGGGGGCGGTGCCGGGCATGCTGGAGTGCTTGGTCATGAACATGCGTTCGTTGCGTCCGATGACGACGCCGGCGGTGGTGCTGCCGTGGCCGGAGAGGTCCTTGGTGTAGCTGTGGATGATGAAGTCGGGGCGTTCGAGGATGTCCTTCTTCTGGAGGGGGCGGTGGAGGATGGGCGTGCCGACGGTGCTGTCGCAGATGACGTCGAGCCCGCGCTTGTGGGCCTCCTTACACATCGCGGGCACGTCGAGGACGTAGCCGTGGGGGTTGCAGGGGCTCTCGAGGTACACGTAGATGCGCCGCCCGTCCTTGAGGCGGTCGGCGTTGTCCTTCTGGACCTTGTCGAGAGCGTTGACGAAGTCCTCGGCGGTGTAGCCGTCGAAGAAGTTGACGCTGACATCGAGGTTGCTCTTCTTGCCGTACCAGTCGTGCATGAGCTGGTAGACCCCGCCATAGACGTTGCGCGAGGCGAGGATGATGTCGCGGTAGCCCACGAGGTGGGAGAGGATGGCGTCGACGGCGGCCATGCCGGAGTTGAAGTTCCAGGCGAAGTATTCCTGCGCGTAGGGCCCGGCCTCGATGTCGACGATGTGGTTGGCGAGCGTGACGTTGGTGGGGTTCATCAGGCGCGAGTAGACCTCGAGGAGCATCTCCTTGCCCTCGAAGGCCTCGCTGACCCACTCGGCGCAGGCGTAGATGTAGGTGGCGGTACGGGTGATGACGGGCTTGGCGCTGAAGATGGCGGTGACGTTGTCGAAGATGGGGTAGGGGCCCTTGGGCAGGCGCTGGCTGGTGGTGGTGACGAGGCTCTGGTAGTTGGTGCGGAACCCGTGCTGGAGGGTGTCCAGGATCTTGGCGAGCTGGAAGCAGAGGAACTTCTGCGCGGCGAAGCGTTCGATGCGCTCGCGCCGGCTGAGCTTGGTGAGTTCCTGCAGCCCCACGTCCCAGAGGCGGCGCATGTCGGCGTGGCTGGAGTAGAGGTCGCGGGCGAGGTCGCCCAGGGTCTTGCCGTAGGGGCTGTTGGGGTCGAGGCCGAAGTGCTCGAGTTGCTCGGCGACGAGCCCGTCGATGTCGGAGGCCATGGTGGACTTGCGACGCGGGGAGATCTGTCGGGCGAGGTCGAAGTCGGACGGGCTGGGGGCCTGCGGGGGCTTGGAAGGGCGATGGGGTGCGGTGGTCATGGGCGATCATAACGCGGGGGCGGGCGAGCCCGGGACAAATCACACAAGTATCTGGTTTGACGGGGCTTGCGCGGGGTGTTTCCCATGGGGAACTTCGGGCGCTGCGGGGGTTCCTACCCTTGCGAACCGGCCGCGCCAGCGTCCTTCGAGGCAAGGTGCCTCGGGAGGCGGAGCCTCGCTGATCGCCGGAACCCTCGGAGTATCACGAATGCTGAAATCACTCGCCCTCGCCGCCGCCCTCGTCCTGAGCGCCGGGAACATCCTGGCCCAGACCAAGGCCGACGAGGCCAAGGACCAGCCCGCCAAAGACGTCGAGCAGGTCAAGCTGGCGATCGGGGACAAGGCGCCCGCGGTCGAGGTGGAGACGTGGGTGAAGGGCACCCCGGTGACGGGGTTCGAGAAGGGGAAGGTCTACATCGTGGAGTTCTGGGCGACCTGGTGCGGCCCGTGCCGCGCGGTGTTCCCGCACCTGTCGGAGATCCAGAAGAAGCACAAGGACCAGGGCCTGACGGTGGTGAGCGTGAACGTGTGGGAGGACAAGGAGTACAACGCCGAGACGCTCAAGAAGGTCAAGGACTTCGTGGGCAAGCAGGGCGAGAAGATGTCGTACACGATCGCGTTCGACGGCGCCGCGAAGAAGATGGACAAGGGCTACATGGCGGCCTCGGAGAGCCAGGGGATCCCCACGGCCTTCATCGTGGACCAGAACGGGATGATCGCGTACATCGGGCATCCGGGCCAGATGGACAAGACCCTCGACCTCGTGCTGGCCAACAAGCATGACCTCAAGCAGCTCGCCAGCGACGCCAAGGAGGCCGGGCAGCTCGAGGGCAAGATGACCGACCTCATGAAGGCCGCCCGATCGGGCAAGATGGACGAGTGGTACACCCAGGCCACGGCGCTGGTCGACGGCGCGGCCAAGAACAACGCGCAGGCCCTGAACTTCATCGCGTGGTCGATCGTGGACCCCAAGAGCGCGTTCAAGGACAAGAGGCTCGACCTGGCGCTGAAGGCCGCCACGCGCGCCAACGAGATTACCGAAGCGAAGGACCCCGCGATCCTCGACACGCTGGCCCGCGTGTACTTCGCCAAGGGCGACAAGGCCAAGGCGATCGAATGGCAGACCAAGGCCGTCGACCTGTCCAAGAGCGACGAGGACATGGCCGGCGATCTCAAGAACACGCTCGACGAGTACAAGAGCGCGAAGTGATCCGATCGCGGGGCGGCAACGCTCCGACGCGTGGACAACCCCAAGCCGCGGGCCGAAAAGGCCCGCGGTTTTCTTTGATGGCATGCCGGCGCGAGCCCCGGGGCGCCGAAGGAAGATCGAGGGGGTCTATTTCGCGCGCGCCGCGTCGAGGTATCGCGGGAGGATGTTCTGTTCCATCACCTTCCACTCGGGCACGCGGCGCTCGTTGACGTAGATCCAGGGCACCTTGGTGAGCCCCAGGCGGCGCGCCAGGGCGATGTCCCCCGCCACCGCGCTCTGGACCGGCGCCCCCGTCCAGCCCGCCGTCAGCGTCGCCGCGTCCAGCCCCAGCAGGGCCGGCAGCTCGTTGGGGAGCGTGCCCGCCAGGGCGGCGGCGCGGGCGGCGTCCGCGTTGGCCGCGATCCACTGGTGAGCCTTCCACGCCGCGCTCGCCCCACCCACGAGGCCCGTGCCCTCGCGCAGGCCCGCGACGGCGCACGCGCCGGGAAAGGCGTTGCGCGGGAGCTGGGGGTTGCAGGACTGGTCGAGCGGGAAGGCGCGGAAGGCATAACGCACTCCCCGCGCGGGGTCGGCGGCCCATTCGCTAATCGTGCGATCGACCTCGCGACAGGAGGGTTCGAGCAAGTCCCCGAACACGACGACCCGCACCGGGCCGTCGGTCGGGCCCGCCGCGTCGCGCCACACATCGGGGGAGAACATCGCCACCGGGGCGGCGGCCCATTCTCCGATGAAGCGATCGATGGCCGGGGGCGGCTGGTCCGCGGTCGCGTCGGCCTCGGCGGGGTTGGCGGTCAGGACGGCCGCGACGGTGCGCGCGATCGCGTCGGGTGCGCTCCAGCCCTTGAGCTCCACCCCGTTGACGAAGATCATCGGCGTGCCGCAGCCCTGGATGCCCAGGGCCATGCCCTCGTCCATGTCGGCCCGAAGGCGCGTCGCGACGTCGGGGCTTTCGAGCAGCGACATCAGGCGCTGGGGATCCAGCCCTTGGGCCCGGGCCGCCGCGCTCAGATCGGCCTCCGTGAACGCGCCCTCCTTCTGGATCAGCCACTCGTGCATGCGCCAGAAGGCCTCGCCCCCGCCCAGGATCCCCGCGCTCTCGGCGGCACGGGCGGCCCAGCACGCGTCGGGGTGCACGTCTTCGGTCGTGTATGGGTTGCAGACGGTCGAGAGGGGGAAGTGCTTGACCGAGAAGGCCACGCGCGGATTCGACCGCGCCAGCGCCCCGATCTCACCCTCGATGCGCCGACAGTCCGGGCACTGGTAATCGGCGAAGACGACGATCCGCACCGCGGCCTTCGCCGGGCCGGCGCGATAGCGACCCTCGAACGCGGTCGCGGCCGGCGTCAATCCTGTTTCCTTGCTCGGGCCGGTGAGGGCCCGGGTGCTGGCCTGGAGTTGCCGCTCGGCGTGCTGACGCGCCCGCTCGCTCGTTCGGGACTTGGCGCCCACGAGCGTGGCCATCGCCAGGCCCGCGGCCAATACCGCGACGATCACGCGACGCCCGGAGAGCACCCCGGGCCTGGCCCGCTCCGCCAGCGCCCAGAAGAGGATGTTGCACGCGTGTGTCGCCAGGCAATACGGACAGAGCAGGTGGTCCATGATCGAGACCACGACATAGAACACCGACCCGAGCGACCCCACGCGCACCATCCACCGCTCCGCCGCCCCGGGCCGTCCGCCCGAGCCGGCCCAGGAAATCGCCGCGAACAACGAATATCCCAGCCCAAGGAAAGCCACGGGTAATCCGATCGCGGGGATCGTGGCCCATGGGCTCTTGGCCGCCCGCGCGCACGCGCTTCCCACCCCACAACCGGGGAGCCCAATGGCCCCGATGTGGTCGAGCGACAGCAGGAGGACCGAGACGATAGAGCCCGATAACAGGATCAGTCCAATAAACAAAGCCGCTGTATCACCTGGATGCGGACCGCGGGTCGACGCGGCTTGGGTGCGGGGAGTGCGTGGGGGCATGGCGGTCTCGGGCGACTGCAAGGCTGTGCGTCCCACTCTAGATCCTTGAGAACTCCCGGGCCGGGGAGATCGTGAATCGTGCGGGACTTGTGGCGGCCTCGAAGAAAAGGGGCAATCCGCCCGCGGGGGTTGCGTTTCCTCTGGGGAACAGGGAGAATGGGCGTGGACGGTCGGGTGGCCGTTCGCGCACTCGATGGGCGGATGCGAGGCCGTTGCCTCGGGGAAGCCACCCCACAGGAGACACTCATGTTTGGCAAGATCAGTTGTTGTCTTGGTCGCTTGGCGGTGGTGATCGCTGGCGTTGTGGCGCTGGGCGGCACCACCGCTTCCGCGCAAGTGTTCCCGACGGGCGCCTGCTGCTTCCAGGCGACGGGCGCGGTTCGCTGCGAGGTCGTGACGGCCGACGTCTGCTTCGCGCGTCAGGGTCGGTTCCTTGGCCCGGGCACAACCTGCACCTCGACGAGCTGCTCGAACACGCAGCCCGTGCCGGGCGCGTGCTGCTTCGTTCCGCCTGGCGCCACGGCGCCGGTGTGCGAGGTCGTGACGGGCGATGTCTGCCGTCAGCGCCTGGGCGTCTTCCGCGGGCCGGGCACGACCTGCGGCGCCGACACGTGCACTCCCCCGCCGCCGCCCACGGGCGCGTGCTGCTTCGTGCCCGCCGGCACCAATGCTCCGGTGTGCGAGGTCGTGACGGCCGACGTGTGCTTCCAGCGGCATGGCATCTTCCGCGGCGCCGACTCCACCTGCGGGACCGACACCTGCACCCCGCCGCCGCCGCCCACGGGGGCCTGCTGCTTCCGCGACCCGGCGGGCGCGGTGCAGTGCGAGGTCGTCCGGGCCGACGTGTGCTTCCAGCGGCATGGCATCTTCCGCGGCGCCAACTCGACCTGCGGGACCGACACCTGCGCTCCCCCGGCCGATCCGACGGGCGCCTGCTGCATCCGCAACGCGACCACCGGCGGGTTCGACTGCTCGGTGATCACCCGCAGCGCCTGCCGCACGGCCCGCGGGATCTTCCGCGGCCCCAACACGGATTGCGCGGCCACGACCTGCCCCCCGCCGCCGCCCACGGGCGCCTGCTGCATCTACACCCCGGCGGGCGTGACCTGCCAGGTCGTGACGGCCGAGGCCTGCTTCCGCCTGCACGGTCGCTTCCGCGGCCCGAACACGGACTGCGAGACGCCATGCCCCGCGCCCATCGATTGCGACTGGGACGATGACGGGACCGTCACCATCGACGACGTCATCGCGTTCCTGGCCGATTACCGCGCCGGGGATGCGGACATCAACGGCGACGGCGTCACCAACGAGGTCGACCTGATCGCCTTCATCGACTGCTTCCGCCGGTCCATCCGCCGGTAAGCGGCCCAAGTTCGTTCATCGCAAGGCCCGCGGAGCGATCCGCGGGCCTTGTCCTTTTTCGGGGAGCGCGAAGGTCGCCGGCGTGCGAGGAGCCCTCGCGGTCAAGGACCGCGCGGTGGTTCGGCGGCGCCCGAGCACCACGCGCGCCAGCACGCGCGAAGGGCCGCCTCGAGCCGGCGCGTGTGCGCCGCCTCGTCGAGCAGGGGCGAATGGGCGAGGCGGTCGCGCAGCGTGCCCCGAAGCTCCGCCAATCGCGGACGGTCGCCGGCCAGGTCGCAGGCCAGTTCGATGTACCCGCGCCGGTCGCGGGCGACGAGTTCGGCGAGCCCCGCCGCGCCCAGCAGCGACGCCCCCACGCGCCCGCAATGGCGATCCCCGGGGAAGGTCACGACGGGCACGCCCATCCACAGGGCCTCGCAGGTCGTGGTGGTGCCGTTGTAGGGGAAGGGGTCGAGCGCGATGTCGACCCGCGAGTACAGCGCCAGGTGATCGGCGGGCTGGGCGGCGGGCGGGAGGATCTCGAGTCGCTCGGGCGCCAGGCCCCACGAGGCCATCCTCGCGCCGACCTGCTCGCGCAGGCGCGGGTCCACCAGGCTGGAGGCCTTGAGCACCAGTCGTGAGCCCGGGACGCGATCCAGGATCTCGATCCACGCCCGCAGGACGTCCTGGCTGAGCTTGGCCGTCGTGTTGAACGAACCAAACCGAATTCCCTCGTCGCCGTGGCGCGCGGCGACGGGCGGCGCGAAGGCGGGCGGGCGATAGCAGAGGAAGCAGGGGTCGAGCCGGGCGAGGCGCTCGGTGCACCGATCCTCGTACCCGGGCGGATCGGTGATGGAATCGACGAGGCGCCATCCCATGGCGTCCACGCCGGTGGTGTTGGGATACCCCAGGAACGAGGCCTGGACCGGGGCGACGCCCCGGTGGAGGGCCGCCATCGTCGCGGTGCACGTGTGCCCGGAGAGCTCGAGGGCGAGATCGGGCGTGTCGGCGCGGATGGCGGCGGCGATGCGCTCCTCGGGCCAGCCGGCGCACTCGCGCCAGAGCGGGACGTGGCGCTTCAGGCGTTCGCTGACCGCGTCGTCGCGGTTGGTGTGGTAGCAGACCAGCTCGCAACGCCCGCGGTCGTGGCGCTCGAGGAAGGGCTCGATGAAGTACGACACCGAGTGCGTGCGAAGATCTCCCGACACGAGCGCCACGCGCAGGCGGCGCTCGGGGTCGCGGTCGGCGGCGATCGCGGGCGGCTCCGGGGGAAAGCGCCGCCGGAGGATCTCCCCGAACGCCCGGTGATCCGCGAGCACCTCGGACGGCGACGCGTCGGGCAGGTAGTTCACGCCCATGCACACCAGGCTCGCCAGCAGCGGGTCGTCGGGGTTGTGGGCCAGGGCCTCGCGCAGGACGCGCACCGCCTCCTCGCTCTCGCCCATCTCGATCAGCACGGTGCCCAGCGTGCTGGCCAGGCGCGGGTTGGCGGGGTTGCTCTCCAATCCCGCGCGGCATTGCTCGGCGGCGGCGACGAACTGCGAATCGACGCTCAGGGCGCTGGCGTAGGCCGCACGCACGTCGGCGCTCCGGGGGGCCGCCTGCACGCCGCGGGCCAGCACCTCCATGGCCCGGGCCCGTTTGCCGGTGCGCGTGAGGAAGTGCGACAGGTTGTTGATGAACCGCCAGTCACGCGGGTTGGCGCCGTACGCCCGCTCGGCAAAGACCGCGGCTCGCTCGTAATCGCCCGCGCTGTCCAGCATCAGGGCCATCAGGTTGCACGCCTCGGGATCGCCCGGACGCTGCTGGAGCACGCGGGTGAGCACCTGGCGCGCCTTCTCGCCCTGGCCCTGGCGGAAGAGCGCCTCGGCCTCGAGGATGCGCAGGTGGGCTTGGCTCATGATCGGGGCCGCGGGTTCGACCCGCTCTCCTCGACCGCCCCGCGCACGCACCGCGCGAATCGAGACGCGAAGCCGGGCTCGTCGCACAGGACCGATGCCAGCATCCGCTCGCGCAGGTCGCGCCGGTACGCCGCCAGGCGTGGGGCGTCGGCGGCCAGGGCCGCGCCCAGGGCCACGAAGGCGTCCGCGTCGCGGGCCACGAGCTCGGGGGCCCCCGCGGCATGGAGCACGCTGGTGCCGACGCGGGCGGCGTGGGTGGCTCCGGTGAGCGTGAGGACGGGAACACCCATGATCAGCGCCTCGCAGGTCGTGGTGGTGCCGTTGTAGGGCAGGCTGTCGAGGGCGATGTCCACGCGGCCGTAGGTCGAGAGGTGCTCGTTGAGGTCGGGCTGGAGCGGGAGGAACTCCAGCCGATCCGCGGACACGCCGTGGCGTGCCAGCAGCGCGCCAAGGCGCTCACGGGCCGGGGCGTGCTCGAGCCCGCGCTGCTTGAGCAGCAGCCTTGATGCGGGCACGGCGTGCAGGAGTCGCGCCCAGAGCCCGGCGCAGGCGTCGGACAGCTTGAGGATCGAGTTGAACGACCCGAAGGTGACCCCCCCACCGGCGGCGCTGGGAGGGCGCTCGGGCAGGGCCGGCAACGGTCGGGGGGGGCGGTAGCACAGGAAGCAGGGATCGAGGCGGAGCAGCCGCTCGCTGCACTGGTCCTCGGCGCCGGGCGGGTCGGTGAGCGAATCGACGATGCGAAACTCGCACGCGTTCAACCCCGTGGTCGCGGGGTATCCCAGGTAGGTCATCTGCACGGGCGCGGGGCGCAGGGCCAGCACGCCCAGGCGGTTGTGGGCCGAGTGACCGGCCAGGTCGATGAGCACGTCCACGCCGTCGGCGCGGATGCGCTCGGCGGCGGCGCGATCGGTCATCGCGGTGGCGTCCACCCAGGGATGCCCATAGGCCCGGAGCTTCGCGGTCACGGCGTCGGCGCCGCACGACTGGTAGCAGGCGAGCTCGATATCCAGGCCCCGCCGCGCGCCCTCGTCGGCGAGGGCGGCGAGGATCGGCTCGACGAACCACGAGACCGAATGCCGCCGGAAATCCGGGGAAATGAACCCGACGCGCAGGGGGCGCCGGGCGTCGCCCCTGGGCGCGGGGGTGGGCAGCGGCGTGGAGCGAGCCTCGATCAGGCGCGCCAGGTGCTCGTGGGCGGCGCGAATCTCCGCGGCGCTCACGCCCGAGTCGTAGAGGACCTGCGTGGACCAGGCGAGGCGGAAGGGCTCGTGGCCCGGCCAGAGCTCGATGGCGCGCCCGAGCAGTTCCCGCGTCGCGTTGTTGTCGCCCAGGCGGACCAGCGCCGCCACCAGGTTCTCGATTGTCTGGGGCGCCCGCGGCTTGATCTCGAGGGAACGCCGCAGATGGAGCACCGCCTCGGGGAGCCGATTGGCCTGCGTGAGCGCGACGCCCAGCGTGTTGAGCACCGCCGGGTCGTTGGGCGCCAGCCGCGCGGCCGACTCGAGCGCGGTGATCGCCTCGGGAACGCGCTCGCACCCCATCAGGGCCGTGCCCAGCACGCTCAGGATCGCGAAATCGCCGGGGCAGAACGCGTTGGCGCGGGACGCGAAGAACGAGGCCTGGTCCGCGCGGCCAAGCTGGAGCAACACGGCCGCCATGATGTGGTTGCCCGTGGCGTCGCCGGGCTGCCTCTGCAGGTGACGCCGGAGGATGGGCTCGCCCTGCTCGGGACGACCGGAGGTGAGCAGGTCGAGGGCGCGCTGGACCGTGGGGCAAGGTGGTCTCATGGTCGTGCGTCGCGGGCTCAGCGTCCCGCGCAGGCGCTCCTCCAGGCGGTTCGCAGCGCCGCGCCGAAGCGCCCGGCGAACGCCGCCCCATCGCACAAGGGACTGCCCAGGAGGCGATCTCGGAGCGTCGCCCGCAGGGCGGCCAGGCGCGGCAGATCACCCGCCAGCGCGCGGGCGAGGGCGACGTAACCCTCCTCGTCGCGCGCGACCAGCTCGTCGAGGCCCACGGCGTGCAGGAGCGAGGCGCCGACGCGCCCGGCGTGCATGGCCCCCGCGCGGGTGACGACGGGAACGCCCATGAGCAGCGCCTCGCACGTGGTGGTGGTCCCGTGGTAGGGGAAGGGGTCCAGCGCCAGGTCGATGCGCGAGTACGCCGCCAGGTGCTCGCGCAGCTCCGCGGTCGGACCGAGCAGGTCCACCCGCTCGGGCGCCACGCCCCGTCGGGCGAGGCGCTGGGCCAGGTCGTCGCGCAGGCGCGGGTCGACCAGCGGGGCGGCCTTGAGGACCAGGCGCGAGCCGGGGACCTCGCGCACCACCCGTGCCCACAGATCGAGCAGCGGCTCGTTGAGCTTGCTCGTCGCGTTGAACGAGCCGAACGTGGCGTGCCCGTTGGCGTGGGCCGGCGCCGGAGCGACGGGCGGAGGGTCCGGCGGCGGGCTGTAGCACAGGAAGCACGGGTCCAGGCGGATCAGGCGCTCGGTGCAGTGCGACTCGCTGCCGGGCGGATCGGTGATCGAATCGACGATGCGATAGTCCGCGCGGGTGTACCCCGTCGAGTGCGGGTAGCCCAGGTACGTCATCGTGATCGGCGCGGGTCGGTGGCAGAGGAGCGTCGAACGGTTCAGCGGAGTGT
>JBGAOG010000047.1:0-24857 GCA_044221985.1 Phycisphaerales bacterium
ATGCGAGGCGGGAGATGCTCCGGGAGGTGCTGTTCCTGGCCCCGATCATCGGGCTGGGCTTCGCTGGAGCCGCCCTGGCCATTCGCTTGGCCGGGCCCTGGACGCCGGACGCCTTCGGCGGGCTTCCCACACCTGCGGCGATGGCGCCGCTGTGGCTACGAGTGCTGGCGGGGGTTCTGCTGGGCTACCTGGTCGGGGGCGGGGTGGTGTGGGCAGTGCGGGTGCTGGGGTCGCTGGCTTTCGGGAAGGAGGCGATGGGCCTGGGGGACGTGCACCTGATGGCGGCCGTGGGCGCCTGCCTGGGGTGGATCGACAGCGTGCTGGCGTTCTTCGGGGCGGCGTTTGTGGGGCTGACGTGGTGGGTCTTGGGGCTGGTGCTCGGAGGGGCGGCCAAACGGGCGATGCCCTACGGCCCGTACCTGGCGGTGTCGACGCTGCTGGTGCTGGCGTTGAGGCCGTTGATCGAGCGAGGCTTGGGGCTGTTGTTGCCGGCGCTATCGCCGGTGCATCTGCCGTGAGGGGTGCGGGGGTTGTCGGTGGGTGTCGGTTGTACGAGAAATCGGGTGGAATCGCGGGTGGGAGGCGAGAACTGCCGCCCCGCGCCGGGTTTTGCCGATATGCTGTGGCTTGAGGCGCAGGGATGCGCGCAATGGGCGCCGCTTCCTGTGGTCTGGAACAGGTCAATCCACGGATAGGGGCTTGCGATGCGACGCGCGATGTTCCGTATGGCGGGTGTGGTTTCTCTGGCGGTCCTGACCCTCGGGCTCAGCGGCTGCAAGTCGGTTTCGAAGGCCGAGTATCAGACGGCCGTTCAGGAAGCCTCCGAGCTGCGGGAGCGCAACGCGCAGCTGGAGCAGTCGAACCGGGACAAGGACGCGCGGATCGCGGACCTGGAGGCTCGCGGGTTGCAGCCGCAGCAGCCGATGGGGGGCCAGCCCTTCGGCATGCCGGTGGACAACGCCGGCAACTCCGGGGTCCAGCAGAACTGGCCCAGCGAGGGCGACCCGTTCCAGGTGGGCAAGGACGGTCGGCTTGCCGTGGAGTTGCCGGGCGACGTGCTGTTCGCCTCGGGTCAGGCCGTCATCAAGTCCGACGCCAAGAAGCAGCTCGACAAGATCGCCAAGATCCTGAATACGAGGTATGCCAACCAGAGCGTGCGTATCGAGGGGCACACCGATGGGGACCCGATCAAGCGCAGCAAATGGGGCAGCAACCAGGCGCTGAGCGAAGCCCGGGCGGAGGCGGTGAAGAAGTACCTGTCCACCAAGGGCGTGAAGTCGAACCGCGTGTCGACGGCGGGGATGGGAGCGGCGCAGCCCAAGGCCTCCAAGGCGGCCAGCCGGCGCGTGGAGATCGTGGTGCTGAGCAACTGAGCGACTCTCCCGAACACGAGTGACGAGCGCCCCGCGGTCCTGGCGGGGCGTTTTTCTTTGCCTGCCCTGGACCACGGGGCGGAGGCACGCGGGGCCGGCGGGCATGAGGGGACAATCGGATGTGTTTGGACTTCCCCGGATGGCCAGTGCGTCCGATCGTGGAGTTGTTTCCTTTGGGCGACGGGACGATGATTCTCGGCGAAAGACACATCCGCCGCGTCGTGCGGTGTTTGGGCTGGTCGGCCGCTCCGGGGAGTGCCGACCGGCTTCTTTCTTGGTGAGCCTTCGGTCAGGGAAGAAAAGGCGAGTTGCTGGCGAGGCAACCGGCGAGGCGTCGGTACGTCGTGGCGATGGCCTTGGGGCTGGCGTCGTTTCCCACGGCGCGGAGGATGCGCCGAGCCAGGGGGCCCTGGGCAATGACGAGGTCGGCCACGGGCATCCAGGTGCTGGCGCCCGGGTCGTTGCCGGCGCAGCGTTCGAGCAGGCTCCGCCACAGCTCGCCCGCGGTGCACGAGGGGCCGGCGAATCCCAGGGCACGCAGGTAGGGCCCGTCGCGAACGACCGCGCGCTCGGCGTCGCGGATGACCGACAACAGGATCTCGTGCATGGGGTCGACCTCGAGGGCCTGGATCGCCGGGCGGTCGAACCCAACGCCCTCGCACAGGGCGCGCAGGACGCAGATGATCGCCTGGGCGATCGCCAGGTCGCAGCGAGGGCACTCCTGCACGTCGAGCACGCGGATCTCGATGGCGCCGCGCGAGAAGCGGGCGATGCACCCGCGGCTGTTGGCCCACTCGTCGCGAAGGACTCCCGCGGCATCGAAGGGCGCGTAGGCGTCGTAGATCTTCTGGAGGATCTCGCGGTGATAGTCGGCGCGGGTGTAGACGCGCTCGGGGATGACCTTGCCGGCGGCCGCGGGGATCTTCGCGGAGTTGGTCCGATAGACCTCGAGGCGGTTGTCGAGGAGGCCCGTGGCCCGGGCGTCCATGATGGGCGACGCGGCGGAGAGGGCGGGCAGGATCGGGAGCAGGGCGCGGATGGCGGCGTGGAGGCGCCCGAACTCGCCCGCGGGAGTGGCGTCCTCGGCGAAGGGGAGGTTGATATGGCAGGCCTGCAGGTTGGCCCAGCCGTGCCCGCGGCAATCGAAGATGCGGTTGAAGGCCTCGTAGACCTCCTTGTTGCCGTGGGGCCAGAGCTTCATCTCCCGCATCGGGTCCATGGTGGGGTGCATCCCGCCGGGCAGGAGCATGGCGTTGTGCTTTTCGAGGATCGGGGCCAGGCGCAGGACGGCGGCGTGGAAGTCGTGGCTGAGCCCGCGCAGGTTGGGCGCCGGCTGGGAGACCTTGAGCTCGAGCACGTGGGCGGTGAGCTCGTTGCCGAGGCTGATGTCGCCCAGGGAAAGCTCGTCGGGCCAGCCGGGCTCGCTCTCGGACTCGACGATGGCGTCGGCGGTGCCCGCGACGTCGCGGAGGAGTGTGTCGACGATGGGGCGGACGGCGAGGGAATCGCGATCGACGACCATGTACTCGAGCTCGATTCCGAAGCAGGAAAAGAGGGCGTGGGCCATGGGCGGAGGGTACGGGGCGGGAGAGGGAATGGCCAAAGGGCCCAGGGGCCGGGAGGCCCAGATGTCAAGGGGCCCTTCGCCGTGCCGCCGGGATATGGACTTGCGAACCATGCCCCCCGGGCGAGGACGGCACATCCAGGCGGCGATCACCTTGGGGCCACGGGCCCGGGGGGCCAGCCTACTTCAGTCGCTCGAGCCTGCCCTTGCGCTTCACGATGTTCTTGTAGTCCCACTGGATCTCGATCGACTTCTCGAGCCAGCGTTTGAGGTCGCGGGCGGAGATCTGAGCCGCGGAGGTGAACCGGGCCTCGGCGGCCTTGAAGCTCCCCTCGGGCGCAAGGTCGGGCTCGTCGAACGACTGCCCGCTCCAAAAGAGGAGGCGGACACAGTCCTTGAGCTTGTGGTATCCGACGATGGGGTTTCCGTCGAGGAACCAGACGGGGTGGCGATGCCAGATCTTGCACTCGGCGCCCTTGAGGCGACGATCGATGGCCTTGGCGAGGGCGTCGCAGATGCGCTTGTCCGCGGGGGACTGGGCGGCGTGGTAGGCGAGGATGTCCGCGGGGATGGGCATGGAGGGGCTGGGCGTCGTGCTCAGAACTCCGCCTGCTTGGGCGCCCTGGGGAACGGGATCACGTCGCGGATGTTCTGCATGCCGGTGATGAACATCATGGCGCGTTCGAAGCCCAGGCCGAAGCCGGCGTGAGGGACGGTGCCGTAGCGGCGCAGGTCGCGGTACCACCAGTATTCCTTGGCGGGGAGTTTCATTTCCTCGATGCGCCGGTCGAGGAAGTCGAGGCGTTCCTCGCGCTGGCTGCCGCCGATGATCTCGCCGATGCCCGGGACGAGGACGTCCATGGCGGCCACCGTGTCGCCCGGTGCGCCGTCGGTGCCCGGGGGGTTGAGGCGCATGTAGAAGGCCTTGATCTGCTTGGGATAGTTCATGAGGACGACGGGCTGCTTGAAGTGCTCCTCGGTGAGGTAGCGCTCGTGCTCGCTCTGGAGGTCGGTGCCCCACTGGACGGGGTACTCGAACTTCCTGCCGCCGGCGATGGCTCTCCGCAGGATCGCGATGGCCTCGGTGTAGGAGAGGTGCCGGAACGGCGTGTCGAGGACGTGCCTCAGGCGTGCGAGCAGGCCCTTCTCGATGCGTTCGTCGAAGAACTTCATGTCGTCGGGGCGCTCGGAGAGGCAGGCGTTGATGAGGTACTTGATGAAGTCCTCGGCCAGGCGCGCGTCCTCGGCGAGGCTCGCGAAGGCGATCTCGGGCTCGATCATCCAGAACTCGGCGAGGTGGCGGCTGGTGTTGCTGTTCTCGGCGCGGAAGGTGGGCCCGAAGGTGTAGACCCGCGACAGTGCGGCGCAGTAGGTCTCGACGTTGAGCTGCCCGCTGACGGTCAGGTGGGCTTCCTTGCCGAAGAAGTCGTGGGAGAAGTCAACCGGAAGAGCCGGAGAGACGGAGTTCCGGAGAGACGAAGTGGAAGCGGCTGCGGCCGATGGCGCAGACGCTCCGCTGCCTGCCTTCGTATCTTCTCTGGGCATGTTCGCGAAGTCCAGTGTGCTGACGCGGAACATCTGGCCCGCACCCTCGCAGTCGCTGGCGGTGATGATCGGCGTGTGGACCCAGAAGAACCCGCGCTCGTGGAAGAAGCGGTGGATCGCCATCGAGAGCGTGTGCCGGATGCGGGCCACGGCCCCGAAGGTGTTGGTTCGCACGCGGAGGTGGGCCTGCTCGCGCAGGAACTCCATCGTGTGGGGCTTGGGCTGGATGGGGTAGTGGTCCGGGTTCTCGACCCAGCCCACGACGCGGACGGCGGCCGCGGCGATCTCGTTGCCACCCTTAGGGTTCTGGACGATGGTGCCGTCGACCTCGACGGCGCAGTGCGTCGTGATCTTGAGGATCTCGGAGGCATAGTTGGGGAGATCGCCCTTGCACACGGCCTGGACGGGGTCGAAGCAGGTGCCGTCGTGGATGTGGACGAACGAAAGCCCGCCCTCGGCCTTGGAATCGCGTCGCGTGCGGACCCAGCCCTTGACCGTGATGCTGGAACCGACTTTGGCCCTGAGGGCCTCGCAGACTTTGAGCCAATCGGGCATCGCGCAACTCCTTGGAGGGGGCGATGGTAGGGGAGGTCCCGCGGCGGTTGGTCCGCCCCGGGGGGAAGCCCGCGAGGCAGCATCGTGGCCGGCGCAAGCGGAGGGAAACAGGGACGGGTAGACTCCGAATACTGTACGCGACGCGGGAGTTTCCGCGCTCGAAAGCGGGGTGCTGCGATGGGTGTTCTTGTTCTCTTCCTCGGCGTGGTGCTGGCGTTGGCGATCGTGGTGGGGGCGTTTCGCCTGCCCAACAAGGGGCTGCGTGGGGCCGCGGCGATGCTGGCGCTGGTGGTGGTGATCTTGTCGATGGCGCTGGGATCGATCCGGTTCGTGGGTTCGGACCAGGTGGGCGTCGTGACCAAGAACGCGATGGGAGGCTCGCTCAAGGAAGGGAAGATCATCGCGGTGAACGGGGAGATGGGCGTGCAGGCGGACGTGATGGCCCCGGGGTGGCACTTCTGGGTGTGGCCGGTGATCTACGCGGTGGAGACGGTGCCGCTGACGGAAGTGCAGAGCGGGCAGGTGGGGATCATCGAGACGAGCGACGGGCAGGCGATGGGCGAGGGGCAGTTGTTCGCGCCGGAATGGCCGCGCGAGCAGGTGCAGGGGATGCTCGACGCGAGGACGTTCCTGACGACGGGCAAGGGCCTCAAGGGCAAGCAGACGACGGTGCTGACGCCGGGCAAGTACCGGCTGAATACGCAGTTGTTCCGGGTAAAGATGGTGGACCAGACGGAGATCAGGCAGGGCGAGGTGGGCGCGCTGAAGGCGAACTTCGGCAGCACGCCCAGCGTGGTCGTGCGCGGGGTGGCCTCGGGGAAGGAAGCGGAATCCACGCTGGGAGCGATCCACCTGGCCAAGGAGGGCGAGGCGGGCGTGCGGAAGGACGTGCTCAGCCCGGGCAAGTACGCGCTGAACACGGACGCGTTCACGCTGATCGAGGTCTGGACGACGCCGATGGTGGCGCACTTCACGGCGGGGCGCGCCTCGAACCCGAGCTCGAAGTCCGCGGACGGGACGAAGGACTCGCAGATGGAGGAGAAGGAGATCAAGGTCACGACGAGCGACGGCTTCCGCTTCCCCGTGGACGTGCGCGTGGAGTACGAGGTGATGGCCGAGAATGCCCCGCTGGTGGTGGCGACGCTGCAGGACGACGAGGGGGAGCAGTTCCGCAACGTGCTGAACTCGGCGGTGCGGGCGATCTTCCGAAACAACGCGGAGAATGTCCGCGCCCTCGACTACATCCAGCAGCGCAGCATCCAGGAAACCCAGAGCCTCGCCATGCTCAAGACGCAGATGGCGCGGTACGGCGTGACCATCAACGCGGTCCGCATCGGCGACGTGGGCGACGAGACCACCCTGGGCGAGCTGCTCAAGACCCAGCGCGACCGCGAGATCGCCAAGCAGGAGCAGACCACCTTCCAGGAGCAGCAGAAGGCCGCCGAGCAGAAGAAGCAGCTCTCCAAGAGCCAGCAGGAGTCGGAGGAGGAGCGGCGGCTGGCGACGGCGGCGTACGGGGTGAAGATCGCCATGGAGACGCAGAAGCAGAAGGTGGCGGAGGCCGAGGGCGAGGCCCAGGCCATCCAGATCAAGGCGACCGCCCAGGCGGAGGCGTACAAGAAAGTGGCGGACCAGATCGGCAAGAATAACGCGGCGCTGATCGAGCTGCTCAAGATCGTGGGAGACCGCAACATCCAGATCACGCCCCGGGTGATGGTCGGGGGCTCGGCGGGGCGGGATGCCGGGGGGGCCGCGCTGGTGGGAACGCTGCTGGACCAGATGATGACCAGGGACGAAGTGATCGCGGGTCCCGCGCCGGCTCCCTCGCGGTAGGGGCGCGGGCGGATCAGGCGGCCCTGAGGATGGCGTCGAGGCGCTGGGCGTCGTCGTCGGGGCGGGGGCTCAGGCCCAGGGCGTCGTAGAGCGAGTTGACGCCGTCGACGCTGGGCTGGAAGACGTGGCAGACGAGGCGCTGCCCCTGGTCGTCGTGGAGGTAGGCTCGCACGAGCCCATTCTCGAGTCGTTCGATCTCGATGCGGGCCCCGCCGAGCACGAAGCGAGATTGCCCGTGGGCCAGCTCGCGCTCGAGCCCGGCGCTCGCCACGGCGTCAAGGGTGGACAGCGCGCGCGCCTGGATGGAATTCAGGAGGTTCTCGTCGGCGCTGACCGAGTCGGCGAACTCCGCGAAGAGCTCGCGGGCGGCGACGTACTCGTCCATCGCCTTGCGCACGATGGCGCCCACCTGCGCCGGCGAAATGCCCAGGGCCCGTTCCAGGGCCAGGCCGGCCGGGCCCTCGACGGGCCCCGAGATGGGGAGTGCGGCGCCGTTCGCATCCACCCGCGGCTTGAGGTCGATAGTGCCCGCGATGTAGGCGACGGCGTGCAGGCGGTGCACGGGTTCGTGGCGCAGGGGCCAGCTGGGCGGGACGTGGTGCCGCTCGAGCGGGAGGGAGAGGATCTCGGGGAGCTTCCATCGGCTCGCCAGGGCGGCGATCGCGTCCACGTGCGTGAATCGGAGGGTCTCCAGCTCGCGCGCGTAGAGCCGGTCGGGCGTCGAGCCCTGATCCCAGAGGGCGTCGAAGTCCTTCCCGGTCAGGCGCGGCATCAGCCCCAGCCCCGCGTCGCAGAGCAGCCCGATCACGAATGCCTCGGCCACGTCCTGGGGCGCCAGGCGTCGCGCGACCTCCGCGGCCAGGCACGCGCGCAGGAGCGACTGCCCCCAGACCTCGCGGGCGATGGCGCTGGACCTGGCTGCGCCGGCCGCACGGGCCAGGTGGAACCCCAGCGTCATCGATTTGAGCCGCTCCAGTCCCAGCAGCAGGCACGCCCGATCGAGCGAGGACACGGGTTTGCGCTGCGCGAACAGGGCCGAGTTCGCGATGTGCAGCAGGCGCGCGGCAAAGCCCGCGTCCGTGCGAATGACCTTCGCGAAATCCCTGATCGTCGAGCTCGGCTCGCCCACCAGGGCCAGGACTCGCAACGCCACTTCCGGGCGGGTTTCCACGCCGATGCTCGCCAGGCGCGAGGCCAACTCGGCGCGCAGGTGGACGACTTCAGCGGCGGACAGTTGGCGTCGGTTCTGTAGGGGCATCGACGTGTCCTGTACCCGGACGCCGCGCGCTCGAACCATCGAGGCGCGTTCCAACCGTTGATTCGGAGCGCCGCGGTGGTGGCCTGAGCGGAACTGCCCCGCCGGGGGAGAAGTCGTTTGCCGGAGTGTGGTTACAAGACCCCGGGGGCGGGCTAGGGCTGTAACCTCGTGGCGGACCAAGGTCCTGCCCGGTGCGAACCGTCCGGGCCCGCGACCTCGCGTGTCCAGGCCGCCCGATCGTGGAATCTCCCGGGACCGCCCAGCCACAACTCGACCCTGCGGGCGACGAGCGTGAACCCACCCCAGTGGGGCGGGCGCGGGATCTTGACGGCGTCGCCCTTGAGCGCGATGTCGCCGGCGGAAATGCCAAATTGCTTCATCACCTCCAGCACGCGGGCGATGAGTTCGGCCCGGCTTCCCAGGGGTTCGCTCTGGTGGCTGGCCCAGGCGCCCAGGCGCGATTCCCACGGGCGCTGGGCGAAGTACGCGTCGCTCTGCTGGGGAGTGGCGCGGATGACGAGGCCCTCGAGGCGGGCCTGACGCTCGGCGTGGTCCCAGTGGAAGCAGGCGGCCACGCGGGGGTTGTGCTCCAGGGCCCGCCCCTTGCGTCCCAGGTAGTTGGTGTAGAACGTGATCGTCCCCGCGCTGTCGTCGATTCCGCGGCAGAGGAGCATGCGAGCCGACGGCGTGCCGTCGGGGTCCACCGTGGCCAGGGTCATGGCGTCGGGGTTGGGCTGGGCCTTGGCCTGGCGGGCGTCGTCGAACCAGCGGTGGAAGGTGGGGAAGGGGTCGCCGGGGAGGGGGTCGGGCAGGGTCCGCGACGCGGTCAGGCGGTCGATGAGCTTGGCCAGCAGGGGCACGCCCGGGGTGTTGGACATGATCAAGGGTAGCGGCGGAAAGGACTTGGGCCGCGTTGTCCGGGGGGGTGTCGATTGGAGTCCGATGCGTGCGCGGGCGCGGTTTGCCCACTACGCTGGTGCGTCGTCGGAGGCGATCGGCGTCGAGGCCGATGCCGGCGCCCAGAGCGCGGACGGGAGGATGGAGCCATGGACGGCGCGAACGGCGGGGGCGGGTTTGGGCGCGGCAACGGACGCGGGCCGGGCGTGAATATCTCCATCCAGAGCCTCTTCGACCGCGAGCCGCCCAAGAGCCTCGAGGCGGAGATGTCGCTGCTGGGGTCGATGATCCTCGATCCGAGCGTGATCGGGGACATCATCGGGCTGATCCAGGGCCCGACGGACTTTTTCAAGGAGTCGCACGCGCACATCTACAAGGTGCTGGTGGAGGTCTACGACGCGCACAACAGCGGGGACCTGGTGCAGATCAGCACCGTGCTGCAGGAGCGGGGCGTGCTCGATCAGGTGGGCGGGGGCGACTACCTCGTCGAGCTGGCCAACGCCGTGCCCAGCGCCGCCAACGCCCGCCACTACGCCAAGATCGTGGGCGACAAGGCCAAGCTGAGACGGCTGATCGACACGGCCGGGAAGATCATCTACGAGGCGTTCCACGCGGGGGACCAGGGTCCCGACGGGGCCCGGGTGGTGATCGACTCGGCCGAGGCGTCGGTGTTCGAGATCGCGCAGGAGCGAAGTGTCAGCGAGGCCCAGCGCCTGGGGGACCTGCTGGACGCGGAGATGCGGCGCATTGAGGCGGCGGACTTCGACGGGACGGGGTACACGGGCGTGAGCACGGGGTACGGCGAACTCGACGAGATCCTGTGCGGGCTCCAGCCCGGGGAGCTCATCATCATCGCGGCCCGCCCGAGCATGGGCAAGACGGCCCTGGCGCTGAACCTGGCCGAGCAGATCGCCATCGGCGGGGCGCCCGTGCCCGGCGCACCGGGCAGCCGCAGCGTGCCCATCGCGCTGTTCTCGCTGGAGATGAGCAAGAACGCGATCGGGCAGCGCATGCTCAGCGCCCGCGCGGGGGTGTCGAGCCAGGCGCTGCGCGGGGGGCACAAGGTCCCCGACGACCAGCTCAGGCGACTGCTGCAATCGGCCGAGGACCTGCGCCCCGCGCCCATCTACGTGGACGACACGCCCAACATGACGGTGCTCCAGCTGCGGGCCCGGGCGCGGCGCCTGGTGCAGACGTTCGGGGTGAAGGTGATCATGGTCGATTACCTCCAGCTCATGACCGCGCCCCACGCGGCGCGGGAGAGCCGCCAGGTGGAGGTGTCCGCGATCTCGCGCGGGATCAAGGCGCTGGCGCGCGAGCTGGACGTCCCCGTGGTCTGCCTCAGCCAGCTCAACCGCGCCAGCGAGCAGCGCGAGGGCAACAAGCCACGCATGGCCGACCTGCGCGAGAGCGGTTCCATCGAGCAGGACGCGGACGTCATCATCCTGTTGCACCGCGAGGAGTATTACCACACGCAGAACCGGGAGGAGTGGGCGGCGGAGAACCCCGACAAGGTGGGGATCGCCGAGCTGATCGTGGCCAAGCAGCGCAATGGTCCCACGGGCGTGGTGAAATTGAAGTGGAACCACTCCACGACGCGCTTCGAGAACTATGACTCCCACGCGATCCCGCCCCTGGGCATGCCCGGCTCCATGATCGAGCCGCGCGGCGGAGCCCGCCCCGGTTCGGGCTACACCTCGCCCTCGCAGGCGGCGGCCCAGTTCCCCGGGGAGAAGGCCCCGTTCCACGATCCGTTCCAGGATGCGCCCGGGGGCTTCGCGCCGGGTAAGAGGACGGGGCCGGTCCAGGACCACCGCGACGGCGGGGGGCCCGAGCGCGAGGACGATGACCTGGGAGACATCCCTGTTTGAGGGGTGGGGTTGGAAACCCCCTCGCCCCGGGCGCCTAGTCCCCGAAACTGGTGCCCACGGCCCGGGCGGCGCCGATGAGGGCTTCGTCGGGAGTGACCAGGCGCTGCTTGCCCGCGGGCTCTTCGAGGTCGATGTCGGTCAGGCGTCCGCCCTGGACGGCCACCAGGCGCCCCATCTTGCCCTCCCGCAAGAGGGTCATCGCGTGATTGCCCAGCAGGGTGGAGAGGACGCGATCGGCGGCCACGGGCGGGCCGCCGCGCTGCGTGTGCCCCAGCACGACGTAGCGTGACTCGATTCCGGTCATCTCCTCGACCTTCTCGGCGAGGAGGCGGGAAATGCCGCCCAAGCGAACGGGGTCGGGGCTGGTGGGGTCCATCCGGGCGATGACCTGCTTGCCGCCCACGGGCTTGGCCCCTTCGCTCACGCACACGAGGCTGGACATCTTCCCCAGGCGCTTGCGTTCCTTGATCTTCTCGCAGATCCCCTCGAGGGTGAAGGGGATCTCGGGCAGCAGGATCACGTCCGCGCCGCCGGCCACGCCCGAGTGCAACGCGATCCAGCCCGCGTTTCGCCCCATGACCTCGACGAACATCACGCGATGGTGGCTGTCGGCGGTGGTGCGGACCTTGTCGAGGGCGTCGGTGGCGGTGGCCACGGCGGTCTGGAAGCCGAAGGTGATCTCCGTGCCCACGATGTCGTTGTCGATGGTCTTGGGGACGCCCACCACGCGGATGCCCTCGCGGGCGAACATGGCGGCGGAGGTCTGGGTGCCGTCGCCCCCGATCACCACCATCGCCTCGATGCGCTGGTCGAACAGGTGGGTGAGGCACTGCTTGGTGACGTTGGCGTACTGGATGGACCCGTCGGGGTTGGTGCCGACGGCGAACTGCGAGGGGTTGCTCTTGTTGTTCGAGCCCAGGATCGTCCCCCCGCGCGAGAGGATCCCGGTGAGATCGTTCTGGTGCAGGCGGCGGATGCGGTTCTCGATGAGCCCGAGGTACCCGTCCTCGATGCCGTAGACGTCCAGCCCGCAGTTGAAGGCGTCGCGGGCGACGGCGCGGATGACGGCGTTGAGCCCGGGGCAATCGCCGCCACCGGTGAGGATGGCCATGCGACGGAGCAGGGGGCAGGAGGCGGCGGTAGACATGGCCCCGAATTATCGGCGCATCGGAGGACCGGCTTCAGGCGGCGAGCGCGTTGGGCGCTCGGATTGGGTCGAATCGTGGACCCCGGGCGTGGAGGGGGCGCAAAACCGGCGTGTGGAGCAAAACAAAGAGGGCCCGACGCGAGGTCGGGCCCGTGGAGTAGCACTTCGTTGACGCTCAGTTCAGGGTCAGGGACTCGAGGAACTGGGCCGGCGTCTGGGGGACCAGGGGCTGCTGCTCGGGCGTGAGCCCGGCGGCGGCGGCGGCCTCCTGCTCCACCTGCTCGATGGCCTCCTTGTTGCCCAGGAAGTTCGCCTCGAGCTGGAGGCGGATCTTCTCCATGGCCTTGTTCTGGATCTGGCGGACGCGTTCCTTGGTGACGCCGATGATCTGCCCGACCTGCTCGAGGGTCATGGGACGCTCGTTCTCGCCCGACTCGAGCCCGAAGCGGTGCTCGATGACGGTGCGCTCCACGTCGGACAGGTCCGCGCGATTCTCCAGGACGATGCGCTTGACCTCCTCGGCGGCGTCCTTCTCGAACGTCGTCCGCTTGGTCTCGAGGAAGTTGGACTTCTCGAGCTTGGGATCGAAGTCGGTCGGGAAGCGCTGGCGATACTTGCTGAGCTTCATGCCCTGGCGACTGAAGGCCTTGAGGATGGCGCGGCAGGCGTAGGTGCTGAACTTGTACCCGCGGCCGGCGTCGAACTTGTCGACCGCCCGCAGCAGGGCCATGTTGCCCTCGCTGACGAGGTCGGCGAAGTCCACCTCACTCATGCGGGTGCGCTTGGCCATGGCCAGCACGAGGGCGAGGTTGGTCTCGGCGATCTGCTCGCGGATGCGGTCCGCGATGCGGTGCCAGTTCAGGATCTCCTGGGCCTGGTCGGGCGCGGGCTTGCGATCCGGGCGGGCCCAGACGTCCTGCTGCATCTTGTGGATGCGGAAGCGAGCGAAGTTGAACTGGTGGAACAGCACCTTCTCCTGGGCGCCCGTCAGGATCACCTGCTGGGAGCTCTTCACCGTGCGGTTGCGGGCGCTCGAAAGGTCGTCCATCACCGGGTGGTACCACGACGTGTCGGGCTTGGGCACCGGCGGCGCGTCCACGTAGATCTTGTTCGAGGCGTCCTTCTCGTAGAAGGCCGGGCTGTCGATGAAGTCCTGCTCGCGCGACATGATCTGGGTGAGCAGACGCTCGTCCTCGTGCGAGAGGCGCCGCTGCACCTGGGCCTTGCCCGTGGCGCCCTCGGTCAGCCCCGTGCCCACCACGCTGGCGCGGTGGCGGCGTCGCACCTGCTCCAGGGGGTTGAGCGATCGCTGGGTGTTCGTCTGCCGCATCGTCGTCACCAATCCTCTTTCCATCTGCACGTTCGATTCCTTCGCCGAGCCTTCGTGGCCCGGCAGTCCCGGGTTCCTTGCTTCCCCAACCCGAGACGGCCCGACTCCTGGGCGCCTCTCTCCGACGGTTCTCCAGTCCGGGCGTGGCCTCCGCCACGCTCGTATGTCCACGCCGCACTTCCGGTGTGCGGCAACGCCGTCCCGCGCCCGCGCGGCGCGAGAACAAAGACTGCAACCCGGCTGGCACGCGGCGCCGGTCCGGTCCTTACCAGACAGCCGGGCCATCGCCCGACCGGGAACGCCTGCCCAGGACCCAAGGTTCGTTGCCGGTTCGGACGTCATGCCGAGTCGCGGCCTGTGTGGGTCGGGGGCCTTCCCTCTTTCTACGCCGACGCACGATTTTAGTTTCGTGCGCGGCGTCTGTTCTAGAACTTCGCTCTGTATGGCTCCTGGCGGGGACAAATCCCATTGTTGGCGGCACCCATAACGTGGATGGATGGGTCCGGTTAGGGTTCCGATATTTGATCTAGAGCCGTGCCGCCACTAGGCTCTGATCAAAAACTGGTGGCTCGCCTACGCCGGCGAGCGGGATTCCAACATACCAGAAACTTCACGATTCGCCAATGCGGTCCCCCACGACTGGGGCCCGCCGGATCGAGATTCAGGGATTGATCCACAGCCCATCCCCAGCACTTTGTGCCGAATCGGCCCGAGAATCCAAAGGAGTACCGAACATGACCCTTACCATGCCCAGCTTGCCGTACGGGTTCGAGGCCCTGGAACCCCACGTCGATTCGCAGACCATGCAGATCCACCACGGCAAGCACCACGCCGCGTACGTGACCAACGCGAACAAGGCGCTGGAGGGCACGAAGTGGGCGCAGGCGAGCGCCGGCGAGATCATCGCGCACCTGTCGGACATCCCCGAGGACAAGCGGGGGGCGGTTCGCAACAACGTTGGCGGGCACTGGAATCACAGCCTGTTCTGGGAGCTGATGGCGCCCCCGGGCAAGGGTGGGGGTGGCGCGCCATCGGGACCGCTGGGCGACGCGATCAAGAGCGCCTTCGGATCGTTCGACGGCGCGGGCGGGTTCAAGGAGAAAGTCGCGGCGGCGGCGCTGGCTCGCTTCGGATCGGGCTGGGTGTGGCTGGTGTCGAACAAGGGCAAGCTGGAAATCTGCTCGACGCCGAACCAGGACAACCCGCTGATGGGCCGGGCGATCGCGGGGTGCGAGGGCACGCCGATCCTCGGGCTGGACGTGTGGGAGCACGCGTACTACTTGAAGTACCAGAACCGGCGAGCGGACTACGTCGCGGCGTGGTGGAACGTGGTGAACTGGGGAAAGGCCGCGGAGTTGTTCCAGAGCGCGAAGTAGCGGCCAGTCCGGGGTGAGGATGGCCCGCCGCGGATCGAGCACGGCGAGTCGAGCATCGAGGGATGGAGACTGAGCGTTGAGACTCGCGACCCGGCCCAGCGCCGGGTCGTTTTTCCTGGTGGATACCCTGAACACGACGGGCCCGAGCCCAGACAGGGAGGCGTCCATGGCGGTCACACTTTCCGCGGGGTTGGAGGGTCGGCGGATGCGCAGGCAGAACGTGTGGCTGACGGCGTTCCTGATCGCACCGCTGGCCCTGATGGTCGCGGTGTGCTGGGGTATCTACGCGGGGCTGAGGTTCGGGGCGCCGATGGGCGCGCCGCCGATCGGCGCTGGCGCGGGGAGCACCGGGGGCGTGAACGCGATCGGGGAGTTGCTCGCGGGGCACAAGGCGAACTACGCGGCAGGGCAGCGCCAGGGCGCCGGGGCACAACTCGCGGGGCCGGAGCTCGCGCCCCCCAAGGGAGCGGGCGGCGGCGCGGAGCCCGGGGCCGGACTAACCGATCCGGCGGCGCTCGAGCAGGGGTTCATTCTCATCGTGACGGACAAGGCGAAGAAGGCCAACGCGGGCGACCCGATCTACTTTGCGAGCAACGTGACGGGCTGGAACCCGGGCGACGGGGCGTACCAGCTCACGCCGCAGAGCGACATGCGATGGCGGATCCACCTGATCAAGCCCAAGTCCCGGGCGAACGCGGGCGAGCCCGTCGAATTCAAGTTCGCGCGCGGGACCTGGGACAAGTGCGAGGTGGCGGCCGACTTTGCGGACATCGGGAATCGCCAGCTTCCGAAGGTGGACGTGGCGGCGTTGAAACCCGGAGAGATACCGACGGTCGAGTTGGCGGTTGAACATTGGGCCGACGAGCGTCCCGGCGCGGAGGCCAAGGCGTCGGCGGGAACCCGGACGGTGCAGGTCGGCGCGGGAACGCTCAGGCGGTTGCAGGTTCAGGGCGCGGTGGGAGCGGCCAAGGGGCAATCTCGCGATCTGCTGGTGTGGCTCCCCCCGGGGTACGACGACGCGAAGAACGCCGGCGTGGAGTACCCCGTGCTGTACATGCACGACGGTCAGAATCTGTTCGACAAGCCCGCGACAGCGCCGGGCGAGTGGCGCATGGACGAGACGGCGGGCGATCTCATCGCCACGGGGAAGATCCGCCCGCTCATCATCGTGGGTATTCCGCACAGCGGGGAGACCCGCACGGCCGAGTACATGCCGCCCGTGACGGACGCCGACGTTCTGCCCGGGCTCAAGCCGCAGGGCGCGGCCCACGTGGAGTGGCTGCTGCGGGAGGTGATGCCGCGCGTGCAGCGGACGTTCCGCGTGGCGACGGGCCCGGCGAGCACGGGGGTCGGCGGCAGCTCGCTGGGGGGGCTGATCGCGCTCTACGCGGGGAGCCAGCACCCCGACGTGTTCGGGCTGGTGCTGGCCGAGAGCCCGTCGCTGCGCTTCGGGAAGCACGAGTACTGGAGGGGCCTGTTCGAGCCGGTCACGACATGGCCCGCGCGTGTCTACCTGGGCGTGGGCACGACCGAAGCAGGCAGTGCCCCCAGCAATGTGGACGCCAACGCCCTGTACGCCGACGCCGTCAAGGGCCTCGATGCGCTGTTGGAATCCAAGGGGCTCGTCGGCGGCGGGAGCACGCCACGCAAGATGTTCGTTCTCGACCCGGGCGCGGTTCACAACGAGGACGCCTGGGCCAAGCGCTTGCCGGCGGCGATGGCGTTCTTGTTTGGTGTGAGGTAGGACCGAGGTCAGTCGGTGGCGTGGCGCCCCGCGGCTCGCGCGCACGGAACTGGGGGCGCCCGAGAACGCACGTTCGTACGATCGCTGAACACGCCAGAGTCCCGAGGCCCCCATGCTGTCAGGCTTGGACGAGGAACTGATCGAGGCCGCGCGAGCGTTGATCCGAGCTCGGTTCAGGGCGGGTTGGCACGAGGTGGGGTGCGCGCTCCGGGTGAGGGGCGGCAAGGTGTACACCGGCGTGAACGTGGACTGCTCGGTGGGGCGCATCGCCGTGTGCGCCGAGGCGATCGCGATCGGCCGGGCCGCGACGGACGGCGACTGGGACCGAATTGAGACCATCGTCGCGGTCAAGCAGGACTCGGTGGGCCAGGCTCGCGCGGGCGTTATTTTCCCGTGTGGGATGTGCCGCGAGATGATCGGGGACTACGCGCCGCGCGCGCGCATCATCGTTCCCGGAGCCCGAGGTCCGCGTCTGGCGGACCTGGCGGAGCTCCTGCCGCGGCGATCGGCAGGTGGCGGCAAGTGAGCGGTCCGGTTCACCCCGCCGCTTTCCTGCCCAACGAGACTCTGGATTCCAAGGGCGACCACGCTCGGTTGAGACGCGCGGCAGCGAGTGCCGCCGGCCTTGGGCCGCTCAATCAACCCGGTTTGGCGAACAATGTGCGAACGACCCCCAGGAAGTCCACCGGGCAATAGCCGACCCGCAAATCCACGGGGAATCGGCATATAGAGGACGTGCCGGTCTCCAAATCCCGATATACTCAGAGCATGAACACGGACCCTCGTCATTACTTCCGGATGACGACTCCTGACGGATCGGCGCACGCGCCCATGACCGTCACCGAGGCCGTCGTTGAATCGCAAGCCTGTTTGCAGTGTGGAGGACCCGTCGCCGACGCGCCCTGCGTCACGGCGTGCCCGACGGGGATCGACATCCCCGGGTTCATCCTCGACATCGCCAGGGGCATGCCCATCGAGGCGGCCCGCAAGATCTTCGACCGCAACATCCTGGGCGGGAGCTGCGCGCGCGTCTGCCCCGTCGAGGAGCTCTGCCAGGGCTCGTGCGTGCTCAAGCTCGAGGGTCGACGGGCCATCGAGATCGGTCGCCTGCAGCGTCATGCCACGGACAAGGCGATGGAGCAGCACGCGACGGTGACGCCGCCGACGCCGCGCGTCAAGCGCGAGGAGAGCGTGGCGGTGATCGGCGCGGGCCCGGCGGGGCTGGGGTGCGCGGCGGAACTGGCCCGGCTGGGCTTCCGCGTGACGGTGTACGAGATGCGCGAGCAGCCCGGCGGGCTGGTGGTCCACGGGATCGCGCCGTACAAGCAACTCGTCGACCCGCTCCCGCGCGAGGCCGAGCTGATCCGGCAGATGGGCGTGACGTTCCGCTACGGCGTGCGCGTGGGCTGGGACGTGAGCGTGGAGCAGCTCCGGCGCGAGCACGCCGCCGTGTTCGTGGGCGTGGGCATGGGCGACGACCTGCCCGCGAAGATCCCCGGGGAGACGATGCCGGGGATCTGGGAGTCCCTGCCGTTCATCGAGAAGATCAAGCTGGGCAACCCCGGCGAGGTGCAGCTGGGGCAGCGTGTGGCGATCATCGGCGGGGGCAACACCGCCATCGACGTGGCCCGCGAGGCCCGCATGCTGGGCATCCCCGAGGTCGTGATGCTCTACCGGCGGACCGAGGCCCAGATGCCCGCGTACCGCCACGAGATCGCCGCGGCCAAGGCCGAGGGCGTGAAGATCATGGAGCTCGTCGCGCCGATGAGCTTCGTGGGCGACGACAAGGTCCGGGGCGTGCGCTGCCTGCGGATGGAGCTGGGCCCGCCCGACGCGTCGGGACGCCCCAAGCCCGTCCCGGTGCTGGGGTCGGAGTTCGTCATCGAGGTGGACAGCGTGATCAAGGCGATCGGGCAGGCGCCGCGGGCCGAGTTCTTCAAGAGGATGGGGCTGACGGCGGACGGCAACATCAAGGTCGACGGCGAGGGGCAGGCGGGCGAGCGCTGGGCGTTCGCCGGCGGGGACGTGATCAACGGCGGCGCGACGGTGGTCGAGGCCGTCCGCGACGGACGCGAGGCGGCCAATGCCATCGACCGGTACCTGACCGGGAAGGCCAGGGCCGCCCAACCCGCGCCCGAGCCCTGCCGCGTGGAGCGCGACGGGGGGACGGTCAAGTACTTCCAGGGCGGCAGTCGGCTGATGATGGCCCCGGCGCTGTGCAAGGGGTGCAACATCTGCGTGACGGGCTGCCCCAGCGACACCCTCGCGCTGGACGCGTCGGCCAAGATCATCGCCAAGGACGGGAACACGTGCGTGTACTGCGGGATCTGCGAGGCCCGGTGCCCGGACTTCGCGATCTGGATCGTGAAGGAAGAGAAGGCGGAGGTGGGCGTATGAGCCAGCGGCTGGTCCAGGGGAACGAGGCGTGCGCCCACGGCGCCCTCTACGCGGGCTGCAACTTCTTCGCCGGGTATCCGATCACGCCCAGCTCGGAGATCATGGAGATCCTGGCCGAGGAGATGCCCCACCGCGGGCTCACGTTCATCCAGATGGAGGACGAGATCGCCTCCATCTCCGCCGTCATCGGCGGGGTGTGGGGCGGCGGGAAGGCGCTGACGGCCACCAGCGGGCCCGGATTCTCCCTCATGCAGGAGGGGCTGGGATACGCGGCCATCACGGAGACCCCGTGCGTCATCGTGAACTGCCAGCGCTGGGGCCCATCGACCGGGCAGCCCACCAAGAGCGCCCAGGGCGACGTCATGCAGGCCATCTGGGGGACCCACGGCGACCACCCCGTGATCGTGCTCACGGCGTCCCACGTCCGCGAGGCCTTCGAGATGACGGTGCGGGCCTTCAACCTCGCCGAGGCGTACCGGGTGCCGGTGATCCTCCTGCTCGATGAGGTGCTGGCCCACATGCGTGAGAACATCGACTGGCCCGAGCCGGGAGAGCTGGAGGTGGTTCCCCGGCGCGCGCCCAAGGACCCCAAGGGCTTCAAGCCCTTCGGCGACGAGGGGTTCCTGCCGTTCGGGGCTGGGGCCCGCGTCCACGTCACCGGCCTGGCCCACGGGGCCGAGGGCTTCGCCGTCGGCGGCGAGGGCGCGGCGCGGGAGCTGAGCCGCATGGTCGGGCGCGTGCAGAACGCCGTCGAGGAACTGACGCAGGTACAGGAAACGACGCTGGACGACGCGACGGTGGCGATCGTGAGCTACGGGATCACCAGCCGGGCGTCGGAATCCGCCGCCGAGGCCTTGCGCGGGGAGGGGATCAAGGCCGGGGTGCTGGACCTGAAGACCCTGTGGCCGTTCCCCGACCGCCTGGTGCGGGAGCTGGCGGCACGGGTGGACCTGATGGTCGTGCCCGAGCTGAACATGGGACAGATGGTCCGCGAGATCGAGCGGGCCGCGGGCGGGCAGTGCGTGGTGCGTGCCCTGTCGCGCATCGACGGGAACCTGATGGCGCCCGAGCAGATCGTCAAGGGCGTGAAGGACGGGTTGGCGGGGGAGACCAAGGGCCAGGTCGCGGCCGCGGGCCGGGGGAAGGTGACGCGATGAGCGAGCAATATCGGCATTTCCTGCGGCTGAAGCAGCTCCCGCACGTCTGGTGCCCCGGCTGCGGCAATGGATCGATCGTGCACGCGCTGCTCGAGTCGGTGTCGAATTCCGGGCTCGACCAGGACAAGGTCGTGGTGGTCAGCGGCATCGGGTGCTCGGGGCGCACGCCCTTCGTGCTCGACTTCAACACCATGCACACGACGCACGGGCGGGCCCTGGCCTTCGCCACGGGCATCAAGCTCGCGAACCCGGCCCTGAAGGTCATCGTGATCATGGGCGACGGGGACTGCTCGGCCATCGGCGGCAACCACTTCATCCACGCCTGCCGACGCAACCTCGACCTGACCGCC
Source organism: Phycisphaerales bacterium (assembly GCA_044221985.1). Lineage (GTDB taxonomy): Bacteria > Planctomycetota > Phycisphaerae > Phycisphaerales > UBA1924. Next base: position 20,398 of record JBGAOG010000047.1, read on the forward strand.
CTGGTCTTCAACAACGGGATCTATGGGCTCACGGGCGGGCAGCTCGCGCCGACCACGCCCCTGGGCAAGCGCAGCACGACTTCGCTGGAGGGCAGCATCGAGCCAGGCTTCGACCTCGTCCGCCTGGCCCTGGGCGCCGGCGCGGGCTTCGTCGCTCGCACCACCTCCTTCGACCACAAGGAGATGGTGAGCATGATGACGCGTGCCATCGCCCACAAGGGATTCGCGTTCATCGACGTGATGACGGCATGCCCGACCTACTTCGGGCGGCTCAACGGCGTCAGCGAGCCCTACGACATGCTCCAGTACCTGAAGGACAACTCGGTGCAGATGGACGAGTGCGAAGGGGGCGAGGCCGAGTACGCCGGGCGAGCGCCCACCGGGCTCTTCCGCGAGGAACTCCGGGCCGAGTATGCCACGACCTACGCCTCGCGGGCCAGGCACAACGGCGCACGAAAGGGCTGAACCATGGGCAAGACCACGCAGATCCGGCTCAGCGGCGCCGGCGGGCAGGGGCTCATCACGGCGGGGGTGATCCTGGCCGAGGCCGCCCTGCAGGAAGGCAAGACCGTCGTCCAGACCCAGACCTACGGGCCCGAGGCACGCCTGGGCTCGTCCAAGAGCGAGGTCATCATCTCATCGAGTGGGCGCATCGCCTATCCGCAGGTGACGGTGCCCGACATTCTCATCTGCCTCTCGGAAGAGTCCGCCCGCAAGTACGTGACCCAGACCAGCGCCAAGACGATGGTCCTCTTCGACAGCACCTTCGTCCCCGCGGGCGTCAGCGGCCAGGGGACCATCCACCGCCTGCCCATCACCGAGACCGCCGTCGCGATGGGCAACAAGATGGCCGCCAACACGGTGGCGCTGGCCGTGGTGAACAAGCTGGCGAACCTGGTATCGGATGCGGCGCTCAAGGCGGCGGTGACGGCCCGGGTGCCCGCCAAGTTCCGGGCGTTGAACGAGCAGGCGCTTCGAGCGGGGGAGGAACTGGCGCGCACGGGCAAGGTGCCCGCCGGGGCGCCGGCGACTCGGTGACGCCGCGGAGCATCCAGGACGCCAATGCGGGAGCCTTGCCGGCGAAGGGCCCGGGCCTGCTGTTCTCGGCGCCCAAGGCCGGTCGATCTAATTCCAGCTGCACCCCTTGGGAGTATCCGCGGGCTTCTGGGGTAGGGCCCGGCGGATCAGGGCGTCCATGTGCGACAGCTCCCCGAAGATCAGTCCCGCGCGGGCCCGGACGCTCTCCTCAGCCAGGAGGCGGTAGTGCAGTTCGGCGCCGGTGAGCATCGTGAAGCTCACGATCTCGAGCAGGGCGGGGACGGTCACCTCGCTGCTGCGGACGAATCTGAGCACGGGCTCGGCCATCGCCAGGCGGGTCAGCGTTCCGTGCGTGAGCAGTTCCTCGAGGCGCTCGCGGATGTCGGCCAGTTCGCCCGTCGAGGCGTCGATGGACGATGCCTCGACGCCCACGGGCTCCAGCAGGGCCGTGCGGTACTGGCGTGACTCGTTGGGCTCCAGTTCCTCGATGATCCTGGCGCGGCAGATTCCCTGGACCAGGATGTTGTAGCGTCCGTCGGGCAGGCGCTCGTGCTGCACGATCTGGCCCACGCATACCGCGGGGCGCAGGGGCGGACGCCCGTGGTATTCCTGCTTCCAGCGCTGGCCCTCGAAGACCGCCAGGGCAATCTGCCCGGGGCCGTCGAGGGCGTGCTGGATCATCTGGCGATAGCGGGGCTCGAAGATATGCAGGGGGACGACCTGCTGGGGCAGCAGCACCGCCGAATCGAGCGGAAAGAGCGGCATGGGTTTGCCGAAGTGGACCTGGATCGCGCCCTCGTCGCTCACGGGAAATGCTAGGGATGCGGGCGACGGGCGCGGCGGGGGCGAACGCCGCGCTAGTCCCGCGGCTCGCGCACGACGATCCCCGGCGTGTCCCCGCGCCGCAGCCAGCGGGCCTCGCGTCCTCGTGGCGACGAGGTGCAGACGAGATGGTCGAGGTAGTCGCGCAGCGCCTCGCGTCGGAAGTTCACCAGGAACTGCCCGCTGGCGCTGGGGTTGAGTTCCATGATGCGATCGACCAGCTGGGGTACCGACAGGCGTGCGTGGGATTCGCCGCAGGTCGCGGCGTCGGATTCCAGGGTGCGGCGCGGGGCGGAGGTGTTGGGCTCGAGCATCGAGGGGTCCCTGCTCGGCGCCCGCAACGCCGGACCAGGGGCTCCGCCCGGCGGGTCCTCCCCGGCCTCCGCGGGGATTGCCCCTTCCTTCGGCTGGCGACGCCCCAAGTGCTGTAGTTTTGGGTGGTTGCGAGTGGCGAGCCGGAGTTGCGCACGCGAAGCGGGCACCAACCGCTTGGGGGCCATCCCTAGGCTTCCCTCATGATCTGGTATCGCCTCGCCCACCTGCCCGTGAGTCGCGGCCTTGCACCGGCGTGGGTAGAGGACTGGGCGGTGGGCGCCGCCTTGGTGCCCTTGGATGGTACCCGGGAAGCTCCGGACGTGGCCCGGGCGCGGGCCTGGGTCAGCTCGCTCAACCCCCTCGCCGACGCACCCCCCATGTCGAGGCCCGAGGGTTCCGTTGTCCTGCGCACGGGATGCAGCGTCGGAGACCGCCCGGCGTGGATGCCCGGGGGCAGGGAGGCCCTGGAGAAGTTCCTCGCGGCGATGCCCGGCGACGCCGAGGTGTGGCTCTGGCCCGCGGTCGATCACGTCCTCTCGGATGTCCCGTCGATCACGGGGTTCTTGCGTCGCCACGCGGAAGGGGTCGGCACGCCCGGGCCGCGCGTGCGCCTGCTGTTCGATCCAGCGTCGATGTTGGCGCCGTCGATGCTGGCGCGAGCGGAAGACCACCTGTCCCGAGTGTTCGAGGCGTTGGCGGCGCACCCCGCGACGGCGGCGGTGCTGCTGGCCAATCTCAGTCCGGGATCGGATGTCGAGGGGGCGCGCCTCGTGGCGTGGCACGCGGGCGCGATCGGTCCCAGGCTCCTGGCCGACTTGGTGCGGGCGCACGTGTCGCGCGACGCCGAGATCGTGCTGATCGACGACCGGCTGGGCGAGCAGGTGGAAGCAATGCGCGGGCGTGGAATCTGACGAGGAGGACGGGGATTCCCGCCGCCACCGAAATCCTCGAGGGCGAAGTGAGGGCAAGGGAGGCAGGCCTTGTCGGGCGGCAGCTCGCCGCCCTCGATCCCGGCGCCGGGGCCGCTGGGCCTGGGCCTGCTCGGCGTGCTGGCGGTACGACGGCGAAGGTGACCCGTGCGGGCACACGCCTGCTACGGTCGCCATCGCCGACTCCACGTGCTCACCCATCACGAGGTGGGCTGCGAAGGGCAACGGGCACCAGGGAAGAGGCGAAGGGGACGAATCGTCGCCAGTCGAAGGACCCTCGCTGGCGCCCCCGAGGGTCGGGCTCGTGGATCAAGTGCCTATCTTCATCTTAGTTACGTTCGATCGACCGATCGGCTTTTCGAAGGCGTCTGCGGGAATCGTGAGCACCGCCATTGCAGATTCCGCCCCATTGGGTATGCTGGGAGCATGAGACCTCCGTGCGTTGTGGCGTCAGTTGCCCTGCTGTTCGCTTCAGCAAGCGTGTGCGTCGCCCAAGTTCCCGGGTTCCATCCAGTGGGCTTCCCCGTGGATGGATACGGCTCAACGGTGACGGGGCTTTCCGCTAACGGCGCAATAGCCTCGGGAACGGCCTTTCTGTCCAGCAACAACTTCGCCTTTACCTGGACTCTCGGCGGCGGGCGCAACGAGTTCGGACGCGAGGCGGGGTTGCCCTCGTCAACCGGCGCGAGCGCAATCTCCGGCGACGGGCTAGCCGTGGTCGGCGACGACGGCAGCCGCGCCTTCCGCTACCAAGGGCCCGGGACGTACCAGGCGATCGCGCGAATTGGTGGCTACACCGCGACGGCGGCCACGGGGGTGAGCGGGGATGGGAGCGTCGTGGCGGGCAGCCTCCTCGTGAACCAATCCCTGGTCAGCCAAGTTTTCCGCTGGAGTCAGGCTGGGGGCATCCAAGGCCTGGGATACGCGCGACCGACCCACAGTATCAGCTGGGGGGGTGGCGTCAGCCGCGACGGCAGGACCATCGTTGGCGGAAGTGGTGGCGTGGGTAACTCCGAGGGCTTCGCGTGGCGGCAAAGCACCGGCATGATCCCCCTGCCGTCGCTTTCCGGCAGCACATCCTCGACGGCCATCGCCGTCAACTTCGACGGTTCGATCATCGTGGGACAGTCGGGGCCTGACCTCGACGCCGTGCTATGGCGTGATGGGCAAATCTCCAGCCTCGGGCGTGCCCCGGGTCTCGATTCAGGCCCCGCGCTGGCGGTGAGCGACGACGGCGCGGTCGTGGTTGGCCAGGGCGGCTTTGCTGGAGGGGGGACCATCGCCACAATATGGACGCCCACCGTGGGTATGGAGCGCTTGGATAGCTATCTCGCGCGAAACGGAATCCAGGTCCCT